>NZ_JBHTKR010000020.1:0-813 GCF_042678485.1 Seohaeicola saemankumensis | reverse complement strand
AGCGACTGGGTCGAAGTATTTGACTTTGCAGGAAGCGTATTATCAACTTCACGAGAATGCGGAGGGTCTTGGCATGGTCGAAGTCGGCTGGATTACATTTCATCGCTGGTTCTTCGATTCTGAACAGGCCACCGGCGCTCTGACGCTTCCCGCGCCAGAGGGCGCGGCGTGGTGGCATTTTGGTCCCGACAGCCCGATCGGACCCGATGGGCTACGGACCGGATGCGGCCGCTCCTGGGCCGGGGCTGGGTTTTTCGCGGATCTAGCCGCGGCGGATCGCGTGCTGGACGATCCTTCGGCGCAGTTTCCGGACGTTCCGGCACATGGGGAAGCGTTCCATTGCCTGTTGCGTGCCATCCGCTTTTCAGGCGACTGTCGATGGCTATCCGCAGCCAACGCGACACTTGCTGTGGCGGAGGCAGATCCGGGCGGACCTGCGGCCGTTTTGACATCGGCAGGCTATGACGACATGGGGCCCGAACAGACGGAGCGCATGCGCGACTTCCGCGAAAACGTGGACAGAGTCCGCGCATGGTACGACGAGATAGACGGCAATATCGTCAATGGGAACTTCGCAACCGGCACAGACGGCATGACCTTCTCCCTCTGGCGAAGCGACGATGCCCTGCGCGCCGGCGCGTATGGGCCAGGAATGCACCGGTCGCAGCTTGACCGGCAGAAAGCGGAACGCCTGGCGGATCGCACCTCCTATACGCGCACGCGGCTCCTCCGGCATACTGGCACCTGGGACGGCCGCGATCCGCTGATCGAGGTCGCCTGACACACAATCGGCCGAGGCCGTTCTTCGAACGC
>NZ_JBHTKR010000019.1:0-961 GCF_042678485.1 Seohaeicola saemankumensis | reverse complement strand
CAAAAGAAAAGGGCAGGTCCGAAGACCTGCCCTTCCTTGTTCAACTGCTTGTTCTGGATCAGAACGAGAAGAAGATACCAGCGGACACGATGTTGTCGCCGTTCTGGTTGGAGGTCCAGCCACCTTCGACCGAAGCGCCGCCGCCCAGACCGTAGGATGCACCCAGGCCGTATGCGGTGTCGACGGTGTCTTCGTCAGCAACGAAGCCGTAGACATACAGCGCGTCGTTGGCTTTGTAGCCAGCGCGCAGCGAGACTTTCTCGGAGTCAACCGCACCGTACTCGGTGTCAGCATAGGACAGAGCTGCGTCGAACGCGCCGAAGCTACCGCCCAGCGATGCGAACAGGATGCTGTCGCCGTCGCGTGCGCCTTCGTTCCACTCTTCGTAAGCGACTGCAACAGTGTAGTCAGCGAACTTGTAGTTTGCGCCCAGACCGTACGAAGTGTCGGTGCTGTGTGCGTGCAGGCCGATGCCGTTCATGCTGTACAGAACTTCAACGCCGTCTTGTGCGCCCGCGCCAGCCGACTGGTACGCGGTCCAGCCGAATGCGCCGCCGTTTGCATAGGTGTTGGCTGCCAGCGAAGCAAAGCCGTTACCTTCCAGGCCCATGCCAGCCGATTTGGTCGGCAGATACAGGTTCGGAGCAGCTTCGATCACACCCAGGATGTTGCCGACTGCGATGGTCAGGCCACCGGCGGTTGCGTAGAAACGCGCCTGGTTGCCGCCAGCGTTGGCTGCGTTTTCTTCAGTCTGGAAACGCTGACGCGCGCCCAGGGTCAGGCCGCCATCGGTCTCGGTGGTCAGGTCCATCTGGATACGCAGACGGCTTGCGGTGTTCACGTCATCGGGGTTTACACCGTTGTCGTTGTACACTGCGCCGAAGCGTGCGTAGCCGGAGATCTTGACGTCTGCGACTGCAACACCAGCGGTGGCGACCAGCGCGGTAGTTGCGATAAGAAG
>NZ_JBHTKR010000018.1:0-1468 GCF_042678485.1 Seohaeicola saemankumensis | reverse complement strand
TTTCGGCGGCTGCCTGATGCTTTGCTTGCCGGACGCGTCCCCCGTCAACCGCCGTAAAGACCGGCCACCTTGGCGCGCAGGGTTATCAGGGCAAGCACCGTGTCGATCGTGGGTGTCGGCGTATCCGTCACGCGTCCCAGCTCCCGGACCGAGCCGACGAGCGCGTCGATTTCCATGGGCCGCCCGGCATCCAGATCCTGCAACATGGATGTGCGGTGCGCGCCGACATCCGCGCCGCCCTGGATGCGGCGATCCACGTCGATGGGGAATTTGACGCCCAGCTTTTCCGCGATCTCCTGCGCTTCCAGCATCATGTTGCGCGCCACCTCCCGCGTGCCGGGATCGGTGCACAGCACATCCAGCGTGGCATGGGTCAGCGCCGAAATCGGGTTGAACGACAGGTTGCCCCAGAGTTTCACCCAGATCTCGTCGCGGATCTTCGGGCGGACGGGGGCCTTCAGCCCGGCCTTTGACAGCGCCTCTGACAGGCGCGTGGCGCGCTCTGATTTCGACCCGTCAGGCTCGCCCAGAGAAAAGCGGTTGCCCTCGATATGCTTGACCACGCCGGGTTCGATCACCTCGGCCGCCGGGTAGACCACGCAGCCCAGAACGCGATCGGGGCCAAAGCCGTTCCATTGCGCGCAGCCCGGATCGACCGAGGCCAGCCGCGTGCCTTCCAGCGCGCCGCCGATCTTGTGGAAATACCACCACGGCACCCCGTTCACGCCCGATACGATGGTCGTGTCGGGCCCGATCAGGGGCTGCATCTTCGCCACGACCGGCGGCACGGAATGCGCCTTGAGGGTGACGATCACATAGTCCTGATGCCCCAGGGCCGCGGGATCATCGGATGCGTTCACCGGATAGGTTTTCGTCTCGCCGTCCTCGATCAGCGTCAGGCCATTGGCCTGCATCGCCGCCAGATGCGGGCCGCGCGCCACCAGGCTGACATCGGCCCCGGCCTCGGCCAGTTTCGCGCCCATGTAGCCGCCGATCGCGCCCGCGCCAAAGATGCAGATCTTCATGCCTGTTCCACCAGTCCCAGTTTCTCGGCCAGGCCGATGCGTTGCAGCTTGCCGGTCGCGCCCTTGGGAATTTCGTCCAGGATCAGGATCTTGCGCGGCACCTTGAACGCCGCCAGCCGTTCGCTTGCGAAATCGCGGATGTCGCGCTCGGTGGCGTCCATGCCTTCCTTCAGCACCACGGCCGCGCCCACCTCTTCGCCCAGTTTCGCATGCGGTATGGCGAAGGTCACGACCTGCGCGATGGCGGGATGATCGGACAATACACCGTCCACCTCAAGCGGGCTGATCTTTTCTCCGCCGCGGTTGATGATCTCTTTCAGGCGACCCGTCAGGGACAGGAACCCGTCGGCGTCGAACTGGCCCTGATCCCCGGTGCGGAACCAGCGCTTGCCCTCGGCCTCGAAGAAATTCTTCTCATTCGCTTCGGGATTGCCCTCATAGCC
>NZ_JBHTKR010000017.1:0-1910 GCF_042678485.1 Seohaeicola saemankumensis | reverse complement strand
CTGAAGCCTTGCAAGCCCTGCCTTACCAGCCCGCGAGGGTGAAGTGGTACGATCAGGTGAAGGGCATAGGGTTTGCGAACGTGTTCGGCTTGGCTGACGACGTATTCCTCCACGTCGAGGTTCTACGTGCTGCCGGGATAGCCAGCCTAGAGACCGGCGAGGCGGTCGCACTCAGGACTGTCCAGGGTGATCGGGGATGGATGGCGGTGGAGGTGACGGACTGGTCGGGGTTTACCAGATAGCTACTCTGGGCACACGCATTGGCTATAGTCACGCTACCAGCAAAACAAAGCGATAAAGTCACTGCGGGCTATGACCCCAGAAATCGCCGCCTTGCTTCCACGGCAATGTTATAGCGCTGTTCAAGCTCGGCGATCAAAGCCATCGCAACAAGCCTTGCCTCGTCGCCCTCTGCCTCCCTGTAGCTGGTCTTGGCCGCTTCCAGCAGCTTCTTGATTTTGAATTCCTCCGGCATCGCTCCTGCTTCAGCCATTATCCGAACAGCAACTGCCGTGGCCATGTCTGTGAAAGCCTCGCCAGAACGGTCAGGTAGCGGCTTCCCCTCCCCTTCGAGCCCGCGCAGTTTGCCCTCCGCAAGGGCTTTCTGAATTTGTTGCTCTACGAGGCGTTCGAAGGTTCTGGCCATGGAATATTCCTTGCGTGTCGGCGAGACCGCTCTGACAGAGCCGCGACGACCGGTTCAAAATAGCGACTGGAATCTAAGTAGACACGCGAAATCTTGAGCGAACAGAGTGTCTCGTCCGCACAGCAGCCCTTCAACCTGACCAGCCGTCGCCCCAGTCGTTGCCCCAACGACCGACTTTCACCCCCCTGCTCTCATGCCAGAGCATTGCAGCGAAGGCATCAGTGTTGGCCGTCGTGTACCGTAGGTTCGAATCCTACCGCCCCAGCCAACACTCGCAGATGAATCGAGATTGTTCCCTCCAGGTTGAGGGTGGTCTTTTTGTCCGAATGGTCTGCCCCAGCCGACGGCCCAAGCCTTGAAAAGGATTGACCCTAAGGTTGCCCCTACGTCAACTTTGCAATAGCATGTGATGGGTATCGGTTTCCCTTGATCACCAGTCGTTTGCCGACGAACCCTGATCGGATGTGATGCTACAGCAAGACGACCTTCTGCATGCCATAGACCTCTGTTACGAAGCAGTCGCGGCACATGATGGTTTCCAGCGCGTTGTATCGGAGCTGGGAAGGCTTATCGCGGCGGATGCGGGCGACATGGTCACCGAGGACATCCTTGCAGGCACTACCGACACAATGGGCAGTTTTGGTTTCGATCCGGCCTATCGCGAAAACTATGACTTACAACACCTTGGACAAAACCCATGGGTCGGCACACTTGCCGCAGAGCCGATGGGACGGTTCCATGGCAACGAGATCGATCCGCCGGATTTCTACAACTCTGCATACTACAGCGAATGGGTAAGGCCGCAGGGCTGTCACGCAACGATCGGTGCCCTGCTTGCCTTTGGCGAGGGCAAATGGACATGGCTGGGCTTCACACGCAGGGCCGAACGGGACGGTTTCGATGACGTAAAGGGCTTTTTAAACCAGCTTTTCCCGCATCTGCAGCGCGCCTTTGCTTTCCAGAACGAATTGAATGTTCGGTCCGAACAACACCGCAATCTGATCAACCGGATCCCCAAGCCGGTGCTGCTGATCGGCCCGGACCGGCGCGTGATCGAGATGAACGACCGCGCCGTGGATCATCTGGACAGCGGCCGCTTCATCCAGCTTGACCGCATCGGACGAATGCGTGCGATCCATCCCTGCGTGGACAAAAGTTTGCAAACGTCTATCAGTTCCGCGCTTGACGTCATGTCACAACCCGAGGCGTTCCAACGGCCGTCTGGCGGGTTGAGCCTGCCAGACAGGAAAGGCGATGCCGCGAT
>NZ_JBHTKR010000016.1:1793-5153 GCF_042678485.1 Seohaeicola saemankumensis | reverse complement strand
GTCCCGATGGCACTCGCCCCCATGCCAAGCGCAAACCCCTTGGCGCGCTCGTCCCTTACGCCGCCGGCTTCGAGGAGGAATGGGCCGAAAGCTGCGCCGAATATCCCAGACGAAATCACGATTACGGCTGTTAATCCAGGCACACCGCCAAGCCGGGTGGCAAGCTCGACGGCGACTGGCGTCGTCGCTGCCTTTGGTGCAATCGTGGCAATCAGGCTGCCATCGGCACCCATCAATACCGGTAGCGCCAGTGCGCTCGTGAGCGCGACTATGGAACCCGTCAGGAGGGCAAGGCTCAGCGGGACCCAGACTTCCCGGATAAGCCGGAATTGCCGGGCCAGCGGGACCGCAAGCAGAATGACAAGGATCGCAAGCATTTCGTTGATCGGTTGCGCCTGATGCAGATAATCCTCGTAAGATAGGTCGTAGAGAAGCAGGAAGCCTGAAATGGCAATCGTCGCGATCAGGACCGGGTTGAAAATCGCTATTTGACCTGTCTTGCGCCACAATGCCTCGGCAGACGCATAGGCCGCGACCGTGATGCAGACAGCAAAGAGCGGCTGACCCAAGGCCAAGGATAGCAAGTCACTCATGTCTCTACCCGACTGGGGAGGACTCGCATCAATGCCTGAAAGACCAGCCCCGAGATCAAGAGCGTCGCAGCCGTGCTCAGAGCGATCGCAGTGACGATATAAACCCAATTTGCGGAAATCATGTCGGCACTCACGACCACCCCGACGGCAGCAGGGACAAAGAACAAGGGGAAGTATGGCGTCGCAAAATCAAACAGTTCGCTAGATGCCTTATCTGGTCCACCGCGCATCGCGAAGGCAATGGATAAAGCCATTAGACCAAGCGCCGAACCTGGAACTGGCAACGAAAGGCCCTCGGCGACTGAGTCACCGAGAATGAGAAGTAACAGCACGATTGCAGCCGATCGCGTCATCTTGCCACTCCATCATTAGAAGGTGCATAGCGCGCTGGCGTTGGCTTGCCTTTTCCTGCTGTCCATGCCCCAAGGAACTGAGCGCGGGTCACGCCCAGATCTTCCAAGACCCGATCGTCCACTTGGAATACTCGCGTCGACCGGTTGCGAAAAAGCCCCTGCGTTATGGCGAATTTCAGGGCATGGGTCAGACTGAAAAAAATCGAGGGCTTCTTTTTGTCCAGAAGCGAACGCTGCTCGCCGCTGCTCCTTGCTGAGATCATGTGTTCCATTATATTTCTTTCAATCATTAGAATAGTTTGCGCTTGCGATTCGTAGTGATTGATAGAATGAGGATCGGACATACTTTGCGGCGTCTATCGATCGTATATTGAGCGTCTATTAGATCCAAATCCTGGAATGCTAATGCACCGGATGCGGAGCAGACTAAGCCCAGATCCGAAATCCATTGGAGAGTGAAGGCGTTGGATACAGAAGGCGAGACCTTCGACCTTAGCGTGCTCGGCGGATTTCATCTGCGCCGTTCTGGTAAGACCATTGATATTCCGACCGGGAAGGTCGCCTGCCTTCTGACTTATCTCGCCTGTACGGCACCGGGGCCTCAGCCGCGCGAGAAACTGGCAACCCTTCTATGGGGCTCCAGCAGTGAGGACCGGGCACGTCACAACCTGCGCCAGGCCCTCGCCAAGCTACGTCAGATTCTCGGACAGAATGCGATCGTCAACGACTACCAATCCTTGCGGCTGTCTTCCGGAACAATAAACTGCGATGCCGTCTTCTTTGATCAATTGATCCAAGAAGGTACTCCCTCTTCCCTCGCAGCGGCCGTGGACCTTTTCAAGGGCGCCTTTCTGGAAGACATCTTTGTTGACGAAGAGGAGTGGAGCGACTGGCTTCAGATCGAACGCGAGCGCTTCATGGAGAATGCGATCAGCGCCATGGTCAAGCACGGTGAAAGTCTGCTGGTCGCCGGATATTTCGCGCAGGCGGTCAGTCTGGGTAGACGTGCTGTCGCGCTCAACAGATTCAGGGAAGACGCGCACCGACTGATCATGAAGGGCTTTATCGCGGCGGGTCGAAATTCCGAAGTGCTCACGCACTACCTCGAGCTGTCGAACTTCCTAAAATCGGATTTGTCGACCGAACCGAGCGAAGAGACCCGGCTACTTGTCGACGATCTCGGCCGCCACCGCACTACCCCGAAAAACGCTATCCCAGAGGCGCCGTTGAGCCCAGCCCCCGGCACGCCCACACCTGCCGCACCCGATCCAGCACCGGCTGCAAGCGACGCTTCGGAACGGCGAAACGTAACGGTTCTTGTTTGCAACTTCGTCAGATCGAACAAGACCACTGCGACCATCGACCCCGAAGACGTGCAAGAGTACTTGTTATCTTTCCAGAAATCAGTGTCCGACATCGTTTCGAAGCTCGGTGGTTACATCGCCACATTTTCGGGCAATGCGGTGCACGTGTACTTTGGATACCCAAGGGCCAATTTACATGAGGCCGCACAGGCCGTGCGCGCTGGTTTGGCAATCGTCGCCATGGGACGCCGACTGCACAAGATTGGCCAAATGGACTTACAGATCAGCGTCGGCATCGCCTCTGGTGCGGTCATAGTCTCCGATAGCCCGTGTGAGCAGCTCAGCAAGCCACCTTCCGTGTTCGGTGAAGCTCCGGGCATTGCTACGCAGCTTCAGGCTGTCGCAGACCCCGGTGCGGTGCTCGTATCGCAAACGACCAGGCTCCTTCTGGGGGAAATGTTCGAGGTCTGCTTGCGCGAAGCCGACACCATGACTGCAAACTTTGGCGCATCGGTCTGGAGAGTACTTTCAGAGAAAGTCGGTCTAAGCCGGTTCGAACTGGAGCGCGGCAAGACTTTCTCTCCGCTTGTCGGCCGGGACGACGAATTGGATACTCTGAACCGCCTCTGGGACAGGGCCAAGAGGGGCGCAGGACAGATTGCACTGATCACCGGAGAAGCGGGTATCGGCAAGTCCCGGCTTGCGGAAGCACTAGTTGCATCTGTCGAGTCCGGGCCTCATGTTTTGTTGCGCTATCAGTGTTCGCCCTACCACACGGACAGCGCGTTTCACCCTGTCATCCAACACATTGTCACGACCGCCGGATTCACCCCAAACGACAGCAACGACATACGGCTTGATAAGCTTGAAGCCCTGCTGTCAGGAGATGCAAATGGCCCCATTGAGGACGATTCCGCCCTCCTCGCACAGCTTCTCGGACTGGACTGTGTGGCCCGCTACGGTTCGGATACGAGTCCCGTACTGAAACAACGCAAAAGGACCCTCACTACCCTTATCCAACGGCTCGAACGACTGACCCTGCAGCATCCGGTGCTCTGGCTGGTCGAGGACGCACACTGGATAGACCCGACAACGCTCGATCTGATCGAT
>NZ_JBHTKR010000016.1:0-1696 GCF_042678485.1 Seohaeicola saemankumensis | reverse complement strand
AGGAAATGACAAAGGCGGTGATCGAATCTGGCAAGGTCGAGAAAATCGATGGTACTTATGTCCTTAACGGGTCGATACACGACTTCGGTGTACCGGCCACGCTAAGTGACTCGCTGATGGAGAGGCTCGAACGGCTCAGCGACGTCAAGGAACTGGTCCAGATGGCTGCCGTGATTGGTCGAAACCTCGATCAGGGCACCCTCGCCGATCTCTCGGCCCTTCCGTCCCAAGACCTGGCTAACCTACTTGACAGGCTTGTCTCAGCGGAACTGCTATTCCGAGCGAGCACTGGGGGTGAAGCAACCTATGCCTTCAAGCACGCCCTACTCCGGGACGCGGCCTACGAAAGCATGCCCAGGGCCAAGCGCATTAAGTTGCATCAACGTCTTTACGAGGTGCTAGTAGCTCGCGGCGGCGCCGATCCCGAAATTCGAGCCCACCACGCCGAAATTGCCGGTTTAAACGAAGCGGCTCTTGAAAGCTGGGAAGAAGCGGGCCGCAGCGCAGTCGCTAGGTCGGCCTTCAAGGAGGCTGTCGCAGCGTTCAAGGCTGCGATCCGTCTGTGCAGCGGTCTGGGAACCAATTTCAGGCTCGCAATGCGCGAACAGCAACTTTACGTGCAGATGGGACAGGCGCTGATCGCCGGTGAAGGCTATGCGGACCGGGCGACCATGCTGGCGTTCTCACGTGCGACCGAATTGGCAGATGTTATCGGAGCGCCCGACCTTCAACTCCCGGCCCTCTATGGCCTTTGGGCCAGTCGCCATGTTGCCGTGCAGCATTCCGCAGATGCGGCGGAGCGGTTTTTCCAAATTGCCGGCGCACAGAATGATCACGGCACGCAGATGGTCGGCTTGCGGATGATGGCCCTCGAGCGGTTTCACGCGGCACGTCTACAAGAGGCCCTTGACCTGAACGATCGCTCGATCGCTCTGTACAGACCGCAGGCGCACGGTGACCTCAAACTGCGCTTCGGCTCCGATCCCCGTGTAGTCGCAGGCCAGTATCGCGCCTGGTGCCTGTGGCACCTCGGAAAAGCCGACAAAGCGGTGGAGCAGATGGAGCAGTCTCTGGCCTGGGCCCGCGAGAGCGAGCACGCAAACACCATCAGTGTCGCCCTGCACAGTGCGGCGGTGACTACTGGCACATGGCTGAGACTAGGGGAACCGGCCGAGCGGATGATGCGCGAGACTTTAAGAATGTCGGAAGAGATGTCACTGGTTCACACGGGCACCTGGGGAGGCTACTTCCTCGGCCTTGCGCTACACAGGCAGGGAAAGGACGGCGCGCGCGAGCAAATGGAGGTAGGGCTCGACCGGATGCGGCGCAACCGGGACAAGCGTTTCAACCATTTGCATTTCTCCTGCGCGGCCGAGATCTATGCCGATCTCGGTTGCCACGAAGAGGCCGCAGCGGCGATCGATTATGCATTCGTAGCCCTTCATGAGAGCAAAGATAACGTCTATGCGCCAGACCTGCACCGGGTGCGTGCAAGGGTTATGCTGGCTGCCGATGCGGGCAGCGTGGACGAGGCCCAAGCCCATCTCCAACAGGCAATCTGCATCGCTCGCGCCCAAGGCGGTCTCGCACTCGAACTGCGCGCTGCCACGGATCTGGCGGCCCTTCTGGCAGGGCGCGGCGAAAAGGATCAGGCTGCGGACCTACTGCGCCCAGTCTATGCGTCATTTAGCGAGGG
>NZ_JBHTKR010000015.1:2500-6471 GCF_042678485.1 Seohaeicola saemankumensis | reverse complement strand
TTGGTTGCGGGAGTAGGATTTGAACCTACGACCTTCAGGTTATGAGCCTGACGAGCTACCGGGCTGCTCCATCCCGCGGTATTGATTGTGATCGTTTAGAGAGATACGATTTATTGAGTTCCTTTCTAGGTTTGGCGGTGACCTACTCTCCCACGTCTTGAGACGCAGTACCATTGGCGCGACGGCGCTTAACGGCCGGGTTCGGAAAGGGACCGGGTGTTTCGCTCGTGCTATGACCACCAAACCGAGGAAGGAACTCAACGGTTGTCCAAGTCAGTACTCTGAATGTGTATGCTTTTGATTTGTCAGTCATTCTTTTACTGGATCAAATCAAGCCTATCGGGCAATTAGTACCAGTCAACTGAACGCATTGCTGCGCTTACATCTCTGGCCTATCGACGTGGTGGTCTACCACGGCCCTCAGGGATACCTTGTTTTGAGGGGGGCTTCCCGCTTAGATGCCTTCAGCGGTTATCCTGTCCGTTCATAGCTACCCAGCACTGCCGTTGGCACGACAACTGGTCCACCAGTGGAACGTTCACCCCGGTCCTCTCGTACTAGGGGCAACTCCTCTCAAGTATCCTACACCCACGGCAGATAGGGACCGAACTGTCTCACGACGTTCTAAACCCAGCTCACGTACCTCTTTAAATGGCGAACAGCCATACCCTTGGGACCTGCTCCAGCCCCAGGATGAGATGAGCCGACATCGAGGTGCCAAACACTGCCGTCGATATGGACTCTTGGGCAGTATCAGCCTGTTATCCCCGGCGTACCTTTTATCCGTTGAGCGATGGCCCTCCCACTTGGGACCACCGGATCACTATGGCCGACTTTCGTCTCTGCTCGACTTGTCAGTCTCGCAGTCAGGCTGGCTTCTGCCATTGCACTCAACGAGCGATTTCCGACCGCTCTGAGCCAACCTTCGCGCGCCTCCGTTACTCTTTAGGAGGCGACCGCCCCAGTCAAACTACCCACCACACAGGGTCCCGGATCCGGATAACGGACCGCGGTTAGACATCAAGCAAAGCAAGGGTGGTATCTCAAGGGAGGCTCCACAGAAACTGGCGTCTCTGCTTCAAAGCCTACCACCTATCCTGCACATGCTTGGCCTGATGCCAGTGTGAAGTTGTAGTAAAGGTGCACGGGGTCTTTCCGTCTAACCGCGGGAAGCCTGCATCTTGACAGGCAATTCAATTTCGCTGAGTCTATGTTGGAGACAGCGGGGAAGTCGTTACGCCATTCGTGCAGGTCGGAACTTACCCGACAAGGAATTTCGCTACCTTAGGACCGTTATAGTTACGGCCGCCGTTTACCGGGGCTTCAATTCAAAGCTCTCACCTCTCCTTTTAACCTTCCGGCACCGGGCAGGCGTCAGACCCTATACGTCGTCTTACGACTTCGCAGAGCCCTGTGTTTTTAGTAAACAGTCGCCACCCCCTGGTTTGTGCCCCCAGCCTCTAGTTGCCTAGAAACCGGGCCTCCTTCTCGCGAACTTACGGAGGTATTTTGCCGAGTTCCTTCAACATAGTTCTCTCAAGCGCCTTGGTATTCTCTACCAGTCCACCTGTGTCGGTTTAGGGTACGATCTCATGGAGGGCTATTTCCAGGAACCGATCAGCGGCCCACCCAATCCGATAAGGGTGAACAACAGTCTCGATCCGTCACATCCTCCTGGCCCAGGAATATTAACCTGGTTCCCATCGACTACGCCTTTCGGCCTCGCCTTAGGGGTCGGCTTACCCTGCTCAGATTAGCTTTAAGCAGGAACCCTTGGACTTTCGGCGACAGGGTCTCTCACCCTGTTTGTCGCTACTCATGTCATCATTCTCGCTAGTGATCTCTCCACCGGATGGCTCACGCCCCGGCTTCACAGAAAGTATCTTGTCCTCCAAGGCCCCCCGAGAGGGGCTAAAGAGGATAGATACTATGTCACACTACGCTCTGCTACCATGCCTTACGGCATCCTAAGCTTCGGCTCATGGCTTGAGCCCCGTTACATCTTCGCCGCAGGACAACTTATTTAGACCAGTGAGCTGTTACGCTATCTTTAAAGGATGGCTGCTTCTAAGCCAACCTCCTGGTTGTTTTGGTCGTCCCACCTGCTTTCCCACTTAGCCATGAATTGGGGGCCTTAGCTGTAGGTCAGGGTTGTTTCCCTCTTCACGACGGACGTTAGCATCCGCCGTGTGTCTGCCATCTAGTACTCCCGGGTATTCGGAGTTTGGTTAGGATCAGTAAGCCTGTGGGGCCCCATTACCCATCCAGTGCTCTACCCCCCGGGGTATTCGGATGACGCTCTACCTAAATAGATTTCGCAGAGAACCAGCTATCTCCGAGTTTGATTGGCCTTTCACCCCTAGGCACAACTCATCCCGACCTTTTTCAACAGGTGTGGGTTCGGACCTCCAGTTAGTGTTACCTAACCTTCATCCTGGTCATGCCTAGATCACTCGGTTTCGGGTCTGATCCCACGAACTCAACGCCCTATTAAGACTCGCTTTCGCTGCGCCTACACCTAACGGCTTAAGCTTGCTCGTGAGACCAAGTCGATGACCCATTATACAAAAGGTACGCCGTCACAAGACTGGACACTAATGATAATCTGAACGTCAGTTCACGGGGATGGAGACTCGAAACTGTACGGTTTCAAGACCGGGGTTCGTGCCGTCGAGCCCTGCGTTCGACCGATGGTCGACCGAGAGGCCCATCCGCACACCCTGGCGGTTCTCATATCCCAGCTCTATGCCAGACCGGAACTGGATGGCGCCACCCAGGTCCACCTCTGCGCCCTGCAGGTAAATGCCGGGCATCGTGTGGAACTGTGCATACCATCTTTGGTTCGCGGTTGTGTATGTCGTTGTATTTCCAAGACCGATCCACAGCCCACCCGCGTCGGTGACTGATGCACCATAGGTGAACTGGAACGGGCCGCGTGCGGTTCCGGTCTGTTTGCGCAGGTAAATCTCTTCACCCACAACATCCTTCTGGAACACCACGTCGCCAACCGAGGCGGCGACATAGGGCGTGCGCGCGTTCTTGGCCAGGCAACCTTCATTCGGGCAGTGGTTCACGCCCATGTTGATCAGGCCCAGAACGAGCCCGACAAACGCAAAGGTTCCATCGGTAACAACGGCAAAATCTGACATGTCGGTTCACCCCGGGGACGGTTTAAAACTGACCCTTCGGGGTAGATTGTCATTAGAGTCCAGTCAAGCTCCGACTGATTGTAGGCGTTCGGTTTCAGGTACTGTTTCACTCCCCTCGTCGGGGTGCTTTTCACCTTTCCCTCACGGTACTGGTTCGCTATCGGTCAGTAAGGAGTACTTAGCCTTCGGGGGTGGTCCCCCGATCTTCAGACAGAATTTCACGTGTTCCGCCCTACTTAATACGTTCCATCGAGCTTCCCATACGGGGCTGTCACCCGCTATGGCCTGCTTTTCCAAACAGTTCTGGTCACTCTCAGGACTCGGCTGGTCCCCGTTCGCTCGCCGCTACTAGGGGAGTCTCTATTGATGTCCTTTCCTCCGGGTACTTAGATGTTTCAGTTCCCCGGGTTTGCTCTTAAAACCCTATGTATTCAGGTTAAAAGTACCTGGTTTACCCCATTATTGATCACCCCGAAGGGTAACAATAACAGAATATCAGGTGGGTTGCCCCATTCGGAAATTCATGGATCAAAGCATATTCTCAGCTCCCCATGACTTATCGCAGAGTATCACGTCCTTCATCGCCTCTTACTGCCAAGGCATCCACCAAACGCCCTTCTCGCGCTTGATTTGATCCAGAAAGAGAAAGACTCTTTCCGATCAAAAGCATACTTTCCCGCCCCGATGAACCGTGCGGATCATCGAGACATTTGGTTAGTGTACTTGACTTGGACAACTCTGTTCGTTTCGACCTTGCAGACATATGGGCAGCCGAGGAAAGGGCCGCGTCACATGCTCGCCGCGCCCGAAGGCTTGGCACAA
>NZ_JBHTKR010000014.1:0-7939 GCF_042678485.1 Seohaeicola saemankumensis | reverse complement strand
GCACGCGGCTCCTCCGGCATACTGGCACCTGGGACGGCCGCGATCCGCTGATCGAGGTCGCCTGACACACAATCGGCCGAGGCCGTTCTTCGAACGCAATGCGACCTTTGTTCCAGGCAGGACGTAGCGCGCGTAAATGCGCGGCTCCGGGCCGACAATCTTGCTTCTGGGCTTTGGCGACGGACAGTTATGAATTGTCGGTCGTGCAGCGAAGGTTCGTCATCGGCCCAAAGCGGACATTCATCTCGAACAGGTGCGGCGCAGCGCAGCTTCCCCGAAGCGGTCATTATGAAAGTAGTGTGCTACGGTGGGCCATTCCTTGAAGCGTAAAGGAGGCGTAAATTGTCAGAAACATCATATCCACCCGAGTTCGTTACCAAACTCGAAATGCAGTGGGGTGTCGGCTTTCTATCGCCGGGTGGCCCGGAGGAAGTGCGAGAAATCCTTCGCGATATCGATGTAAAGGGTAAGGTTGTCCTTGATATTGGGTGCGGCACTGGAGGGACCGATATTGTCATCGCGCGTGATTTAGAGCCCGAGCGCTTGGTAGGGATCGATATTGAACCATTCCTTATCGATAAAGGCAGGAAGAACATTGCTAGTGCCGAGTTGGAAAAAGTAGTTGATCTGAGACTGGTCGACGCGGGTCCGTTGCCGTTTGAAGATCAGAGCTTTGACATCGTTTTCAGCAAGGATTCCCTTATTCATTTCGAAGACAAAGCCACTCTTTACCGGGAGGTATTTCGTGTCCTGAGACCAGACGGGCTGTTCGCAGCCAGTGACTGGCTGCGCAGTCCCGATGCGGATGAATTGGAGGGATACAACGAATGGCGTTCTTTAACTGGGCACAGTTTTTCAATGCAAACAGCAGAAGAAACAAAAGCCGAGATGATAGCAGCCGGTCTTGAGCAAGTAAAAACTCGGGACCGGAACAAATGGTATTCAAAAACCGCCGCTCAAGAAGTCAAAATGATGGAGAGCGATGAATGGCGAAGCCAGTATGTGGCGGTCTTTGGCGAAGAAGGCTACGCTAAGGGACTTGCTCTGCGCATCGCAAACGCAAGAGCCGCGGCATGTGGTGGCCTGAGGCCGACCCACCTGCATGCAAGACGAGGAGAGTAAGACCCGGTTTTAGGGCTGCCCGAATATCGGCTTCCGACGTTGTGGCATTGTTGCTTCGCGCCTGCAGCGCAGGTCCGCTTTCCGCTTTAACCGACAGTGGCGTTTCGGCCCTAAGAGGTCGTTCGTGGCCGATGCAGCGAAGGTCTGCTTCGAGCCCATACTGTTGAGAAAATGATTGAATGGATTGCAAAGGTGCCGCAAGGTCAACTTTCTGGCACTCACTATTGAGAGTGTCTGCTCAGGTTTCGTAGGAGGAACACATGGCGACTTTCATAATTACAGGTAATTACACAGGTTCGGCGATCAAAGGTATGATTGCTAACCCATCTGATAGAGCTGCTGCGGTCAAGCCATTGGTAGAGGCAGTTGGAGGTAAATTGATTTCCTACTATGCGACTACTGGCGAGACTGACTTCTTGATGATCTGCGAGGGGGCTGAGGGGGTAGATATCATCCCAGCACTCATGGTTGCCGGTGCCTCTGGTACGGTTTCAAATATGAAGACGGTACAAGCGTACTCCAGTGCAGAGTTTGTAGCTGCACAAGAGAAAGCAAGCAGTCTTGCTGCAAGCTTCAAGCCTGCCGGATAAGGCTTCTAAATCCTAAAGGAAACCGTGAGCTGCCTTGCGGCAGAGCAGGCAAACACTCTGTTCTAATTTGGTCTGAATGTCAGCTCCCGCGGAAATCGCTCGGTGCATTGTGCTCGCAGAGAAGGTCCCGTTTCCGCCCATAGTGTTTTTCTCAGCGGGCGCAATATTTCAAAAGCAACCGTTGACACTAGGGGCGTCAAGGTCTGCTTCGTCCGCAGAGTGGACCTTGGGCCGACCTGCAGCGAAGGTCCTTCGCTTGAGCCCATAGCGGACATTCATGGCATCCTCAGTGAACGACGGCGCGAGCCCAAAGTGACCTTCTCGTTAGGCTCAGTTGCCCTGTTTTCGAACCAGCACATTATCCAAAACGGTTAAGACAATTTCGTCATCCTGATTGATCAAACTCTGGCGCACGGTCACAATTCCTCGGTCGGGCTTCGAGGAAGACAGGCGCTTGCTTTCCATTTCAAGAACTAGAGAAATCCGATCACCAGCGTGAACCGGTGCCTTGAACCTGACTTCATCGTATCCAAAAGATGCAATGACGGCAGGTTGGCGCTCCAACTTATGGATTAGACGGATGCGGAGTGCCAGAAGATACGGTCCAGATGCCGTGATCCCACCATATTCGCGCGCAAAATCCTCATCGAGGTGAATTGGCAGTGGGTCCCAGGTTCGTGCAAACTCAACCATTTCTTCACGGTCGATGGTCTGGCTTGTTCCGTCGAACCGAGACGGCACCTCGATATCATCAAAGAATATCAACTCCATAGCATATCCCCGTCTGCCGGTCGCACTAACGTTATTAAAAGTGGTTATCTACTCATTCGAGGCTACCCGAGCATTTCAGTTCCGTCCATCACAGACAGGCTTGATGCACGGGGCGATGATCGGCGGCCCCTCGCCTCAACCGGTCAAGAACCGTGATCAAACCAACGGCAAAAAAGTCCGCGTTGCGGACCTCAGTGAAAAGCGCAGCGAAGGTCCGCTTCGAGCCCGAAGCTGACTATTCTGCAGTGCGGCAGTTTATTTGTTGCGAGTTCAGTTGATTGGCTCAAGACGAAGCTGGGAGATCGTTGTTCATTTGCTAATGAGCCTGACGTGACCGTCTTCACCCTTTTGCGTCTCTCAAGAACTGGTTTTCATTTTTTTGCTTGATAAGTGCTCGTGTGACATACGGCCGTCAGAAAGTAGTACGAGCCGCCTTGATGTAAATCAACGAACGTTTGGTCGTGCGACTCAACACTGATTGAATCGGTGTGTGCGCTTATTTCTGCACGACTTTGAGAAAAGGGGGCTGTTATGAATTGCTTCAGGATATTCTTGGCTGGCCTTGCATTTTTGCCGGTTCAGGCTCTCGCAGAAAACATAACCATTGGCACTGATGAAGCGTATGATGCGCGGATATTCACACTGGAACCATCAACACTAGAAGGCTTCGATAAGGCTTTCGCTGAAATTGTGTGCTCACGTGCCAACTTGTCCTGTGAGTGGAAAACTATGCCATATGATGTCCTTTCCTCCGCCCTAAGGGATGGTGACGTCGACATAATCATAGCAGCAATACCGTCCAATGCGGAGTTGGGAGCTGGAGTTGAGAAAACGGTTGCCTATCTCCAGCCCGATCCATTTCTTACAGTCGGGCCTCCGGGAACTGAGTTGCATAAGCATGTGAAACATCTGGGATCGATCGCCGACCCGGTATTTGATGGGTGGTTCCCAACCACAGGTTATACCAACGTGGTTTTTCCGACTATTGAGGCCGCCGTAGAAGCCATTGAAACCGGCGAAGCAGATGCGGTGATTGGTGAACGGGCCACCTTGGAGCCTTTGATCGCGGGCTCAGGCGGAAAGCTCGTTAAGATTACTGAAAACGCTCACCTTAGACCTGGCGTCTCGATGGTATTGCGTTCAGGTGATGTTGACCTGAGGTTTAATCTTGAGGATCGCATCTTCGATATGACGCAGGATGGTAGCTTGAACGCCCTTACGGAAGAATGGTTTGGTATCGACGCTGCCCAGTGGTGAAATTGCTCAAGCGGCCTAATACAGGTCCATTTTCAGGCACTTCCGAATATGGAAACGGCCAAATCACAAATTGCAGCTTCGTCCGCAAGGCGGCCATAGGGTTGGACTTCTCAAATGTCTGCTGTGGGAAGAAGCTGCCTCAGAGGTGATAGTCCTTCGGTAGAGCCTGAACCTAAGCGAGCAGGCGGCGCATGTTCTCGCATGCCAGCGGTGTCGCGGCACCTATTCGATTAAGGATAGCCACCTTGTCCTCATCAGCAGGGTCAAGTGCAGAAAGGGCATGAGCGGGCGCATTGAGGCGGCAAGAGCCCAGCCAATCTGGCATCCCCTCGATTTCCTTCCATCGGGCCTCATTCATAATGGTGGTCAGACGACGGTCGACCCAATCGGTGACTGTGTCTATCATCGGTGCGACCTGCGTGGCGGCTCGTTTGACTTCGTCGTCCTGCACAGTCGCTTCCAGGTGAGCGATCACAGCGGCGCTGAAGGTTGGTTGTGTCATTCGGATCATCTGAAGATTTATGCGCCCGTCAGAGAAGACTGGCGCTCGATCAGTAACATTCGCAGCAGCTGCGCTGGCTGCGCAGTCGATTATGAGCGCATCAGTCGGGATGGCAAAGTCACCCTGCTGAAACACCAATCGACCAGCTTCGATTTGCGTAACGTGGCCCATCCGGACTACGTTGCTTACGCTTGCCAGTGCTTCCACTTCTCCTTCTGAGGTCACCGCCATGTGCATCATTTCGGGAGTGCAGGTCTTGTCTAAGCGCAGCCAAATACCCTCAGCCTCCAGAGCCTTTCCCAACTGTTCCAAGTCTTCGACTTCCGAAAGGATTTCCATCTGGCGGGCAACCCCACCGAACATGTCATCAAAGAACTCTATGCCTGGCTGCGAGCGCCGACGATTCAGCAGCCAGGCGTCACGCGGCCTTACCCAAGTGATGTTGTCAGGGTCACCTCCGTGTCGGAGGAGCCAAAGAACCGAGTCCATGGCCGTTTTGCCCGCACCAATCACGACGAAGGCCGAGCGCCCGGCTGCATGGCGAGGCAAGTCGTTGGGCGGGATACATTTGACGTTTTCGGCGACCTTGAAACGTCTCTTATAAGTTAGGGGTATTTCAGTGCCAATCCGGCGACCGTCAACAACGGCCTTATCTACTTCTACGGGGATTTCAACACCCGTCATCAAGTTGACGACAACCTCATCGTCGTCACGCCATTCTGTCATCGGGAGCCAGGTCACGCGACCTGACGCAAGGTACACCTCTTCCATTAAAGTATGGAAATAAGCGAGGACCTCGGTGCCCGAGGCAAGTTCAAAGAAACCCGCATTTGGCCCACTTTCATTTATCTTGTCGCGGCCAAGTGGACGAGAGGCCACTCCATAATAGCGAGACGGTTGGTGCAAGCGTACGAAGGGATATGCGTCATTCCAGTGCCCGCCAGGCGCATCGCGCTTGTCTACGATCACAAAGGTCGCATCAGTTTCGGCAAGCATGGTATCGAGAAACGACATCGATGAAGCCCCGCAGCCAATGATGAGATAATCGGTCTTCACGGTGCTTAATCTCCCAGAAATGCTATCACTAATGCATGCTACAGGAAGTTGGCCGCCGTGTCAGAGATTTAAGACTCTCAAGCCTCTCATCCCCGGGGGATTAGCTTTCTGCGTATTTCAATCAGGCAAGGGCCGGGCAATAACCGTTTCTCAAAATTGGAAGGTTTGCAAATGGCAGCTTTGTCCCGCAAATCGGCCCTTTCAATCTGCCCCCATCGCCCCAACCGTTGCCCTAAGAACTGACTTTTACCCCCCTGCTCTCATGCCAGAGCATTGCAGAAATGGCATCAGTGTTGGCCGTCGTGTACCGTAGGTTCGAATCCTACCGCCCCAGCCAACACTCGCACATGAATCGAGATTGTTCCCTCCAATTTGAGGGTGGTCTTTTTGTCCGAATGGTCTGCCCCAGCCGATGGCCCAAGCCTTGAAAAGGATTGACCCGAAGGTTGCCCCAGCGGGGTAGCACGGCTTCATCATCAAGCCTCACAAGTGGCCACCACCGATGCTGGGCGTCAGTACGCCACGTTGCGTACCGTAGGCGTCTTTCCACGCGCCCTTGTCTCGGTGAGGGCTGGAAATTCTGCAATGACACGAACGGTCCTTTTTACAGGGCGCGCGTTTGTCCCTACGCGTGCATCCGCGGCATCGACGCCGGGTCGAGCACGAGTTCCAAAAGGACCGGGCCTTTCGTGTCCGCAATCACCGCTAGAGCGTCCTTGAGTTCTGCTTGTGAACTGACCCGCAGACCTTTGGCACCCATGGTCTGTGCCATTGCGGCGAAGGACGGCCAAGAGAAGGTGGACAGCCCCGGATCGAGCTGCCTGTCCGTGAACTGGATGTACTCTGCTCCATACGCCGAGTCGTTGCAGATCACCGTGACCATATCGAGAGCCTCGCGTACGACCGAAGAGAACTCGGCCAGTCCGCCCATCATGAACCCGCCGTCGCCGCACATGAACAGCGTCTTTTGCCCCGAGCGCGCCACCGCCGCGCCAATGGCGACGCCCATGCCGTTTCCGATCGCGCCCGAGTTGATCGCCGGCACCATGTTCCGAGGAGCCGAGACACCGATCCGGCACCAGGCTTCAGTCATGAAGCGGCCTGCATCTGAGACAAAGATTCGATCTTCGGGAAATGCCGCGTCGATCTGTTCAAGCGCAACGGAATAGTCCAAAGTCCCCGGCGCATTCGAGGGCTTGGGCAAAGGATGGCCCGCCCGAAGTGCCTCCTGATCAATCGTGTCGGTAGCCTGAGACGATGGAATCTCGGCCTCATTGATCCATTTCAATATCGTCTTGGCCACTAGTTCCGGATCACCCACCAGCATCGCATCTGGGCTGTGTCGGCGGCCGAGCTGGCGCGGATCATCGTCGACTTGCACCACGCGGGTGTTTGCGAGGAATGCGCCATGGACGGTGGTGAAACGACTGAACCCGGCGCCAAAGGCGAAAATGCAATCAGCGGATGCAATCACGTCACTTGCGGCAGGCGTACTAAGGGTGCCGCAAACGCCAAGATCGTAGGGCGCACCGTTGAACAAACCCTTGGCCTTCAGGGTCGTTGCTACCGGCGCACCGATGCGGTCTGCAAGTTCCAGCAGAGCATGCCGGGCATGAATTGCTCCGCGCCCAGCAAGGATCACCGGGCGGCGGGCCGAGGCCAGTATGCCGATGGCCTCATTCAGCGCATCGCTTTCGCCGGGTGCGGTTGGCAGGTCGGGGAGTTCGGTCGCGGCTTTCTTGTATTCGGTTTGCTCCCACATCATGGCCGAGGGCATATTCAGCACGATGGGACGGCGTTCCAACCTTGCGCGCCGGAAGGCCGTGGCAACATCGCGGGAGACGGTAGCCGGTGTTTTCATCTGCTCAAACCCGGCGCCTGTGGCCTCGACCAACGCGCGCTGGGCCAGGGCCTGTATGTGATCGGGGTCCTCAATCGGCGTATCGCCGCACATCACCACGATCGGTAGTGTGCCCTTGGTGCCTTCAACCAGTGCGGTGATCGCGTTGGATATGGCCGGCCCGTGGGTAATAGTGGCAACCGCCACCTCATTTGTAACAGAGGCATGTCCCAGCGCCATCAACACCGCGCCCGCCTCGTGTGCGGCGGGCACGTATCGACCGCCCAGTTCTCGAACGTAGTGGTCCACCATGAACAGGTTGGCGTCGCCCATAAGGCCGTAAACCACATCTACCCCATGGTCCTGGAGAGCGTTGGCAACGGCAGCATGGACCGGCATTGTTCGAGACATCAGCAACCCTTTCCGCGCGATACATCCGCAGTGCAGTTCAACACAGGGTTGGTTGCTTTACAAGCAAACGCTTTTCGCAAAAGTCTTGTCCGGCAAACGCCGAAAAACCAAATCCCAAGACTTACGGCAAATGCGGATCTAGGAGGAGTATTCCAGGCCGTGGCGAGGGCGAAAGCGGACACTGAAGCCCCGTCTTGTCTTTCCCGACACAACCTCGGGTTATTCTCTGGAAACAACAGGCACTGAACTGGAAACAGCGGAGGCCTGCTTGAGTGGCCTTGTCACGGTTACCGTCGGCAGGTATCTCTACCCCATCCCGTAACGGGTATCAGTGAACGGCTTTAACGAGAGAGGGACACAATGGCGAACGCCAGCAATCACCAGACAGTC
>NZ_JBHTKR010000013.1:0-9583 GCF_042678485.1 Seohaeicola saemankumensis | reverse complement strand
CCCTGGCGCGCACCAGACTGACCCGCCCGATGCCAGGCTGGCCGAGACGGCAGCAATCAGGCCGTGGATATGGAACAGCGGCATCACGTTCATGCAGCGGTCGGCCGGCGTCAGCGCCAGCGAGGCCCCGACGTTGCGCGCTGACGCCGCGACATTGGATTGCAGCAGCGGCACGATCTTTGGCCGCGAGGTTGTCCCCGAGGTATGCAGGATCAACGCCACGTCATCGGGACCCGGCGCGGCGGTGTCGGCGGTGCCCGCAGATGTTTCCGCCCGCAGCGTGAACCTGCCGGCAGGCTGGTCCGTGTCCACGGACAGCCGGATCACCGCAAGCCCCTGCGCCGTGGCCGCAGCATGGGCGGCGCCGGCCTCGTCCTCGGTCAGGATGATCGCCTTGGCCTTGAGGTCTTCAAGGTAGAAGGCGAATTCGTCCTGCCGATAGGCGGGGTTCAGCGGACAGGTCGTGGCCACGCCTGCCACGGTCACGAAAGCTGTCGCCATTTCGGGGCCATTGGGCAGCACGATCGCCACGCGATCGCCGCGTCCCACGCCTGCCCGGTGCAGGGCATCCGCGACATGCGCGGCCTGCGCGGCCAGTCCGGCATAGCTGAGCCAGCCGCGGCCCGGCGCGCCGATTGCCGGCGCATTTGCATCCTGCGCGCCGATCAGCGCCGCCAGTGTATCCGTCATGGTTATCCCTCCCGTCAGCACCGGCCCTTTCCCGGGCCGGCGAAGCCCACGGTCAACGTCCCTCAGGTGGGATCCGTCGCCGTGGCATTGGCACGACCCAAGCAAGTGGATCGGTTCAAGTCAACCCAGTTCGCGGGCCAGTTCGCGGGCCAGTCCGCGGGCCAGTCCGCAGGCAGGACGCAGGCATTGTCGTCAAAGGCGCTGTCAGGCCGGTTCGGCGCAACGGCAGGCATGGCGGATCGCCGCTGCAGCCGGTCTGGCGCGCACCCCGGACAGCACTGGCGTAAATGCAAAAAACCTGCCGTTGAGAGCCGCGGGCCAACAGTCAGGTCGTCCGGCACATCCGGATCAGCGGCCGAAATGCGCCTCGATCCTGTCGAAGGCCAGGTTGATCACATCATCTTCGACACAATAGGCCATGCGGACATGGGCGCTGCCAGATGGTCCGAATGCGCTGCCCGGTGTCACGGTGACATGTGCGTGGTTCAAAAGATCATGGGCGAACTGCACATCATTTTCAAATGCCGCAACGATCCGGGGAAAGACATAATAAGCCCCCTTCGGGCGGACATAGTCGAACACATGCGCGACCCGGTCGAGCCGTTCGCAGATGAGATCGCGGCGGCGTGCAAGAACGCTGCGGAACTGTGCAAGATGCAGCGGTTCGGTGGTCAAGGCCGCCAAGGCCGCCACCTGGCTGGTTCGGGGCGTGCAGATCATCGTCAGGTCATGGATCTTAACGACTTCGGCGCGGATCGCTTCGGGCAAGACCATGTAGGCGGCGCGCCAGCCCGACATGGCGTAAGCCTTGGAAAACGTGAAAAGATACGCAAGGTTTTCGGAAAGTTCCGGCATCGTGGCAAGATTGAAGAACCGTTGCGGTTCATCAAACACAAATGGGCTGTAAGGATCATCCAGGATCACGAGGATACCGCGTTCGCGGGCGATATCGGCCGCGGCGCGCAGGGATGTTTCAGACAGGATCGCGCCTGTCGGATTGGACGGTGTGACCAGAACAATCGCTTTCGTGCGCGGGCCGATAAGGCGCGGCAACGCGTCAATGTCGAGATCCCACCCCCCGGCTTCATCCATTTTCCAGAACACCGGCACGCCACCGCTGAACTTGATCTGACTGATATGTGACACGAAGCCGGGATCGGTCACGATCACCTCGTCACCCGGATTGATGATGGCTTGCATCAGGATCTGCAGCCCTTCCATGTTGCCCGCCGAGATCACGACACGCCGGTTCGGATCGACGCGCATGCCGGTCCGGCGTTCGTGCTCCGCCGCGACGGCGGCCAGAAGCTCCGGCAGCCCGCCGGGCAGCGCGTACATGCCGATTTTGGGATCAGCCTCAAGAGCATGGCTGACCGCGGCCCGGATAGGCGCCGGCGTCTGGAAGGACGGCAACCCCCATGCCAGAGACGCAGCATCGGGAATCCCGGCACTGAGAATGGACATCTCCTTGATTGCCGACATGGCAAGGGCATGAGATCTGGCAGCTACCAGATTTCGCAGGGGATCTGTCGGTCTGCTCATATCCGTCGCACAGCTCCGCTTCCATGGGGAGGTGTCCGAGCAAACCAGCCGGCTGGGCGGAGTGTATTGATCCAAATCAAGCCAGCCCGTGTTTCCCTGCGTGACGGGGGTGTTTTCACCATTTGGCTGCAGAACATCACTGTCAGGCGGGCGATCGCGGGCTTCGTTCTGACCTGGCAAAAGGGCAAACCCGCGGTGCATCCAAAAGGCCAAGACACCGCCCCGCATGATCCGTTTGTCTGGGAACCGTTTATTCAGAACGCAAACCGCGATAGTGTTAGGAACAGGGGTCGGTCGACACTTCAAATGCACGGCCCGATGAAAGGACCAAAGTGGCCCAGCAGGAAACCATCAGCCTTCAAGGCATTCACGGCAGCCCCTACACGCGAAAAATGCTGGCGGTTCTGCGGTTCCGGCGTCTGCCCTACCGGTTCATCATCAACTGGCCGCAGAATCCGGATGCGCCGGGCAATGGCGTTGATCGGAAACATCTTCCGAAGCCCAAAGTTCCGCTGCTTCCTACCGTCTACATGCCTGATGATACGGGCAAACTGGAGGCGGTCACAGATACCACACCGATCATCCGCAGGTTGGAAAGCCGGATATCGGAGCGCCGGGTCATCCCGGAAAGCCCCGTTCTGGCCTTCCTGAATTATGTGTTGGAAGACTATGCCGACGAGTGGTTGACCCGTTGCATGTTTCACTATCGCTGGCACTTTGACGGGGACATCAAGAAGGCCGGCCGCATTTTGCCTCTCTATACGCAGGTTGAGAAGTCGCCCGAAATGCTGGCGGCCCAGGCAGAGGAATTCACACGGCGACAAGTCGACCGGCTGCATGTGGTGGGGTCAAACGAGACCACCGCGCCAGTGATCGAAGCAAGCTACGTCAGGTTCCTCCAGCTTCTGGAAAGCCATCTTCAGCGGCATCCATTCCTGTTCGGAAACCGCCCGGCCTCGGCAGATTTCGCCATGATGGGACAACTGACATGTCTGACTCATTTTGATCCCACGCCCATGCGGCTATGTGAAAACATCGCCCCGCGTGTCTATGCTTGGGTGGAGCGGTTGGAGGATCTGAGCGGCCATGAGGTCACGGATCAGGACTGGCTGAACAGCCACGACCACTTGCCCGACACACTGATCGCCCTGCTGTCCGAGGTGGCCCGGACACATATGCCCCAACTTCTTGCCAACGGACGGGCCGTGATCGAAAAGCAGACAACCTTCACGACCGAGATCGACGGCAGCACCTGGGTCCAGCCAAGTTTTCCGTATCAATTGAAATGCCTGCGCTGGACAAGGGAGGAATTTCAATCACTGTCCCTGGCCGATCAAACCTCTGCACGTGCGATCCTGAAAGCCACCGGCTTGTCACCTTTGGTCGATGCGGAAATCTGCCAGGTTTGATCGGGCGCTTTATCCGCCTTGACGCAAATCCTTCTGACAAGACCTGCCTGCGCTGCCTATCTCTGCAACTCGATGTTGTTCTTTTGAAAGGCTGTCGTTGCGTTGGTATGCGGATAATCCTGATCCGGCACGGGAACCCCAAGAAACGCGCAGAGCGGCGCCCAGCCTGACCCCAGCTCATGAACAAGAAGCCGATGGGCCGGAATGGCAGAGGTCACATCGGCAACATGCGCCTCGAAATCTGCTATCGCCTTGTCCTTGGTGTCAAAGCGGTCATTCAGAAAGACCTCGACGAACTCCTGTATCTGCTTCATGTGCCGCGCTTCCGGCGGCATTTCCGTCTGTCGGAAGATCTTGATCGTCTTCGCATAGGACGCGTACCAGCTTTCCGGATCGCGGACCGACAGGATCACTTTCGCGTCCGGGTAATGCTTGGCCGACTCGCGCCATAGATGGGCGCCGGGCCAGTCGACCTGTGAACGGTAGCCGTCAAACAGCAGATCAAGATCAAGATCGGCCCCACCGCAGAAATAGTCATGCCATGGCTGCGCTTTTTCGGGATGGTCACGTATCTCATGCATATGGTGGCATGGTCCGAAGCCCAGAATTGTCAAAGCCTCCTTGAGGGAGTCTGTTCCGGTCCGACCGAAGCCTGCGCCGATAATGTCCAGTGCCATCTGCAATTCCCCTTGCTGTAATCCTCATTCATTGTTCACGCCCTGACGAGTGTGTGCCCCATCGGGGCATCTGGCAATGAAAAACGCGGCAAGACAGGCGCGCCCCAGAACGGCGGCGCCGCATAGAACCACCGGGCGCACACCGATGGGTTCGGCAAGCCCCCCATGAAGATCCCGCCTGCGGCCATCTTTCACCTTGCGAACCGATGCGGTGCTTCGCGCGAATCTCATCGAGTGGCGGGGATGGAACAGGTCGCCCTCGGCTGGCTTACCGTCACTTGGTTCGCTGATTTTGCGGTATACCTTGGGATGCAGAAATTTTTATATTTTACAAAGGCTTAATAAATATCAGAAAATTCGCCACGCAAAATTATTACACATATTTACCTCTTGACGAAACATTCCTGCGCGTAACTTTCTTTCGCATCGCCTGTCGGATGGACCTGCTGAAGGGTTCACCCCGCCAGAAAAAGCCAGGGAATGGCCGCGGCACAGGACTCGAGGGAATAGCACGATGTTGAAGTCAATTTTGGTCCCGGTACGCGGTGATGGCATGGTTGCCACCGTGCTTGCCCATGCGGCAGAGCTGGCCAAACAGCATGATGCACAGGTCAATGTCGTGCATTGTCGTGTCCAGCCCAAAGACCTGATCCCGCAAGGCGTGCCGCTGAATGATTTTGCGCGCAAGGTGATGCTGGAGCAGGCCGTTGAGCTTGCAAACCGGCAGGAAGACCATCTGCGGGGCATTCTGCATCGTTTGGCGCGCGAATTCGGCCTCAATGAAGGGGTGCGCGAAGCAGGAACGGCCACCTGCACCTTCGCGGAGGAACCCGGGCGCATGGCCGATGTGGTCAGGCACGCGGGCCGCCTGTCCGACCTGATCGTTCTTCCCAAGCCCCACCGCGAAAGCAACCTTGGGCAAAGTTCCTTGAAGTCGGCTCTTTATGGGGCGGGACGTCCGGTGCTGATCTGTCCGGGGCAATTGCATCCTGACGCGACCTTCGCGCAGCATGTGGCGGTGGGCTGGAACGGATCGCTGCCTGCCGCGCGCGCCGTCGCCTCATCGTTGGACATCGTGCATGCGGCCAAGCGCGTCAACATCCTGACCGGCGGCAAACTGCAACCGCATGGGCCGACCGCAGACGAACTGGCGGCCTATTACGCCCTGCGCGGCATCACCGCCGAGATCGTTCACTTTGATGGCAAGGACCCTGCGACCGAGCTTCTGGGCCGGTGCAAGGACATCGGCGCCAGCCTGCTTGTGACCGGCGCCTACAGCCATAGCCATGAGACCGAGATGCTGTTCGGCGGCAACACCCAACGCATCGTGGATAACACGGAGATGCCGGTTCTGATGGCGCATTGAGGCATCTTTCGGTCAGCGCGACCCGACACAGCGCGACGTTTCACAAGAATTCACGAAGGGCCGCGCATGACGCGGGAAGATCAATCCGGGACGACCGGACATTCCAGGGAGGAACCCAACATGAAACTGACCAAGAGACTTTTCCTTGCACTGGCCGCAGGCAGCACGATCGCCACGCTGCCGATCGCCGCTTTCGCCGATGGCTGGACGCCGAAGCGCCCGATTGATTTCACCATCATGGCAGGCGCTGGCGGCGGTGCGGATCAGATCGCGCGCTTCATACAATCCGTGGTCGAGGCAAACGACCTGACCAACCGGCCATTGATCCCCACCAACCGGGGCGGCGGTTCGGGGGCCGAGTCGCTGCTGCATCTCAAGGATGCACGCGATCCCGATCACACCCTGCTGGTGACGCTGAATTCCTTCTACACGACGCCGATCCGTCAAGAGGCGCTGGGCGTCGACATCGAAACCTTTACCCCGATCATCATGATGGGGGTCGATCCCTTTGTGCTCTGGGTCCACAAGGACTCGGGCATCACCACCTTCGAGGAATTCGTCGCCAAGGTGAAGGAGATGGATGGCGAGTTCGTCATGGGCGGAACCGGCACCGGGCAGGAAGACTCCATCGTGATCGCCTACATGTCGGGCGCCTACGACCTGAAGATCAAGTACATCCCCTATGACGGCGGCGGCGCCGTGGCCAAGGATCTTGCGGGCAAGCAGATCATGGCGACGGTGAACAACCCCTCCGAAGCCAAGGGCTTCTATGAGGCTGGCGATTTCGTGCCGCTGCTGGCCTTCTCGGACGAGCGGATGGAAGCCTATCCCGACGTGCCGACCCTGAAGGAAAAGGGCCACGATTTCTCATATTACAACCAGCGGGCCATCGTCGGCGCACCGGGTATGTCGGATGAGGCCGCCGCCTATTACCGCGACGTCTTCGGCAAGGTTTACGACAGCGAGAAGTGGCAGGGATACCTGGTCTCGGAAAGCCTGTCCCCGCTGATCATGGATGAGGCCGAAACCCGCGCCTACTGGTCCCGGCAGGTCCAGAACCACCGTCAGCTTCTGTCCGAAATGAACAACTGAGCCAAGCGGCAGGAAAGAGGGCAGTCATGCGCCAAGGTGAGATATCTCTTGTTGGGCTGCTTGCCCTCTTTTCCCTCTACCTGATGTGGAAGAGCACCGAGCTTCCCATCGGCTACATTCGCGGTCAGGGGCCGGGGGGCGGGTTCTGGCCATTCTGGCTTGCCCTCGGCATGCTGCTGAGCTGCCTTGCCAGCGCGTGGAAATGGTGGCGCGCGACATCCCCTGCTTCGCAGTCTGACGAACCGTTTCTGGATGCTTTCGGGTGGCGCACGCTGCTTCATGTCGGCGGCAGCGTGGTCGTTTTTGTCGCCCTGATCTCGGTCGTGTCCATGTATGGCGCGATTGCGCTGTTCCTGTTCTATTACCTGCGTTTCCTCGGACGGCATTCGTGGTTTCTGACATTGGCGATTTCGCTTTTGTTGCCGATTGGGCTCTTCTTCTTCTTCGAGGCCGTGATGCTGATCTCCATGCCTCAGGGGATGTGGTTCACCCAGCCCGTCTTCGACCTGATGTACGACATCATCTACTGAAATCCCCCCAGACCCGAGGTCTATCATGGAAGTCATGTCCTTTCTCGCCGATGGCATCTTGCTGGCGCTTGAGCCGATCAATTTCGCCTTGATCCTCGTTGGTGTCACCGTCGGGCTGTTCATTGGCGCCATGCCCGGACTGGGTTCGGTGAACGGCGTGGCGATCCTGCTGCCGATCACGTTTCTTGTGCCGCCCAATTCCGCGATCATCTTTCTTGCGGCGATCTATTACGGGGCCATGTATGGCGGGGCGATTTCCTCTGTCACCCTGGGGATACCCGGCGCATCGACGGCCGTGGCGACGACCTTCGATGGCCGTCCGCTGGCACTTCAAGGGCGGGCGAGCCTGGCGCTTGTCACCGCGGCCCTGGCATCCTTCGTCGGCGGGACGGTCGCCAATATCCTGTTCACGCTGTTTGCGCCTGTTCTGGCGTCGACGGCGCTTTCCTTCGGTCCACCTGAAATCTTTGCGCTGATGCTGCTGGCCTTTGCCACGTTCGTGGGCCTCGGCGGTGACGACATTCCCAAGACCGTGTTTTCGATCTGTCTCGGGCTTGTGTTGGCCGCCGTCGGATTTGACACGATTTCCGGCGAGCCGCGGTTGGTGCTGTTCGAAATCGAAGGCTTCATGCGCGGGATCGGCTTCATCGTTCTGGCCATCGGCGTCTACGGCATCGGCGAAATGCTGTGGACGATCGAGCAGACACGTGGCGAAGTCACCACGACCAACCCCAAGATGACGGCCAAGGGCATGATGTCCGACGCCAAGGAGGCCATGCAGCGCGGATGGAAAGGGACCTGGATCGGTTCTCTCATCGGGTTCTTCGTGGGCATTCTGCCGGCGGCGGGGGCGACTCCGGGGTCGCTGATGTCTTATGGCGTGGCCAAGATGCTGTCGAAGACGCCACAGGAATATGGCAATGGATCCCCGGATGGTGTGGCGGCGCCGGAAGCGGCCAACAACTCGGCCTCGACAGGCTCGATGCTGCCGATGCTCACGCTGGGTATTCCCGGCTCGCCGACAACGGCGATCCTGCTGGGCGGCATGGTGATCTGGGGCCTGACCCCGGGGCCGCGTCTCTTTCTTGACGAGTCCGAGTTCGTCTGGGGCCTGATCGGATCCTTCTACATCTCGAACATCGCGGCGCTCGTGATCAACCTGGCCTTCATTCCGCTTTTCGTCTGGATGCTCAGGATGCCGTTCACGATCCTGGCGCCTCTGATCTTCGTGCTGTCCATCGTCGGCGGTTTTGCGGCCTCCCGCAGTATTCACGATCTCTGGCTGATCATGATTTTCGGGATTGCGGCCTTCTTCCTGCGAAAGTTCGACTATCCGCTGGCCCCCGCCGTGCTGGCCATCGTGCTGGGGCCTATCGCCGAACCCACGCTGCGCCAGTCCCTGCTGCTGTCCTCGGGCGATCCGATGATCTTCTTCAACCGGCCGATCGCAGGGCCGATCACAATCGTCGCGATCATCCTGATCCTGTTGCCGGGCATCAAGTTCCTGCGGCGCAAACGGGCTCTGGCGAATAGCTGAGAGCATCCCGCACGGCCCGAAGGGTCAGATTTCCCAAAGACTTCCAACATGAGAGACAATTGATGCAAACACTCGCAGACCTGATCCAGCGGCATCCTGAAACCGCCAAAGCCATTGGCGCTCCGGGCCGGGACTGGATGACCTATGGACAACTCAATGCCCTGACGCGCACGGTGCGGACCTTCCTGCGCGGTGCCGGTGTGGGCGCGCAGGACCGCGTGGCGATCGTGCTGCCCAATGGGCCCGAGATGGCCGCAGCCTTCATAGCCGTGGCGCAATCCGCCACCACGGCACCGCTGAACCCCGCCTATAAGGAAGACGAATTCGCCTTCTACCTCGAAGACCTCAAGGCCCGGGCGATCATCCTTGAAGCAGGCTATAACGGCCCCGCCCGCGCCGCGGCAAGGCGTTTCGGTCTGACCGTGATCGAACTGACAGCGACAGAGCCCGCGGGCATGTTCACGCTGTTGACCGATGTGACCGGCACGGCCGCAGACACCGCCCCCACAGCCGATGACGTGGCGTTGATCCTGCATACCTCGGGGACAACCTCGCGGCCAAAGATCGTGCCGCTGCTGCAATCCAATGTCGCGGCGTCGGCAGAAAACATCCGCGCATCCCTGGCGCTGACGGCAGAGGATTGCTGCCTTAACGTCATGCCCCTGTTCCACATCCACGGGCTTGTCGCAGCCGTCAGCGCGTCGCTGGCCGCAGGCGCGTCCATCAGCTGCACACCGGGC
>NZ_JBHTKR010000012.1:0-10141 GCF_042678485.1 Seohaeicola saemankumensis | reverse complement strand
CTGAAGCCTTGCAAGCCCTGCCTTACCAGCCCGCGAGGGTGAAGTGGTACGATCAGGTGAAGGGCATAGGGTTTGCGAACGTGTTCGGCTTGGCTGATGACGTGTTCCTCCACGTCGAGGTTCTACGTGCTGCCGGGATAGCCAGCCTTGAGACCGGCGAGGCGGTCGCACTTAGGACTGTCCAGGGTGAACGCGGATGGATGGCGGTGGAGGTGGCGGACTGGGCGCGGTGTCCGAGCTGAGTTCTTTGATGCATCGGGTCGCTATGTACCCGGCAGGATTCCAGAAGCCCTGGAAGACCACTTTGGGCCGAAAGCCGTTATCTCCAGACAGCTTAGAACGCCTCTTGGTCTCATGTCTGCACTTCTGACACACCAATTGGTGACAAGAGGCCAAATTCGTCAGTTTGCCAACTCTTTAAAGAGTTCCACGAATAGTATGGGCTGCAACGCAGCGGGTGCGCTGAATGGATTGGACATTGCATAGATCGTGAAAAGTATAAGCCCGGTATAGGCTGCAAAGACCGAAATGAGCGCGAGGTTCGCGCGCTTGGGCGGAAACGAGTAATATCCCACAGATATAAGCAACACCCCGACGAGTGCGGCGGCCCAAAACATTGAATTGAGCTCTGTCTTGGCGTGATGTTCGCGCAGGTCTCTGTTCTCGGCGATCAGGTGGATTTTTCTCACCATGTTGTCTCTCAGGGAGACCTGCCTCGGCGAATCCGGAACGAGATCTAGAACGATGCTATAGGCGGCGTCCCATTGTGCCCAAGCATCGGGCGAAAGCTTTCCTTCTTCTCCAAGGGTTCGCCATTCTTCGGAGTGCACGATCTGAAGATACTTTTTCAGTGCATCACGGATATCACTCGCCTCGTCACCGTATCTCTCCGAGTCGTAGTAGATGTCCGAGATCGCGTTGACTTCGCTAGCGCTCTCGAACGCCAAAGAGTGATACTCGACCACTTCCGACGCGAAGACGAGTGCAAGAACAAGGCCATGGAGTGCGGCTACGCGGAAAAGAACCGATGCGGCGAGGTCGCGCGTTCGATCCTCGGGATCGGCTCCCAGGATCAGGCGTGATCCGAAATATGCGGCCAAGACCGCCGCGATCGTGCCAAGGATGATCCCTACACCTATGATCATTCGTTGCCTTCCGGAAATGTCGCACAGAGACTTCCAAAGGCCTAGACACTTAGATACGTCGCGACAAGGCATTTTGCCGTTTCAGACGGTGTTGCCCAACGGTAGACGAACTAGATTTTCCAAGTGAACTGGCGGAGAGCCGGTGACCGCTTCGTCCCGCACAGCGGCCCTTCAACCTGACCAGCCGTCGCCCCAACCTTTGCCCGAAAGACAACCACGCTCCCCCCCTGCCCCAAACACGCTCTCATGCCAGAGCATTGCAGAAATGGTAGCAGTGTTGGCCGTCGTGTACCGTAGGTTCGAATCCTACCGACCCAGCCAACTCACCTGAATAAATTGCGGTTCAGCCGGGCTATGCTTTGCTGTGTGGCAGGTTGTCGGTTGACCCAACCGGTGCCCCAGCGGGCTGGCAAGGCTTCATCATCATACCTCACAAGAAGCCACCACAGATGCTGGGCGTCGGTACGCAACGTTGCGTACCGAAGGCTGCATGCGAGGGACCTGTCTTTCAACGGGGGGCAGGCTCTCTGAAAGGGGTACGAGCGGTCTATTGCGTACGTTCATCGAGTGTATGGCGAACGGCAGTTTAGAGCCCAAAGCAGAAACATACAAATATCACTATATTTCTGCGTCAGTCGAAGGCTGATCCAATCCCAAACCCAAGCACACTGCTACCGCGGCTTGCCAGAGAACGAAGAAAACCGGTGTGAAGTAGGGGACTATTGTCAGCGGGAGGAGTAATCCGACAGCCGAGCCGACAAGAAGAGTACGCCGGGCAAATGAGACGTCCCGATACTGCGCCAAAACAACGGCTAACCCAGAGACGATAATCCCTGCGCCAATCAAGCCCGCTATTGCACCAACGAACGCTAAAATAATGATTTCCGTATTTGACGCATAGAAGGTTTGATAGAAGGTTTGTTGGATCAGAGATCCGTAAAAATAGAGCGTGCCCCAGTAGCTGATGAGCCAAGAGGCCCCAAATATGCCAATTACGAAATACCCGTGAAGAGCCGGGAGGCCTACCTGGAAGGCAAGGAAAGCACACATTGCCACCCCAAAGGGCAGGCCGGGCAAACTGGCAAGTAGCGCAGCTTCGTCTATTGTGCGCCCGTAGAAATGCGTCAATACCGCATAGGAAGAGAATAACCCTGTAATCGCACCCAGAGCAGCTAACAACAGAACTGGTTTTTTCTTCTTAAGGAAGTGTTTTCCCATTTTAGCAGACGATCGCGCATCGGAGCCGGTAGTCGCAAGTCAAAAAATTATGTGGCAAGGAAAGGCCATTTTGTCCCGCACATCAGACCTTAGCACCTTCTGCAGCGAACGTCTGCTTTCCGCCCGTTGTGCACGGATGGGATTTGCTTCGCTACCGGCCCAAGGCAGTCGTTCGTGGCCGATGCAGCGAAGGTCTGCTCCGAGCCCCTAGCGGCCGCTCAAGGTAAATGCAGAAAATATCCGCTCCGAGGTCATTTGCACCCCCAACACGGTTTGGAGTTTGCAAGTACGAAGAGGCAAAGCCTCTTCGCCAACATTACCTATTGTGTGACCAAGGGCTTCAACTTCAGTTCCTCAGCTGTCGCGGGGATGAAGCCATAGCTTTCGTATATGCCCTGCGCCTCTTCGGTGCCGAGCCAAGACAGATAGCGCATCGCATTGTAGGGATTGCGTCCAGTCGAAAGCGCTCCTATGGCGTAGCCGACGACGTCGCCCTTGTTCAACTCATCAGGGATCGCTACGCCGTCGATTTTGCGGTCGTGCTTCTTGGCCTCGATCACCTCAGTCGTCCAAACGATGCCGACGTCAGCCTCGCCCTTCTCGATCCGGTCCGGCGTTTCGCGGTGGTGGCGGGCGGTGAACCAGGTCTTGCCCTCCACGGCCCAGCATTCTCGGCAGTCGGCGCCTCCGGTGACCTTTTCGTACAGGCCAACATCCTTCAACATCTGGGAGCCGTAGAAGCGGAAGATGCCCTCGGATTGGGGGTTCGGATGGGATTGCACGAGGTCGTCTCTACCGAGGTCTTCGACACCCTTAATGCCCTTCGGGTTACCTTCTGCCACCATGAGTTCAAGCTTGTTGTGAATGTATGTCATGTAGTCATGCATGATCCCGTCCTGCGCCAGCCGCTGCAGGTGGTTTACCCGCACGGAAGCGTAGATATCGGGGTTCATGGCCGTGTCCTGGCCTTCGATCTGGCCCTGTTTGAGGATCTGTCCGTTCATGATCTGGCCTGGCGGGATCGTCTCTACGTAGATCGTTTCAATGTCGGGGTTCTTCGCCTGAAAGGCGGTGATGAGCTCTTCCATCACCATGAACTGGTTGCCGGCGAGATACATGACGAGGTCGGCGGTGTAGCTATCACCGACCTGGCCGTAAGCGACGCCATTGGCGGTAAAAGTGCGGTAATCGCTTCCATGGCCCGCATCGTCTTGTTGCGCGACGGCTGCAACCGAGACCCAAACTACTGCAATGGCAGCTACAATAACTTTCCTAAAAGACATGACTATCCTCCTCCCTACTCAGTTTGTATTCTGACGGTATCAGAAGCACGATCATATGCAAAATTTCGTTAAAAGCCTCTGGGCGCCAGTCGATCTCCGCATCATCTATGGGGATAAACACAGAAGTTTTTGTCGGCTTCATCTACAGATCGGCCATTTGTCCTGTTCGCAGCAAACGACAGCTTTGAGCCCGAACCAGGCGTTCAAATAGGCCTATTGCGCCACAGAGCAGCGAATGGTGGCTCTCAGCCCAGAGCGGACAGAGGCTTCATGATCTTCACGACGACGACACGGCCCAGCAGGACTGGGCCGTGCCTTTTGGAATAGCTCTAAATGGGTTCTAGTCGCCGATATCTATGGACGGATCATAAAATAGCCTTGATCGCTCAGTTCCATAAGCCGGATTATGCCCCCCGGGACAACTCGCGCATTCGTCACGATCTCGATGTCCTTGCCCGCTTGCTTGCTCATCCCCTTGATTGTGTTGCCACATGCAGTGAACGTTACGTTCGGGACGCTTGAACTGAAATTCTGCACGCGCTCCAGAACAGGTGAAGTATCGGTGCGGAGCATGTGAAGGCCTGCGTTATAGGCCACGATTTCGATTTCGTATTCCTCGCCGCGCTTGAGGAAGAAATCGGACAAGTTTGTCGCGTTGTTCAGGACTTTGTTGAAAGTTCCCGGACTATCGTCGCTTACCTGAATGACTACCCGGTGCATATCATGTGGCGGGGCGTCGTCATGGGCTGATGCAGGTAACGACGCGAGCGACCAAAAAGCGGCCAGAACGGCTGCCAGAGTTCTTGTGAATTGCATCTTTTCCTCCCGGTTGAGGCCCTCCGTGGGGCCGAATAATGCGTCGCCCGAGCAGTTGGAAGATAGATAGCTGCAAACGATGCATTCAAAAATTATGATCTATTTGATAAGAATGTGGCAACAGAATTCTTCAATGATCTGCTGTCCGCTTTGTCCGCACAGCGGTCGTTAGACTGGATGCTTGGTGCTGCCCTGCGGCGAAAGGCTGCTTTGTCCGCAGAGCGGCCCTTGATCCTACGATCTTCGAACGGCTCCTTCCGACCCAATCCGGGCTTAGGATTCAGACGTAGCGAAAGTCCGCTTCGAACATAGAGCCGGCGCGGAGTGATCCGGTGCTCAAGCACTAAGTGACGATGTCCGGACCAGGAGGATCAAAGTTACACGAAGATTGATCTGCATCAGCGTGATGGCAATGCGAGGTCAGTAGACGCTTTGTTCAGGAAGCGTTCAGCTTTTCCTGAGTAAAGGGGGGAATGCCATGAAAACCTATTTGATCATACTTTCGTGCCTTTTGGCTTTGCCTGTGGAGGCGTTCGCGCAAACCGTAATGATTGGAACGGTCGATGCTTACGAAGCAGGAGACTACACGGTCGACCCGTCGGCCCTTGAGAACTTTGATAAAGCTTTCGGTGAGCTGCTTTGCCAGCGCGGTAAGTTTGATTGTGCATGGAAAGTCATGGGGAGAGATGAACTTGTTCCGGCACTGAAAGCGAGAAAGATTGATGTGATAATTGCAGCGATACCGATGACCGAAGCTTTTGGGGACGGTGTCGAAACGACTGCTGCATATCTTTATCCCGATCCCTTCGCCATTGTTGGCCTGCCTGGGTTCGTACCATTCGGAAACGTTAAGACCGTGGCAGCGGTTCCTGATCCTGCAATTGAGGCTTGGCATGCCACGAGCGGATACAACATCCTCTATTTCCCAACGCTTGAAGAGGCACTTCGGGAGGTGGAGGGAGGTGGTGCAGAAATCGCTTTTGGTGAGTACGAAGATCTCGCTCCATTAGTAGATGCTACCGAGGGGCGCTTAGAAGTCTTGAATCCTGGACGCCATCTACGTCCCGGAGTAACGATGGCCCTGCGCTCCGAGAGTATCGATCTGCGTTTTGCAATCGAAGACCTGATCTATGACATGTCGAAGGATGGTAGTCTGAATGCCCTGAACAAGGAATTGCTCGGTAACGACGCTGTGGTCTGGCAATAGCCGCATGTTATGCGTTCATAGTATTTGGCTCGCTCTAGAACCTGGCATTTAATTTGAGCGCGGCACACAACAGCTTGATCCCGATGCCCTCTGCGACACGATATCTGACTAGGTGTTCAGTCAAGCCGTGTCCAGGTTCGAGCGACAGTCTGTCCAACTATAGAACCGCGGCGAGTCGAGGAAAGATTTCGCGGTTGAGGCAAAACTTCGGAAGCGACGCTATATCCGCAGGATACTCTAGCCACTTCATGCAGTCGGCCGCATGCCTGCATTTTTGACAGTTGATCATGCTCTCTCGGATTTCATATTCCACAGCCTTGGGAAGTCGTCGTTTCGGGAGATCAACGTCCAATACGCTCAGCATTCTTCGCCAAAGACTGACGCCCGTTTCAACAGCCTCTGGGTCGGGTATGCGAAGGTTTAGTGCCAAGGTGCGGGGCTCTCCATGTATTGAACTCAATACAACCCTACAGCCGATGTGCTTCTCATTCTTTGATCTGCCGCAATCGTTGAAACGGTTTTTGTCACAGGAACTCGGCTTGCGACGGCAGAAGGCTTGCCGTCGCGTTCCCCATGCCCGCTTATCATTGGTTGAAACAAATAGGGCGAGGACGGAGTGAGCAGAGTGGACCTTGATGTGCGCTGCAGCGGAGGACTGCTTTCCGCGCGATGCGACACTGACCACTTGCTGGTCCACGACGGCTGCTGCCAAACTCTCGCCATCGTCTTGTGCACACTGCCCCCATAACGAACGTAATCTTTTCCTCGGCCGAGTAGTGTTTGCGCGTCTTGCGCTTGATGCCTCTGACCAGCTTGTCAGCAGCCTCCTTCGATGTTCCGGATTTCTTGTTCATCTTCGCTCCTTAATAGCTTCGATGAACCAGAAATCCTCCGTTGCTCAAAACCCTAAATCTGTCCGGTGTGTGCTGACGTCAGACAATGCAGGGACGCATCCGAATGGACAATCCTCACCCTTAAAGTGTGGGGACCCTGCAAGGGGTGCTTGTGCTGCCTTCTGCAGGGCCTCAGTCTATCTGACATATGACAGGTAACGGGCGCCCAGCGGACCTACACTTCGTCAGATTGAACTGGCGATCTTCCGCGCCAAACAAGCCCCTAAGGGAGGATTTCCGCCCCTGGTGGCGAACCCACGTCGAAGTCAGCGTAAGGACCTTCACGTTGAAGCTTGATCAAAACAGCATATCCTGCAGCGCGCCCAAGTGCCCTCCAGGAGGATTATTTTGCGACTTCTGTCATGCTATTCTTGGATCGATTCCAAGTAATACGTGAGCGATAGCACCCGACCAACAGCGATATACATCGCGTCGCCCGGCTTCACGCCGCGATCTTCCAAGGCGTCTGTTTTGAAGTAATCGCCCCAGATCGGCATTTCCGACGCACCATGCCCCGGTGCTTCCATTCCCAGCGTGATCACCTGGTAAACATCCGCAAACGGAAACTCTCCGCCTGCGCGTTTGGTCAGTGTTGTCAGGTCAGGGGGTTTGACCGCGAACAGTTCTGCGACCGAACCCGTGCCTTTCGCATCATCGCCGTGACACACGGTGCACAGCGCACCATAGGTCGACTTCCCCAGCACAAGTGCGGATTCATCCGCCTGCGTGGCACCTGCCGAAATACCGACAGCAGTAATTGCAAGGATTGCTTTCATGTCCATTTGTCTTCTCCCTTACTTTGAGTTTTCGAAAAACCCTTTAAGAAATCACCCTTTCATTCCTGTTGCTTGTCGTTGGAACTGGCCAAAAATGCCGGACTTTATGCGATTACTGCGTTGATCCATGTCAAGCCATAGCCCAAGACCACTACATGCGGCCTGCTTCAACACTCATGCGTTCGCATAATGCATGCTACCGCCGGATATGAAGCGCGACGGGTCTTGGCCATATATAGAGCCGGTTAGTCCACCATTTGCCGTCTGGACTAAGCTTTGCAGACCGCCCGCCAGCTCGTCCAGTTCGCCACCCTCGACCCTGAAGCCTTGCAAGCCCTGCCCTACCAGCCCGCGAGGGTGAAGTGGTACGATCAGGTTAAGGGCATAGGGTTTGCGAACGTGTTCGGCTTGGCTGATGACGTGTTCCTCCACGTCGAGGTCTTACGCGCTGCCGGGATTGCCAGCCTTGAGACCGGCGAGGGGGTTGCGCTCAGGGCGATCCGGGGCGATAGCGGCAGGTTGGCGGTGGAGGTGGCGAACTGGGTACGGTGTTCCAGCTGAGTCCTTTGGCTCATTCGGTCGTTATGTGCTCAATAGCACTCCAGAAGTCTCGGAAGACCACTCTGGGTCCAAAGTCGCCAATATGCTGCAGGTCGGCAAATATCGGCTCCGCCGGAATTAGTTGACATAACACCTTGCGCGATTGTTCAATCAGAGGTGCAGATCGTGGAGCCTGAGGATGTCAGAGTTTCAAGAGCCGGACACTTTCGCCGCACTCGAGAAACGCGAATGGGCGAAGTCTGATGTAGCGCAGTCCTATGCGAAGGTGTTTGCCAAGGCCGCTGACATGGTTGTTCCCTACCTTGTGGCGGCGGTAGGGGCGCGGCCAGGTATCGTTGCGCTCGACCTGTGCTGCGGTCAAGGCAACGTGGCGGCGGGTCTATGCAAGGCAGGCGCAAGGGTGACAGGACTGGATTTCTCACCAGCCATGCTCGAGTTGGCGCGGGCAGCAGTGCCAGACGCCCGGTTCATCGAAGGCAACGCCATGTCCCTCGACTTCGAGGACCGGTCATTTGACGTTGTGACAATCGGTTTTGGGATGCCGCATGTTCCGGACCCGCCCAAGGTTTTGGAAGAGGCCCGCCGAGTTCTGCGCCCCGGTGGCCGTTTGGTATTTTCAGTATGGTGTGGGCCTGAAGTCGACACTGCCCTAGGTTATGTTTTTGGCGCAATTGGCCAACACGGTGCTCCTCACATTGCCTTGCCACCAGGACCCGGAGCGAATGACTATGCTGATCCAGCAATAGCCATTCCTGCGCTGGAAAAGGCTGGCTTCAAAGATTGCCGTCAGCGCACTGTCGCATCGAAGTGGCACGTCAGCGACCCCGGTTCGCCTTATGATTACTTTCTTGAAGGAACGGCTAGAGGCGGTGCCCTGTTGCGTCCTCAACCCCCGGCCTATGCGGCAGCTATACGAGCGGCAGTTGTGGCAATGGTTCTGGAAAAGCACGGGCCGGGACCTGAATGGGACGTGCCAATTCCCGCAGTTGTGACTGAAGCGACCGCAGCGTAGACAACTATCGCGATGCAGGTCTTCGTCAATACATGCGTTTCGGAGTCCGATCCGGATGCCCGCTTCGTCCCGCACAGCGGCCCTTCAACCTGACCAGCCGTCGCCCCAACCTTTGCCCGAAAGACAACCACGCTCCCCCCCTGCCCCAAACACGCTCTCATGCCAGAGCATTGCAGAAATGGTATCAGTGTTGGCCGTCGTGTACCGTAGGTTCGAATCCTACCGCCCCAGCCAACACTCGCAGATAAATTGAGATTGTTCCCTCCAAGTTGAGGGTAGTCTTTTTGTCCGAATGGTCTGCCCCAGCCGACGGCCCAAGCCTTGAAAAGGATTGACCCGAAGGTTGCCCCTACGTCAACTTTGCAATAGCATGTGACGGGTATCGGTTTGCCTTGATCACCAGTCGTTTGCCGACGAACCCTGATTGGATGTGATGCTACAGCAAGACGACCTTCTGCATGCCATAGACCTCTGTTACGAAGCAGTCGCGGCACATGATGGTTTCCAGCGCGTTGTATCGGAGCTGGGAAGGCTTATCGCGGCGGATGCGGGCGACATGGTCACCGAGGACATCCTTGCAGGCACCACCGACACAATGGGCAGTTTTGGCTTCGATCCGGCCTATCGCGAAAACTATGACTTACAACACCTTGGACAAAACCCATGGGTCGGCACACTTGCCGCAGCGCCGATGGGACGGTTCCATGGCAACGAGATCGATCCGCCAGATTTCTACAACTCTGCATACTACAGCGAATGGGTAAGGCCGCAGGGCTTTCACGGGACGATCGGTGCCCTGCTTGCCTTTGGCGAGGGCAAATGGACATGGCTGGGCTTCACACGCAGGGCCGAGCGGGACGGTTTCGATGACGTAAAGGGCTTTTTAGACCAGCTTTTCCCGCATCTGCAGCGCGCCTTTGCTTTCCAGAACGAATTGGATGTTCGGTCCGAACAACACCGCAATCTGATCAACCGGATCCCCAAGCCGGTGCTGCTGATCGGCCCGGACAGGCGCGTGATCGAGATGAACGACCGCGCCGTGGATCATCTGGACAGCGGCCGCTTCATCCAGCTTGACCGCTTGGGGCGACTGCGTGCGATCCATCCCTGCGTGGACAAAAGTTTGCAAACGGCTATCAGTTCCGCGCTTGACGTCATGTCACAACCCGAGGCGTTCCAACGGCCGTCTGGCGGGTTGAGCCTGCCAGACAGGAAAGGCGATGCCGCGAT
>NZ_JBHTKR010000011.1:0-27566 GCF_042678485.1 Seohaeicola saemankumensis | reverse complement strand
GTTTTTCATTTCGTTGCCCTCGGTTTTTCAAAGATTGCCCAAAACAGCGAGTCTGCCTTGGGTATGGCAACCGTTTCGCTCTTTTTACCTCTGCGATGCAAGCGCTCCGAAAGATAAGGGCGCAAACCCCCCGGACATGGTGCACCTATGCCACACATTGATCAGCGGGCCCGCCGACAGCGGTGCTGTGACCCGCCGACATATTCGCGCTTTTCAGCAAAGAGCTTGCTCCGCAGGGCCGGCTTGGCTAGGACGGTGACAACGGATTTTCCTAACTGGGCTGGGCAATGATGAAACAGCACGCTTTCAGGGTTTTCACTGCAGGATTGCTGCTTTTCTCCCTTGCCGCCTGCGGCAACCGCGCCGAGGATGATGCCCAGGCAGACGGCGCGCCTGTCATCTTCGACGCCGGGCGCGACGCGAACGCCTTCAATACCGGCCAGTCGATCTTCGACGCTTTCCGGCGCAATCCGCCAGATGTCTCGGTCGAGGTGAACCGCTATCTGTGGAACGCATCGCTGGATGTGCTGAACTTCATGCCCATCGAATCGGTCGATCCTTTCACTGGCGTGATCGTCTTTGGCTACGGCACCCCGCCGGGTGGTGGGCAGGCCTATCGCGGCACCGTCCATATCAAGGACCCCGCGCTTGAGGCGCGCGCCCTGACTATTGCGCTGCAAACGCGGTCCGGGCCGGTCGCCGCCGGCACCCGGCGCGCGGTCGAGGATGCGATCCTGTCCCGCGCCCGCCAGTTGCGGATCGCCGACGGTCGTCGTTAATCGCTGACGGATCCGGGGCTGGCTGCGGCCAGCCTGTCGATCCAGCCAAGCTGCTGCGGCAGGCAGATACGTTTCAGATCGTATCCGTCGCGCACATGCGCCCGCGCTGCTTGCCCGAACCGCGCGCGCCTCTCGGGGTTGTCCAGCAGGGCACAGGTCTGGTCCAGCAGGGCCTGGCCATCGAAGAAATCCACCAGAAATCCGGTCTCGCCATCCCGGATCGCCTCGCGCACCGGGCCAGTATCGCTGGCCACGATGGCGGCGCCGACGCTCATCGCCTCGAACAGCGACCAGCTCAGCACGAAAGGGTATGTCAGGTAGACATGCACGCGCGACACCTGCAGCAGCGTGACGAAGCGATCATAGGGAATGCGCCCCAGGAAATGCACCCGCGCCCAATCGGCATCCGGGATCTGCCCGCGCACCTCATCAATGAAGATCTGCTTCCAGGTCTGCCCCTTTGGCGGCTTGGCGCCATAAGACACCTCGTCCCCGCCGACGATAAGGACCTGTGCCCCTGGGCGGCGCGCAAGCAGGGCGGGCAGGGCGCGCATGAAGACATGATAGCCGCGGTAAGGCTCCAGGTTGCGATTGACGAAGGTGATCACCTCATCCTCGCGTGTCAGCGTCTGACCGTCCGGCAGGATGAGCCGCGCCGCCGGATTCGGCGCCAGGTGGTCGGTGTCGATCCCGTCATGGATCACGCTGATCCGGTCGCGAAACGCGGGCGGAAAGGTATCGGCCTGGAACCGCGTCGGGCTAAGCCCCATGTCGCATAACGGCAGATGAACCAGATTATTGAGGTTTTTCAAGCGGATCCGCAAACGCTCTGCCTCGTCCAGCTGCGGCATGAATTCGGGATCAAAGCCCAGATGATCCTGGTCCGACAGGTGATAAATCTCGCAATAAAGACCGATGCGGGCCTGCGGCCAGACATCGCGCAGGAACATCGCCTCGCCCCAGCCGGGGTGGGCCACGATCAGATCGGGCACATACCCCTTGTCGCGCAGCGCACGGGCCGCGCGATAGCAGGCCTCGCCCCGGATCACCTTGGTTTCGGTATCGGCCAGCCAGGGATGCACACCCTGGCCGGATGACCGCTGCACGCCATAGGGCAGTATCCGCACGCCTTTCCAGGTGACCGGCTCCTTGACGCGCAGGGTCAGGGCCATGCAATCATGACCCCGCTGGGCCAAGGCTGGCGCCAGATGCTTGAACTGACCCGGAAAATTCTGGTGGATGAAAAGCACCCGCATCGTGGAAAACCGTTCCTTACTCGTCCTGAGAGCCCCTTATACAAGGCAAATTTGCCTTGCACAGACCCGCATTTTTGCGCGCCGCCCCTAGACCATGGGCCAAAGCGGGCCTATCACGCGCTCTGAACAGGTCCCAGGGACCCCGCAGCCCGAACAAGAGGTCATCCGATGTCACGCTATGATGCCGCCCAGATCGAAGCGAAATGGCAAACCGCCTGGGACAGCGCCGGCCTGTTCCGCGCCGTGCCCGGACGCCAGACAACCAAGCCCAAATACTATGTGCTGGAAATGTTTCCCTATCCGTCGGGCCGGATCCACATGGGGCATGTCCGCAATTACACGATGGGCGATGTGATCGCGCGTTACAAGGTCACCAAGGGCTTCAACGTGCTGCACCCGATGGGGTGGGACGCTTTCGGCATGCCTGCGGAAAACGCGGCGATGGCCATCGGCGGGCATCCCAAGGAATGGACCTACCAGAACATCGCCGACATGCGCGCACAGATGAAGCCGCTGGGCCTGTCGATCGACTGGAGCCGTGAATTCGCCACCTGTGACCCGGAATACTACGGTCAGCAGCAGGCGCTTTTCCTGGATATGCTGGCCGCCGGGCTGGTCTATCGCAAGAACGCGGTCGTGAACTGGGATCCGGTGGACATGACGGTGCTGGCCAATGAACAGGTGATCGACGGCAAGGGCTGGCGATCCGGCGCCGATGTCGAACGGCGCGAGCTGACGCAGTGGTTCTTCAAGATTTCCGACTATTCCGAGGAACTGCTCGAGGCGCTGGACGGCCTGGACAACTGGCCTGCCAAGGTGCGGCTGATGCAATCGAACTGGATCGGCAAGTCGCGCGGGCTGCAATTTGCGTTTTCGCTGATCGACGGGCCGCATGGCGCCGACCGGATCGAGGTCTATACCACCCGCCCCGATACCCTGTTGGGCGCCAGCTTCGTGGGCATCTCGCCCGATCACCCGCTGGCCCGCCAGCTTGAGCGTGACAACCCCGAGGTTGCCGCCTTCTGCGCCGAATGCCGCAAGGGCGGCACCACGGAAGAGGCGTTGGAGAAAGCCGAAAAGAAGGGCTTCGATACCGGGCTGCGTGTGCGCCATCCCTTCGACACCGCATGGGAATTGCCGGTCTATATCGCCAACTTCATCCTGATGGATTACGGCACCGGCGCGATCTTTGGCTGCCCCGCGCATGATCAGCGCGACTTCGACTTTGCCACGAAATACGACCTGCCGATTATCGCGACCTTCCTGCCATCCGAAGACAGCCCGACCGCGCTTGATGCGGCCTATGTTCCGTTGAAGTCGGAAAAGGTGTTTTACAACAAGGGTTTCGCAGGTGAGGCCTGGCAGACCGGCGAACAGGCCGTGGAAGCGGCTATCACCTTTTGCGAGGGGAACGGCGTCGGCCACGGCGTGACCAAGTACCGCCTGCGCGACTGGGGCCTGTCGCGGCAACGCTACTGGGGTTGCCCGATTCCGGTCGTGCATTGCGACGCCTGCGGCGTGGTGCCCGAAGCCAAGGAAAACCTGCCCATCCGCCTGCCCGATGACGTGACATTCGACGTGCCCGGCAACCCGCTGGACCGTCACCCCACATGGCGCGATTGCACCTGTCCGACATGCGGCGCCCCTGCGCGGCGCGAGACCGATACGATGGACACGTTCGTAGACAGCTCATGGTATTACGCGCGTTTCACCGCGCCCCATGCCGCAACCCCCACCGATATGGCCGAGGCCGAATACTGGATGAACGTCGACCAGTATATCGGTGGCATCGAACATGCGATTCTGCACCTGCTTTATTCACGCTTCTTCGCGCGGGCCATGAACATCACCGGGCATCTGCCCGACAAGGCGCGCGAGCCCTTTGACGCGCTGTTTACCCAAGGCATGGTGACGCATGAAATCTACCAGACCCGCGACGCCAACGGCCGGCCGGTCTATCACCTGCCCGAAGATGTCGAGAATGGCCGCCTGATCGCCACGGGCGAGGCGGTTGAAATCATCCCCTCGGCCAAGATGTCCAAGTCGAAAAAGAACGTGGTCGATCCGGTCAACATCATCTCGGCCTACGGCGCCGATACCGCCCGCTGGTTCGTGTTGTCCGACAGCCCGCCGGAACGCGACGTGGAATGGACGGCCTCGGGCGCCGAGGCGACGTTCAAGCATCTGGCCCGCGTGCACCGCATCGCCGCCGATATCGCCGCTTCCGACGAGGCGCCCAATGCAGCGGACGAAGACCTGCTGCGCGCCATGCACAAATGCATTCACGAGGTGACAGGCGGGATCGAATCCTTCGGCTTCAACGCGGCCATCGCCCGGCTTTACGCCTTCACCAACACGCTGGCCAAATCCACCGCCGGCACCGAGGCGCGCCGCACCGCCGCACGCACGCTGGCGCAGCTGATGGCCCCGATGACCCCGCACCTGTCCGAGGAAATCTGGTCCCTTCTGGGGGGGGATGGCCTGATCGCGGCGGCAGACTGGCCGGTAGCCGACGAATCGATGCTGATCGACGATACCGTGGTGCTGCCGATCCAGATCAACGGCAAGCGCCGCGCGGAAATCAGCGTGGCGCGCGAGATCGACAAGGCAGAGCTTGAAAAGATCGTGCTGGCCCATGATGCTGTGGTCAGGGCGTTGGAAGGGGCCGCGCCGAAGAAGCTTGTCATCGTCCCCGGACGGATCGTGAATGTCGTCATCTGACCGAAGAGCAGTCCTGCGCGGGCTCGGGTTCCTGGGCCTGGGCGGGCTTGCTCTGGGCAGCCTTGCCTTGGGCGGCTGCGGCTTCACGCCCGTCTATGGCCCCTCGGGGCAGGCCAGCCGCCTGCAGGACGCCATCCTGCCTGACGCGCCGCAGGGCCGCGACCAATACCTGCTGATCCAGCGGTTCGAAGAACGCCTGGGCCGCGGCAGCGACGGACCCTATGCCCTGGGCTATGCCTATGCCATCAGCGGGCAGCGCATGGCCGTGACAGGCGACAATGTCACCACGCGGATCAACCTGGTCGGGCGCGTCGATTTCGTGCTGCGCGACCGCGCCACCGATGCGGTGCTGCTGCGTGACAGCGTCGACAGCTTCACCGGCTATTCCACCACCGGATCGACCTCGGCCACTGCCGCTGCCGATCGCGACGCCCACGAAAGGCTGGCGGTCCTGCTGGCCGATCAGATGGTGATACGGCTGATCGCGGCCGCCGACAGGCTTGCGTCATGAAACTCGGCCCCCGCGACGCTCCGCGCTATTTTGCGCGCCCCGACCCGGACCGGACCGGCCTGCTGATCTATGGCACCGATGCAATGCGCGTGGCGCTGAAACGCCAAGAGGTGATCGCCGCCCTCATCGGGCCCGCAGGCGAGGAGGAGATGCGGCTGGCGCGCCTGCCCGCCGGCGATCTTCGCAAGGATCCCGCCGCGCTGCAGGATGCGGTCAAGGCGATCAGCTTTTTCCCCGGCCCCCGCGTCGCCTTTGTCGAGGATGCGACCGATACGCTGGCCGATGTGGTCAAGGCGGCGCTGTCCGATTGGCAACCGGGCGACGCGCAGATCATCGTCACCGCAGGGGCGCTCACGGCCAAATCCAAGCTGCGCGCCCTGTTTGAAAGCCATCCCAACGCCTATGCGGCAGGCATCTACGACAACCCGCCCACGCGCGAAGAAATCGCCGCCGAGCTGGCCCGCGCCGGGCTGACCGGACTCGATAACGCCGCCATGACCGCACTTGGCGCATTGGCACAAGAGATCGAGCCAGGCGATTTCCGCCAGACTCTTGAAAAGCTGGCCCTTTACAAGCTGGGCGATACCACGCCTGTCACCGACGCCGATATCGCCGCCTGCGCGCCCGCCACCTCCGAGGCGGATATGGACGACGTTCTGGACATCGTGGCCGAAGGGCGCGGCGAGATGATCGGCCCCGTGATGCGCAAACTGCTGGCGCAAGGTGTCCAGCCCGTTACCCTGTGCATCGCCGCCGCGCGCCATTTCCGCACGCTTTACGCCGCGGCCTCCGATCCCGGCGGTCCGGCCCAGGGAATCGGCAAACTGCGCCCCCCGGTTTTCGGGCCCCGGCGCGACAAGATCCTGCGTCAGGCGCAGGGTTGGCCCCTGGCCCGGCTGGAAATGGCCCTGGGCCTGATCACCGACACCGACCTGCAACTGCGCTCGGCCGGGCAGCACGCGCCCGCGATGGCGCTGGTCGAACGCACGCTGATACGCCTGTCGATGCTCGCGCGGCGCTGACGCGCGCGCGACCTCTGGAATTCCGCCCCGAAACAGGATCAACATGGGGACGGAACCGGCGCGCCCGCGCCTGTGAGGGAGGAACATCATGTACGAAGTCATCGGCGGCACGCAAAGCCGCGCATTCCGGGTCATGTGGATGCTGGAAGAGCTGGAACAGCCCTACAAGCACACGCCCGCCAAGCCGCACAGCCCCGAGGCGCTGGCCGCCAACCCCTCGGGCAAGATCCCGGCGCTGCGCGATGGCGATGCCTGTCTGGTCGATTCGACCGCCATCCTGACCTATCTGGCCGACAAACACGGCAAGCTGACCTATCCCGCGGGCACGATCGCCCGCGCCCGTCAGGACGGCATGACCCATATGGTGCTGGACGAGCTGGACGCGGTTCTGTGGACCGCCGCGCGTCACAGCTTCATTTTGCCCGAGGAAAAGCGCGTCCCCGAGGTCAAGGACAGCCTCAAGTGGGAATTTGCCCGCAACATCGACCGCCTGGCCGACAAGATGGAAGGCCCCTTCCTGATGGGCGAGCAGATGACGATTGCCGATATCATCGCCGCCCATTGTCTGAACTGGGCCTATTCCGCCAAGTTCGAGATCGACCAGCCCAAGATGCTGGCCTATGCCAAGGTGATGCGCAGCCGTGACGCGTTCAAGCGCGCCGCCGCGAAGTGACAGGGCTCTGTCAGGGGGCTGCGGCCCCCTGATCCTGCGCCCGCTCGCCGGCATGCCGACCGGCCCAGAGGGCCGCATGCTGCCCGGCCCAAAGGCCCGTCGCCAGCGCCGCCGTGATCAGATAGCCACCCGTCGGGGCCTCCCAGTCAAGCATTTCACCCGCAGCGAAGACGCCGGGCATGTCGCGGATCATCAACCCCGCATCCAGCGCCGCCAGCCGGATACCGCCGGCCGTCGAAATCGCCTGATCCATCGGCAGCGGCCCGGCATGGGGCACGGGCAGCGCCTTGATCAGGGCCGCCAAAGTGGCGGGATCGCGCGGCAGGGGATGGCCGCATTCCATCAGCAGCGCCAGCTTGACCGGATCCATCCGCAAAGCCTTTCGCAGGTGATTGGACAGGCTTGCCTTGCCGCGCGGTCGCGCCAGCCGCGCCTGGACCTGCGCCGCCGAAAGATCAGGGGCGAGGTCCAGCAGAAGTGGCGCACCCTCGCGCATTTCGCGCGACACCGCGTAGATGCCGCCGCCTTCGATCCCCCTTGCGGAAAGCACGATCTCGCCGCGCGATACCGTTTCGCCGGCGCGCAGCGCGATGCCTTTGACGGGTTTTCCGAAATGCCCCGCCATATGGGGTGACCATGTCACCGCAAAGCCCATGTTGGCTGGCTGGAATGGCGCAAGCGGCAGGTCGCGCAACATCTCTGTCCAGCGCCCGTCCGATCCCAGCTGCGCCCAGCTTGCCCCGCCACAGGCCAGGACCGTGACGGCCGGATGGATCACCTGCACCCCCTCGGGCGTCTCGAAGACCATGCCTGCGTTCATGCCGGTCCAGCGCCAGCGGGTCCTGATTTCGACACCAAGCCCCGACAGCCGCGCCAGCCAGGCCCGCAGCAGCGGCGAGGCTTTCATCGCAACCGGGAAAACGCGTCCGGATGATCCGGTGAACACCTCCTGCCCCAGGCCACGGGCCCAGTCCTGCACGGCGCCCGGGCCGAATGCCTCCAGCGCGGGGCGCAGAACCGGTGCCGCCTCGGCATAGGCCGCAACAAAGCTCTCGAAGGCTTCATCCTTGGTGATGTTCAGCCCCGATTTGCCAGCCATCAGGAACTTGCGCCCGACCGAAGGCTTCGCCTCGGCCACCAGAACGGACAGCCCGGCGCGCGCCAGTGCCTCTGCCGCCATCAACCCGGCGGGCCCGGCCCCTATCACCAGGGCCCGCATCATTCCCGCTCTTGCCTTTCCCGGCCCATGGTCCATCCTTCCCCGGCATGGATGCTTCGGATACGCCGACCTGCCCGCTTTGCCTGCGCCCGATCCCGCCGGGCGCACCGCAATCGCTGCATCACCTTGTGCCAAAGCTCAAGGGCGGCAAGGGCGGCCCCGTCGTGCTGATGCATCATATCTGCCATCGCGAGGTTCATGCCGCCCTGACCGAAACGGAACTGGCCCGCCATTTCAATACGCCCGAAGCCTTGCGTACCCACCCACGCCTTGCGCGCTTCGTCGACTGGGTCGCCAAAAGACCACCGGAATTCATCTCGAAAATACCGGGGCCCCGGCGCAGACGATAGGCGGCGGCCTGTTTCTTCTTGCCCCAAATATCCAATCCGACAACCGCCGTTCAGCGGCACATCGCTTTGATCGCACTGGCAAAATCTGGCGTGGCCGCCAAAGTGTCCGCGGCGATGGCGCGCGCCGCCTCCAGCAGGGCCGCGTCCTCGACCACCCGGTCGATCAAACCATAGGACAGCGCCTCCTCGGCGGTGATTTTCTGCCCGCCCATCAGGATCAATTTCGTGCGCGCAGGCCCCATCAGCGCCAGCATCCGGCCAGGATCCGAGGGCTGCGGCAGAAAGCCAAGCTTCATCACCGGGTAGAAGAACCGCGCTTCGGGCACTGCAATGCGCAGATCGCAGGCCAGTGCCATGCCCATGGCACCGCCGGCCAATGTGCCGTTCAACGCGGCAATGCTCAGGCCTGGCAGCGTGGCGATCGCGCCAGACAGCCGCTCCCACAGGGGGCTGCTGACCAGGCCCGCGCGCGCGGCCTCAAGATCGGCGCCCGCGCTGAACACGCGGCCCTTGCCGGTCAGGATGAACACCTGCGCGGCCTGTGCGGCCTCGGCAATCTCGCACAGCTCCTCCAGCATGGCGGCGGTCAGGGAATTGGCCTTGTCGGGGCGGTTGATCGTGACGATCCACAGGCCGCCCTCTTTTTCCAGCTCGATCATATCAGACCCACCCGGCGACGGATGCCTTCATCGCGCAGCGAAATTTCCCGGCCCAGCCAGTCATCGGCATCCGGGCTGCACATCCACATCAGCGCCCGCGCCGGCCAGTCGGCGGGGATGTGATCCTCCCACTCCAGCTGTGCGATCGGCCCCACACCGCTGGCCTTGATCACCCGCTGCATGTCGGTGGCGACGGTGCCCGGGGACAGGCCCATGATCCGCAGGCCAGCGCTGCCCGCTTCCAGATGGGCACAGGCGGTCAGCATCGCAGCCCCCGCCTTTGACGCGCAATAGCTGCTCCAGCCTTCCAGCGGGTTATGGGCCGCACCCGAACTGATCGTGATGACGGTGCCGTGCCCCTGACCCTGCATGATCGGCAAGACAGCCCGCATCCCGTGAAAGACACCCTTGAGATTGATGTCGATGGCGCGCGACCATGCCTCGGGGTCGGCGGAATCGAGGCGGGTGATCGGTTCGATCACGCCCGCATTCCCGATCAGGATATCCAGCTTGCCGAAACGGTGCAGGGCCAGGTCTACCGCTGCCTGCACCTGCGCCGGATCAGTCACGTCGCAGGCGATACCTGCCGCTGCGGCGCCGATCTCGGCCGCGATGCGCGATACGGCGTCCCCGTCGCGGGCCGCCAGCACCACATATGCACCCTCGGCGGCGAAAGCCCGCGCAGCCGCCTCGCCGATCCCGCGGCTTGCGCCGGTGATAAGTACAGTCTTGCCCTTGATTGCGTCCATCTTGTCCTCACCGTGTTTTACCCGTGGTAAACTGCCGAATTGGCGGGGTCCAGCCGCAAGACACCTTGACGCCCCGCATGCATCGGTCACACTGGATCGAAATCTCGGAAAGGTTGATGATATGGGCATCCGGTCACTCCGCATGGGCAGCAGCGCCATCGCACTCGTCTTGTCAGGTTCGGTCGCCTGCGCCGAAGTCACGGCAGACCAGGTCTGGACCGATTTCAAAGGCTACCTCGAAAGCCTGGGTTACACGATCACGGGCACCGAACAGCCCGCATCGGACGGGCTGAGCATCAGTGGGCTGACGCTGACAATGGCCTTGCCCGATGACGGTGGCACGGCAAGCCTGGTGATGGACAGCATGAGCTTTGTCGAACTGGGCGATGGCCGGGTCCGGGTTGTCATGCCGGACCGTGTCCCCATGGCCGTGACCGCAACGCCGCCCGACGGCCAGGGCGAAGACATCACCATGACGATGGATTACGCCCAAAGCGGTTTTGACCTTGTCGTATCGGGCGATCCTGACAACGTCCTTTATACCTATGCGGCGGCGGACGTATCCTTTGTGCTGAACAGCCTGTCGGTGGACGGCGCGGCGATGGACATTCGCGACGCGCGCCTGACGATGTCCGATGTTGCCGGGAATTCGGCAACGACAGGCACTGATCTGCGCCAGATCGCGCAGACCATGACGGCCGGGGCCATGTCCTATGTCCTGAATATCGTCAACCCCGAAGACCCTTCGGGGATTATCGATGTCACCGGCGCTGTCGAAAACCTGAGCTTCGATGGCACCATGTCGGTTCCCGCGAATATCGACACCTCGGACATGCCCAAGGCGCTGCGTTCCGGTTTCGCCGTGTCGGGTGGCTACAGCTATGAGAACGGCACCTCGGAGTTCGCGATCACCGGAGAGGGACAGGAATTCGAGGGAAATACAAGCTCGGAGGCCGGCAACCTGACCATGCGTCTTGACGACACCAGCATGCTCTATGCCGGTCAGGCGACGGGCGTGGCGATGAACTACGCCGGCACCGATATCCCGCTGCCCATCACCCTGACCATGGGGCAGGCCAGTTTCAACATGCTGATGCCGATCGGCCAGACCGAAGAGCCGACAGATTTCGGCCTTGGCCTGACCCTCGGGGATGTCGCGGTCTCGGACATGATCTGGGGCATGGTGGACCCCGCCGGCCAATTGCCGCGCGATCCGGCGACGATCCAGATCGACCTGACGGGCAAGGCGCGGCTGACGCAGGATATCATGGACCAACAGGCGATGATGGCAGCAAGCTCTCCCTTCGGTGAGATCCACGCCCTGACGGTGAATGCGCTGACGCTGGCCATTGCCGGGGCGCAACTGACCGGAACCGGCGCCTTCACCTTCGATAACGCGGACATGAGCAGCTTTCCCGGCATGCCAAGACCCGAAGGCGCGCTGGACCTGCAGCTGACCGGCGGCAACGCCTTGATGGATACATTGGTCGCGATGGGCATTATGCCCGAGGAACAGGCCATGGGCGCCCGCATGATGCTGGGCCTGTTCGCCCGCCCCGGATCAGGACCGGACAGCCTGACATCGCGGATCGAAATCACCCCGCAAGGGCAGCTTCTGGCCAACGGGCAACGCCTGCGCTGATCACAGGCAAACGCGCAAAGACAGGGCCGCCGGGCAAGGTTCGGGCGGCCCTTCTTCATGGTGCCAGCCGATCTGCAACCGTTGCGCCCTTGCGGATCATCCCGCCGCGGCCTACCTCAGCCCCAGTGCAAGGAGAGCAACCCATGACCATTCCCCCGCTGGACACCCTGACATCGGCCCTGCTGGATGCCGCGCGCCGCGCGGGCGCCGATGCCGCCGATGCCATGGCGGTGCAGGGCACATCCCTGGCGATCGACATGCGCGGCGGTGTGCTGGAACAGGCAGAGCGGTCCGAAGGGATCGACCTGGGCCTGCGCGTCATGGTGGGACAACGGCAGGCCAATGTCTCGGCCTCGGATGTCAGCCCCGCCACGCTGGCGGCCATGGCGGAACGCGCCGTCGCCATGGCGCGCGAGGCGCCGCTTGATCCTTATATCGGTCTGGCCGATCCGGCGCAGCTTGCGCGGGCTTGGGACATCGCCGCGCTTGAAATGTGCGACCCCACACCGGAACCCGATCCCGCCACCCTTCAGGATGACGCTGCCCGCGCCGAAGCGGCGGCGCTGGCGGTGCAGGGCGTGGCGCAGGTGCAATCAGCCAGCGCGGGCTACGGCCTGCGCCATGTGCACCTGGCGGCCAGCAACGGCTTTTCCGCCGGGTATTCACGGTCTGACAGATCGGTCAGCTGCGTCGCCATCAGCGGCACCGGAACCGGCATGGAACGCGATTACGACGGCGACATGCGTATCTTTCAGTCCGACCTCCGCAGCCCCGAAGACATCGGCCAAAGCGCGGGCCACCGCGCGGTGGAACGCCAGGGCGCGCGCAAGCCCAAGACAGGCACCTACCCGGTTCTGTTCGATGAACGCATCTCATCCTCGCTGATCGGGCATCTTCTGGCGGCGATCAACGGCAGCGCCATTGCGCGCGGCTCGTCCTGGTTGCTGGGCGCGCTGGGTCAACCCGTGCTGCCTGACCACCTGTCGCTGATCGAGGATCCGCTGCGCCCGCGCGCCACGGCCTCGCGCCCCTTCGATGCCGAAGGGCTGCCGACACAGCGCCGTGCCATCGTGCAGGACGGGATTCTGACCGGCTGGACGCTGGATCTGGCCACTGCGCGCAAGCTGGGGATGCAATCCACCGCCAACGCGGCGCGCGGCACATCGGCCCCGCCGTCACCGTCGAACTGGAACGTGGCCCTGACACAGGGCAGCGCTAGCCGTGACGACCTGATCCGCGATATGGGCACCGGCCTTCTTGTCACCTCGATGATCGGCGCGACCATCAACCCCAACACCGGGGATTATTCGCGCGGGGCATCGGGACTTTGGATCGAGAACGGGCAGATCGCCTATCCCGTCAACGAATGCACCATCGCAGGCAATCTGCGCGACATGCTGCGCCGGATCTTGCCCGCCAATGATGCGCGTCTGCACCTCAGCCGCGTTGTGCCCTCGCTTCTGGTTGAAGGGATGACCCTTGCCGGCGACTGACCTTGACCTGCTGATCGCTGCGGCACAGGCCGCGGGCCAGCTTGCCACCAGCTTCAGCGGTCCGACGGCCAAACGCTGGGACAAGGACGCAGGTGCCGGCCCGGTGACCGAGGCTGATCTGGCCGTTGACCGGCTGTTGCGCGAACGGCTGACCGGGGCAAGGCCCGATTACGGATGGCTGTCCGAAGAAACACCCGACAGCCCCGATCGTCTGGACCGCGCGCGCGTCTTCATCGTGGATCCGATCGACGGCACGCGCAGCTTCATCGACGGCAGCGCGACCTGGGCGCATTCCCTGGCCGTGGCCGAGGACGGGCAGATCACGGCGGCCGTTGTGTTCCTGCCGCTCAAGAACAAGCTTTATACCGCTGCGGCGGGTCAGGGCGCCTGTCTCAATGGCAACCCGATCCGCGCCTCTGCCCCCGATGGGATCAGTGGGGCGTCGATGCTGGCCGCGCGTCCGGTCTATGATCCCGGCAACTGGCGCGGCAACGCGGTGCCCGCGATGGAGCGGCATCACCGCCCCTCGCTGGCCTATCGGCTGTCCCTGGTGGCCGAGGGGCGATTTGACGCGATGCTGACCCTGCGCCCCAGCTGGGAATGGGACATCGCCGCTGGCGCGCTGATCCTGCAAGAGGCCGGCGCCCGCACCACCGACCGCACCGGCGCCGCCTTGCGTTTCAACAACCCGCACCCGCAGGTCAACGGCGTGCTGGCCGCAGGCGACAGGTTGCACCGCGCCCTGGCCGATCGCCTGGCGCCCTGGCCCGGCTGATAGAACGCGGCGATCGCGCTGCAAAACTTGCGCCCCCCCGCCCCAGCGCTTACCTTGCCCGCGAAAGCACACAAACCCCCACGGGAGAGCCTCATGACCCAGCGCCTGCATCTAGTTTTCGGCGGCGAACTGAACGCGCCCGGCAGTACCGAATTCCGCGATGTGGACAAGCTGCATGTCGTGGGGATTTTTCCCGATTATGCAAGTGCTTACCGTGCCTGGAAGGCCGAGGCGCAGCGCACGGTCGATGACGCGCATATGCGCTATTTCATTACCCATCTTCACCGCATGCTGGACGAAGGCAAGGAATCTTCCCCGACGCGGGAGATCGGCTGAGGCGTCATGGCGCGATCCGTCAGCCTTTCCGCCTACCTGAGCCTGTCTCGCAGCCGCATCGGACAGGCACGACCCGCTGTCGGCCCGTCCGATCAACAGGTCGCCCGCCCCGAAGGCGAGGTGATCTGGGCGCATGCCACCAGCGAAACCCGCGCCGCGGCCCTGATCCAGATCACGACGCGCCTGCGCGCGCAGCGGCCGGATCTGCATCTGCTGCTGACGCTTGCCCCGGACCTGGCATTGCCACAACAACCCAAGAGTTTCGTGATCCCCGTCGCCCCGCCGGACGAGAACCACGACCTCGCCCGGGCCTTCCTGGACCGGTGGCGGCCCGATCTGTGCCTCTGGACCGGGGGGCAATTGCGTCACGCCCTGCTTGACGCCACGGCCGAGCGTCAGGTGCCCATGTTCCTGATCGATGCAGACGAGTCAGGCCTTGATGCAAGCCGCTGGCGCTGGCTGCCGGATCTGTCCAAGGTCACATTGCGCCATTTCGACAGGATTCTGGCCAGCACCGGCAATTCCGCAAACCGGTTGCTGAAACTGGGTGTGCCTGCCGGGGCCATCACCATTACCGGCCCCCTGATGGAAGGCTGCGCGGCCCTGCCGTGCAATGAAAAGGCGCGCGATCGCATGGCCCGTGTCCTGGATGGCCGCCCCGTCTGGCTGGCCGCCATGGCGCAACCCGGCGAAGTCCAGATGATCCAGGCCGCGCATCGCGCGGCGCTGCGCAGCGCGCACCGCCGCCTGCTGATCCTTGTCCCGGATGATCCGGCCGAGGGCGACGCCTTCACCCAAAGCCTGCGCAATGACGGCTGGCGCACCGCGCAATGGTCGCAGGGCGAATACCCGGACGAAACCACCCAGATCCTCGTGGCCGATACGCGCGGGGACATGGGGCTATGGTATCGTCTCGCACCGATCAGCTTCATGGCCAGCTCGCTTGAACCCGGACATGGCGGGCAGGACCCGTTCGAGCCGGCGGGTCTTGGGTCCGCGATCCTTTACGGTCCCAACGTCAGCCGCCACATGGCAGCCTATGCGCGCCTGTCCAGCGCGGGCGCAGCCCGGCTGGTGCGCGATGCCGAAACGCTGGCTGCGGCCATCACCTTGCTGACGGCGCCCGATCAGGCCGCGTCGATGGCCCATACGGCGTGGGAGGTGGCAACGGCAGGCGCCGAGGTGACGGATCGGGTGATGGAAATGATCCAGGACACGCTTGATCTCAGGGCGGCCTCCTGATGCGCGCGCCCGGCTTCTGGTTCACCCCACCGGACCGTCCCGCGCTGATGGCACGTCTGCTGACGCCATTGGGCAAGGTCTATGCGCGCGGCACGGCGCGGCGCCTGGCGCAGGGCAAGCCCGCGCGCCTCTCGGTTCCGGTGATCTGCGTCGGCAACCTGAATGCGGGCGGGACAGGCAAGACACCGACAGTGATCGCGCTGATCCAGTTGCTGCGCGACCTGCATCTTGAACCGCATGTCGTCTCGCGCGGGTATGGCGGCAGCCTGACCGGCCCGGTCGAGGTGGACCCAAGGCTGCACAACGCGGCCCAGACCGGGGATGAGCCGCTGCTGCTGGCGGCCTTCTCCCATACCTGGATCGCGCGCGACCGCGTGGCGGGGGCACGGGCGGCCGTGGCGGCGGGGGCGGATGTTGTCCTGCTGGATGACGGTTTTCAGGACCCCGCGTTGCACAAGGACCTGTCGATCGTCGTGGTCGATGCCGCCAAGGGCTTCGGCAATGGCCGCTGCCTGCCCGCAGGCCCCTTGCGCGAACCTGTTGGCGTGGGTCTGGCCCGCGCCGACCTGGTCCTGTCCATCGGCCTTGACGTGGCGCAGGCGGGCTTTTCCGACACCTGGGCCAAGGCGATCGCGGTGCCGCATTTCACCGCCAGGCTGGAACCCCTGCAAACCGGCATGACCTGGACGGATACGCCCTTTCTGGCCTTTGCCGGGATAGGACATCCGGAAAAGTTCTTTGCCACCCTGCGCGGGCTTGGCGCGGATCTGGTCCGGGCCGAGGCATTAGAGGATCATCAGCCCCTGACCACCGCCCTGATGACCCGGCTCGAGAACGAGGCGAAGCTGCGCGGCGCGCAGCTTGTCACCACCGAGAAAGACGCCGTGCGCCTGCCTGCGGCCTTTCGCCAGAAGGTCATCACCCTGCCCGTGCGCCTGACACTGGATCAGCCCGATGCGCTGCGCGAGCGTCTGCGAAGGCTGCGCGCCTGATCCGGCCAATGAAAAAGGGCCAGTAGACACCGGCCCTTTTCATCTTTCCCCAAATACTCAAGTAGTGCCAACGCCTCAGCCGGGGTTGTCCTGACCCAGCTTCGGCGCGGGCCGGTCCAGCGCCAGCTCGGCATCCGAGAACCGGATCGGCCCCCGCACGCCGGGGATGCCGCCCGGTGCGATCTTCATCCCGCGGGCAATGACCTGCGGATCGGCAAAGACCTCGGCCATGTCGTTGATCGGCCCCGCCGGAATGCCGCTGGCCTCGCATCCGGCCAGCAGGTCGGCCTTGCTGCGCTTGGCGGTCTCGGCGCTCAGAGCCGCGATCATCTCGGGCCGGTTCGCGACCCGGTCGGCATTCTTCAGGAACTTCGGATCGGTCATCATCCAGTCCAGCCCCAGAAGCTGGCACAGCCGCTGATACTGTCCGTCATTGCCCGTCGCGATGATGATATGCCCGTCGGCACAATCGAACACCTGGTAGGGGGTCAGGTTGGGGTGATAATTCCCCGTCCGCCCTGGCGGCGTGCCGGTCGTCAGATAGTTCATGGCCTGGTTGGCGGTCACCGACACGGCCACATCCATCAGCGCCATGTCGATCTGCTGCCCCCGCCCGGTGCGGCTGCGCTGGTAGAGCGCGGCAAGAATGCCCGCCACGGAATAGACGCCCGTGAAAATATCCGTCACCGCCACGCCCACGCGCTGCGGCTGTCCGTCAGGCTCGCCGGTGATCGACATCAGCCCGGACATGCCCTGGATGATATAGTCATATCCCGCGCGATGCGCGTAGGGCCCGGTCTGGCCGAACCCGGTGATCGAACAATAGATCAGGCCGGGATTGATCGCCGACAGGCTGTCATAATCCAGCCCGTATTTCACCAGCCCGCCCAGCTTGAAATTCTCGATCAGGATATCGGCGTCGCGCACCAGTTCGCGCACCTTCTCCTGGCCCTCGGGCGTGCGGAAATCCACTGTCACGCTGGACTTGCCCCGGTTGCAGGAATGGAAATACGAGGCGGATTTGTCGCCGTCGCGCTCGATGAAAGGCGGGCCCCACTGGCGGGTGTCATCGCCCTCTGGTGCTTCGACCTTGATGACATCGGCGCCCAGGTCGGCCAGCGTTTGACCGGCCCAGGGGCCGGCCAGGATGCGGGCCAGTTCAACCACCTTCAGTCCGGCAAGCGGTGCGTCTGTCATTCGCCCAGTTTCTCGTCCAGAATTGCCTTGAGATCGGCATAGGCCATGTTCGAATGCTTTTCGCCGTCGATGATCAGCGTCGGGGTGGAGTTCACGTCATCCGCCTGGGCATTGGCCTGATACCAGGCGACAAGCGCCTGTGCGTTCGCGTTGTCGGCAAGGCAGGCTTCAAGCTGGTCATTCTCAAGACCCGCGACACGACCGATCTTGCGCAGGTTTTCCGCGATCAGGGCAGGGTCGCCACCGCCTGCGATCCATTCGGACTGCTGCGCGTAAAGCAGGTCGGCAATGCCGAAGAACTTCGACGCATCGCAGCGCGCCACCATCGCCGCCCAAAGACCGAACCGGTCGAAATAGACGTCGCGATAGATGAAGCGCACCTTGCCCGTATCCACGTAATCGGCCTTGAGCTGCTTCAGCGGGCCGTTATGGAAATTCGCACAATGCGGGCAGGTGAAAGAGGCGTATTCGATCATCGTGATCGGCGCATCTTCGGCCCCCATCACCATCTCGACGATGCCCGAGGTGTCGACATCAGCGGTTTGTGCATGCGCCATGCCCAAGTCAGGCATGCCCCCGGTCGATGTGCGGGTCAGCGACCAGCCGCCGGCAGCAAGGGCCAGCGCGGACATGCCGATCAGGGCGGTTCTGCGATTCATGTTTGTCACCTTTCCTTCGGGGGGTCAGGGCCGCATCGGCCCGCACCCTCAATGTTTCGACTTGGATAGAACGTTCCGCGCCAGTGATTCAATCGCTGCGCGCAGTTTTTCATCACCCACACCTTCCGCCACGGCGCTGGCCGTGCGGGTCACGACTGGATCGTGCTGGATTGCTGCGGGCATCTTGGGGGCGTGGCTGAAATCAGCCTGACCTTCGGCAAAGCCGGTGGGGGCCGTCTGCGTGATCCGGATCCGCGCAATGGCGTTGTAGCCATAGACCGCGTTCACCTTCTCGCGCAGCCTTTCCTTCTGCATCTCCAGCATCGGGGCCTGCGCGCCTGTCGTCAGCACGGACAGCGTGGCGCCCATGCCCTGCCGCCCATAGGACACATCGACAGGACGGGCGATGCGGGCGATATCCTCGCCCACGATCTCGGACCAGTGGGTCAGAAGACGGGTGACGGCAAAACCGCGCGATTCACCGGCACGGCGGATCTGCCCCTGAAGCAGGGTCGCGGCGCGTGTGAACTGCTGTGCGGTCGGTCGCCGTGCGGCCATGTCTTGCATCCTTCGATCTTGCCCTATTCTAGTGGGCATATGCACCGATGCCAGCCAATAAGCGGATCAAGAGGTATAAACATTGCGTGACGCGTCACAGCCGGGCAACCGGACACAGGCACTGCCCGCCAGCCTGCTGGAGTGGTACGACCGCCATGCCCGCGCGCTGCCCTGGCGCGTACCACCCGAAGACAGCCGCGCCGGGGCGCGGCCCGATCCCTACCGGGTCTGGCTGTCCGAAGTGATGTTGCAGCAAACCACGGTGGCCGCGGTCAAGGATTACTTCCATCGTTTCACGACCCGCTGGCCCGGCGTGGCGGATCTGGCCGCGGCAGAGGATGGCGATGTCATGGGGGAATGGGCGGGGCTTGGCTATTATGCCCGCGCTCGGAACCTGCTGAAATGCGCGCGCACCGTCGTGGCCGATCATGGCGGCGTCTTTCCCGATACCCGCGAAGGGTTGCTGACGCTGCCCGGTATCGGGCCCTATACCGCCTCGGCCATCGCGGCGATCGCTTTTGGCCGGGCGGAAACCGTGGTGGATGGCAATGTCGAACGTGTCATGGCCCGCCTGCACGACATCCATACGCCGCTGCCCGCCGCCAAACCGGAATTGACGGCCGCCGCCGCCAGATCGACGCCTGCCGACCGCCCCGGCGACTATGCCCAGGCGGTGATGGACCTTGGCGCCACCATCTGCACCCCGCGCAACCCCGCCTGCGGCATCTGCCCCTGGCGCGCGCCCTGTCAGGCCAGGGCGCGGGGCACGGCTACGGACCTGCCGCGCAAGACCCCGAAAAAGGCGCAGCCCGTCCGGCGCGGCATCGCCTATGTCGCGCGGCGCGCGGATGGGGCATGGCTGCTGGAACGACGCCCTGATCGCGGGCTTCTGGGTGGGATGCTGGGCTGGCCGGGTTCGGACTGGATCGAGGGCGCGCCGCCCGAGGCCCCGCCCGTTGCGGCAGACTGGACGGTGCTGGGCGCCGAAGCGCGCCACACCTTCACCCATTTCCACCTGCTGCTGGAGATCCGCATCGCGACCCTTCCCCATGAGTCGCGCCCCGAACGCGGCGAATTCCTTGATGTCGCCGCCTTTCGGCCATCGGATCTGCCCACGGTCATGCGTAAGGTCTTTGACCTTGCAAGACCGTCCTTCGACGCTGTTATGTAACCCGTGAACCCTTTGACCGAGCCACGCATGTCCCAGTTCATCCCCGCCGATCATCTGACCCGCATCACCCGCGCCCTTCCGTTCTGGATGTCGCTGATGCTGATCCCCGTGGCATGGCTGGGTGCTGTGCAGGGGGGCTGGACCGTCCTGCTGCTGCCGCTCGTCACCTGGTATTTCACCACTCTGCTTGATGCGCTTCTGGGTCTGAACACCGAAAACGCAGACCCCGCGACCGAAGAGAGCAAGCTGACCTGGTATCGCGCCATTACCCTGATCTGGGCCCCGGCGCAGTTCCTGACCCTGTTCGGCCTGATCTGGTACGTGACCCATACGGGCCATCTGTCGAGCCTGGAAAAGATCGGTCTGTTCTTCGGCGTGGGCGTCATCACCGGCACCGTGGGCATCAACTATAGCCACGAGTTGATGCATCAGAAAAACAAGACAGAGCGGACGATGGGCGATCTGCTGCTGGCGATGGTGCTCTATTCGCATTTCCGGTCGGAACACCTGCTGGTGCATCACCGCTATGTCGGCACCCCGCGCGACCCGGTGACCGCACGCTACAACGAAGGGTTCCACCGTTTCTTTCGGCGCGTGCTGCGGCAATCGCTGATCTCGGCCTTCAAGGCGGAACGCGAGATGCTGGCGCGGCGCGACCTGCCATGGACGGATCTGTCCAATCCGTTCTTCCGCTATTGGGCGCTGCAAGGCGCGATGCTGCTGCTGGCCTTCCTGCTGGGTGGCTGGTCAGGTCTGGCGCTGTTCCTGTGGCAGGCCTGGATCGCGATCTCGCAGCTGGAGCTGGTCAATTACATCGAACACTACGGCCTGACCCGCAAACATCTTGGCGACGGCAAGTACGAGCATGTCAAACCGCAGCATTCCTGGAATGCGGCGCACAAGGCTTCGAACTGGTTGCTGATCAACCTGCAACGGCATTCGGACCATCATTACAAACCCGACCGGCGCTTTCCCCTGCTGCAAACCTATACCCAGGCCGAAGCGCCACAACTGCCGCATGGCTATCCCCTGATGACCCTGGCGGCGTTGGTGCCGCCGGTCTGGCGCCGCATCATGAACCCCCACGTCCGCCGCTGGCGCGAGATGTATTACCCCGAAATCACTGACTGGAAGCCCTATAACAAGGCGCTGAACCCGCCGCCGCGGTAACGGCAACAAGGGTGCCAGCCGATGTAAAAAAGCTCCGCCGTAGAATGGCGGAGCAGTGTGGTGTTCATGAAGTCAGGCCATGAACACCGGCGGTGTTCGGTAGGTCCTGAAGGGATCAGGTGGGGCCGTTTTCCATCTCGGCCCGGATCTGCTGGCGCAGCAGGTCGATCGGGATCGTCTGCCCGTCACGACGGAAGCACCAATAGGTCCAGCCGTTGCAACTGGGCGCGCCCTCAAGATGGGCGCCGACCTGGTGGATGGACCCTTTGATGTCATCGCCGATCAGCGTGCCATCTGCGCGCACCTTGGCCTTGAAACGGCCATTCATCGACCAAAGCTCTTCTCCGGGGCGCAGCATGCCGCGTTCGACCAGCTGGCCAAAGGGGATGCGCGGTTCTGCCCGCTTCGAGGCAGAGACCTGCAACGCCTCGCGGTCGAACTTGCGGGTATTGGCCAGGCGCTTCTCGGCCACGCGGCGATAGGCGTCTTCACGCTCGATCCCGATGTATTCACGCCCCAGCATCTTGGCGACCGCGCCGGTCGTGCCGGTGCCAAAGAAAGGATCCAGCACCACATCGCCCGGATTGGTCGACCCGACCAGAACGCGGTGCAGCAGGCTTTCGGGCTTCTGCGTCGGATGGGCCTTGTCGCCGTTGTCATCCTTCAGACGCTCATGCCCGGTGCAGATCGGCAGCACCCAGTCGCTGCGCATCTGCACACCCTCGTTCAGGGATTTGAGGGCTTCATAGTTGAACGTGTATTTGGCACCCTCGGACTTGCTGGCCCAGATCATCGTTTCATGCGCGTTGGTAAAGCGTTTGCCACGGAAATTGGGCATCGGGTTCGACTTGCGCCAGACCACATCGTTCAGCAGCCAGAAGCCCGCATTCTGCATCGCCGCACCGACGCGGAAGATGTTGTGATAGGATCCGATCACCCATATCGCGCCATGCGGCTTGAGCAGACGGCGCGCCGCTGTCAGCCAGTCCTGGGTGAACCGGTCATAGGCTGCGAAACTGTCGAACTGGTCCCAGTGGTCATCCACGGCATCCACGCGGGAATTGTCGGGCCGGTGCAGATCGCCCTTCAGTTGCAGGTTGTAAGGGGGATCCGCGAAGATCAGGTCAACAGAGCCTTCGGGAAGGCTGTTCATGATCTCGATGCAATCGCCCGCAAGGATCTGATTAAGGGGCAGCGATGCGGCACCCTTCGTGTCTGTCTTTATCGTCATTCTCTGCCTCTGCCCCGGCGCTTTTTGCGCTCTGTGGTTGGGTCAAAGATGAGTCAAAGCCGATTCGCGGTCAATTTCTTTTTTGAATCAGTCACTTACATTTTTATGTTGATACAAGATATTGTGCACCGGCTTGAACGAACGCCTATGGTGAGGGGTCACACCAAGATCTTGCAGCGCCAATCTGTGGCTTTTTGACGGATAGCCCGCATTCGTCTCCCAGCCGTAGCCGGGGAACTGTTGCGCCAAATCCCACATGATCGCATCGCGGGTGATTTTCGCCACGATCGAGGCCGCCGCGATGGACAGGCAGCGCGCATCCCCCTTCACGATGGCTGTCGCCGGAATGGTCAATCCGCGCGGGATCAGGTTGCCATCGACCAGCACATGTTCAGGCGGCCGTGGCAGCCCGGCAACCGCGCGTTCCATTGCCAGGTGGCTGGCGCGCAGGATATTGATCGCATCGATCTCCTCGACGCTGGCATGCGCGATCGAAACCTCGGCGCTGTCCATGATCACCTCTAACAGCGCTTCACGACGTCGCGCTGTCAACATCTTGGAATCATTCAAACCTTCGGGAATTTTCGCCGGGTCCAGCACCACGGCGGCCGCGGTTACAGGGCCTGCCAAAGGGCCGCGCCCGACCTCGTCAACACCGGCGATCCGGGTCAGGCCCTGCGCGATCAATGCGCCCTCAAGGTTGAAATCCGGTGTGCTCATAGCCCGCCAGAAACCGCAGATCTGCCAGATTGGCAATGAAAAAAGGGGCCATGCGGATGGCCCCCTGTTCTGATCGGGTCATGTTCCCGCACTGAACCGGTTCAGCGGCGGGCGATGGAATAACCCGCGCGCGACAGACATCTTGCGTCATACCCGCTGCGCCAGCCACGGTGCGACTGGATGTCGACGGCACAGGATTGCGGCAAATGCCGCGCGCCGCGGAAGTTGTTCTCAAGGCAACGTTGGCCCAGGACATCCACGGCGCGGCCGCGCCGGTCTTCGACCGTTTGCAGGCAGACGGCGGGTAGCGCCTTGCGCGCCACGCGGTCAGGCAGCGGGCGCGGGGCAAAGTGACGCCCGCCATGCCATTCCGGTTGCGGCTGGACATAGCCGTGTTGCCGGCCATGGTCATACCCGGTGTTGCGACTGCCCAACTGCGGCTCGTCCTTCTTGCGCTTGTCGTTCAGCGCATTGGCAATGATGGCGACTGCCGCAATGCCTGCGATGGCCTGTGCAAGCTCGCGCCCATCGGCCCGTGCCGGTGCGGCGTTGAAACCGGCGATGACGATCGCCGCTGTCAGAACCGTGGCGATGAATTTCCGTGCCATGCGTATTCCTTTGCGTTGTTGGGGATCTCCGTTCGGATGATCGTGAGAGGGAAGGGCGTTCCGGAAAGCGGCGGATCGCATGGCCAAGACTGGGCTGACCGCAAAGGGACAGGCAATATCGTCGCCAGGTTATCCGATAACAGGCGGTCCCGATGCGCGGCGTTATTGAATATCCGGGCGCATCGGCGCATCTATGCCACATGAAACACGCACGCCTTCCCCTGATCGCCGCCCTTCTGCTGGGGTTTGCCTCCAGCGCCAGCGCCGCTGACTGCTATGCCGATTACAAGGCCAAGCGCGACAATCCGCTAAGGCTGCATTACGGTGTTGCGCAAATCGACGGGGCATGTTCCGAGGGTCAGGCGCGCACGGAAATCGCCGCGCGCCTGGAAAGGAATGGGTGGACATTGCTGAACGTTCTGTCCCTGTTCGACGCCTCTGGCCTGGAAGAAAGAAAGCGCAGTGCAGGACAATTCTACCTCCGCTTCTGAGGCGCGGCGCGCGGGAAACCGTATCGTCACCCTGGGTCTGGCCGGGATCATTGCGATCCTCGGCGTGACGGCTGTGTTGCTGTTTCGCAACCTGCCGGATGCCAATGCCTTCAACATGAAGGTCGAGGCGCTGTTCATCGCCAATGACGATCTGACCACAGAGGCTGAAATCAAGCTCTTGGAAATCCTGGCCCAGAGCGGCACGGCCTTTTCCGAAACGCTGGCCTCCTACCGGGTGGCGATCTTCGTGTTGCTGGTGTTCGCATCGGCCTTGCTGATTGCCGCCCTCGCCCTTCTGGCCATGCTGGTGGGATTGAACAGGCGCATGGCGCAAATCGAAAGTTCGGGAATACAGGTGTCATCCTTGCTGATCAGCCGAGAGGAGAACACCGTCTATCTCAACAACATGGGCTTCAAGCTGACCGATGCGGCGATGGAAACCCTGTCCGTTCTGGCCGAGGCGCGTCTGGACGATGATGTGCTCAGCGGCGCCGAGATCGAGGCGATCGTCTCAGGCCGCAATGCCGCCGATTGCGACGAGGCCGCGGGCGCCACCCGGATCAAGCGGCTGCGCGACACGCTGGGCAACCAGATGGTCAGCGAACTTCTGGTCAAGAACATCACGCGGCGTGGCTATATGCTTGCGGTCGACAAGGACGTGATCAAGGTGCTGTAGCCAACGCCCCTGTTTCTTCCGCCCCCGTTTCTTCTTGCCTCAAATATCCAAATCCAGCGGTCGCGCGGCCGTGCAGCCTCAGATCGCATCGCGCCGCCACCCCTCAAGCCATTCGACCCGGTGGCATCCGGCGAAGCGGGCGACGCGGTCCAGTTCCGTCTCAAGCCGGGCTTGTCGCCCCTTGCCCCAGGCAACAGCCGGTTCCGGCCAGAGGGCCGTGACACGCAAGACCCCTTCGTTGCGATGCGCCTTCATGTCGATGCGCCCGACAAGGCGGTCCCCCTCGAGCAGGGGAAAGACATAGTAGCCGTAAATCCTTTTGGCCGCGGGGGTGAAGACCTCGATCCGGTACCGGAACCCGAACAACCTTTCCGCCCGCTTGCGATCACGCAAGGCCGGATCAAAGGGGCTGAGCACCCGCAAACGCCCGGTCGGCGCGGGTGCATCTGTCGCGTCCTGCATCACGTCCGGCCGGGCAAAGGTACGGCGATGACCGCCATCCACGGTTTCCACCTCGATCTCGATCAATTCACCCGCGCGGGCCTGATCGTGGCACCAGGCCCGGGTCTCGGCCGGTGTCACCGTAGCCCAGAAAGCGGCCAATTCCCCCGGTGTGGCAAAGCCAAGCCGATCCAGCGCGGCAGAACAGCACCAATCGACGGTTCGGGCGGGATCGGGGCGCTGCTCGCGCAGGGCGGCCGGAATGACCCTTTCGGCCAGGTCGTAGTATTTCTGAAAGCCCGTGCGCCCCTTCACGGCAAGATCGCCGCTGCGCCACAGGTATTCCAGCGCGGTCTTGTCCGGGTGCCAGTCCCACCAGCCCCCCGCCTTGCGCGGGGCATCGCCGCGCAGATCAGCGGAACAGACCGGGCCATGGCGGCGGACATGCTCCAGCACCGCCTCTGTCCGCTCCAGAAAGCCATGGCGCTGCCAGCGTTGCCAGCGCCCGCGCAGCGCCTCGGCGTCGCGGGCAAAGCGCAACTGCCAATGCGGATAGAACAGCGTCGGAATCACGGCCGCATCATGGGTCCAGTGTTCGAAAAGCCTGCGGTCCTCGGTCAGCAAATGGTCCAGCTCGGCAGGCTTGTAGGCCGGCCGCCGCGCAAACAGGATCATGTGATGGGCCCGCTCGACCGTGGCGATACTGTCAAGCTGCACGAAACCCAGCCGTTCGATCAGCGTTGCAAGACCGGCTGTCCCCCGGCTTTCCGCGCCACCGGAGAGGGCGTGGCGGTTCAGGAAAAGACGCCGTGCCAGTCTGTTGGAAACACGCGGAACACCCATCGGTCAGGGTCGACGCAGCGTATCGCCATAGCTGATCTGCGGCTTCAGGATGACAGAGGTCTCCGCCGCTTCCCCACGCGTGCGCGCAACGATGATCTCGGCCGCGCGGCGCCCGATCTCGGCCCGGCAGGCATCCATCGTGGCCAGGCGGCGCGGCAAGCCTTGCAGCAATTCCACGCCGTTGAAACCCGCAAGACCGATGCAGTTCGGTATGTCATAGCCCTGTTCCAGCAACCACAGCAAACCGCCCGCGCCGATCATGTCGTTGGAGAAATAGAGAAAATCCAGATCAGGTGAGCGCGTCAGCATCGCTTGCGTCATCTCGCGCCCCTTGGCCAAGGCAGAGCCGCCGGAATAGAATTCGTGATCCGCCATCTCGACCCCACCCTTGGCCAGCGCCTGGGTGAAGCCCTCGAACCGCTTGCGGGCCCGGTGATCAAGGGGCATCTGCGTGCCCAGGAACCCGATCCGCCGATATCCGCCCGCCAGAATCGCCTCGGCCATCTCGCGCCCGGCGCGGCGGTGCGAAATGCCCACCATCGCATCCACGGGCGTGCCATCGGCATCCATGATCTCGACCACCGGAATACCCGAGGCGCGCATCATGGCGCGAGATGCGTCTGAATGCTCAAGCCCCGCTATGATGACCCCGGAGGGGCGCCAGGACAGCATTTCGTAAAGCACTTTTTCTTCCTTTTCAGGAAGATAGTCCGTGACCCCCACGACGGGCTGAAGATCGGTGCCTTCCAGCACGCGGCTGATCCCGGTCATCACCTCGGGAAAGACCATGTTGGACAAGGACGGGATGATCACGGCCACAAGGTTGACCCGTTGGCTGGCCAGCGCACCCGCGATCTTGTTGGGCACATAGCCCAGCGCCTTGGCCGCGCGCAGCACCTTGTCACGCGTCGCGTCTGACACATCGCCACGATTGCGAAGCACCCGGCTGACGGTCATTTCTGAGACGCCAGACGCCTCGGACACGTCGCGAAGGGTCAGCGGGCGGTGATCGTTGCGGCTCAAGCTGGCGTTTCCTGAATGACCTCTTGGGTCAACCTTGCGTCAAGCGCCGGTCTTGTTCAAGCGCGCAAGCCGGGGTAAAGCCTTTTTGCGTGGCCCCGTGGCTCAACAGGATAGAGCAGCCCCCTCCTAAGGGGCAGGTTGCAGGTTCGAATCCTGCCGGGGTCACCAAACGCCTATGCGACGCAGGATTGCCGTCTTGGCGCGACACCTGCACGGTCAACCACATATCAGGATCGACGGGGCCGTCATCGCCAACCTTTCCGGGCCTGTATCAGCCGTCGGAAATGTCCAGCGCCGCTGTTCCCTGGCTGCAACACATTGGGCCAAAACACGCAATCTACTGCTGTTGTGCCAGCAAT
>NZ_JBHTKR010000010.1:0-34277 GCF_042678485.1 Seohaeicola saemankumensis | reverse complement strand
TGCTTGCCCTGATAACCCTGCGCGCCAAGGTGGCCGGTCTTTACGGCGGTTGACGGGGGACGCGTCCGGCAAGCAAAGCATCAGGCAGCCGCCGAAATATCCATGCGACCCCGTCCCGCCAGGGGCGGCCGCCCTGCCCCGGGCAGGTCGGTTTAATCTGACAGTATCCGTTTTATTGCTGTAAGGTCGGGGGTGTTTCCCAGCCTGGTATGCCGATGACGTCTTCCGCGCCCGCCCTGACCATAGACAACGTCACGCGAACGCTGCATCTGGACGGTACGCCCGTACAGCTGGGCGCGCGGGCTTTCGATGTCCTTGCCTATCTGTTCGCGCATACGGAGCGCGTTGTCAGCAAAGGTGAGCTTCTGGAAAATGTCTGGGGCGGCCTTGCCGTCGAAGAAGGCAACCTGTCGGTTCAGATATCTGCCCTGCGCAAGGCCCTGGGCCCCAAATCCATCGCGACGGTTCCCGGTATCGGCTACAAGCTGGCCCTCAGTGATGCGCCACTTCCGGACACGCAGGGTCCGGCATTGCCCGACATCCCTTCGCTGGCGGTGCTGTCCTTTGCCAATCTCACCGGGCAGGCTTCGCAGGATTACCTTGTCGACGGCATCGCGGCGGAACTCATCGGTGCATTGACACGGATCGGGGGGCTGTTCGTCATCGCCGCCACGTCAAGCTTTGCCTACAAGGGCCGCGCCGTGCAGTTGGCGGATGTGGGTCGCGAGTTGGGCGTGCGCTACATCCTGGAAGGATCCATCCAGCAGGCGAGTTCGACCCTGCGGATTTCCGTTCAACTGGTCGAGGCGGAAACAGGCCGGGCCATATGGTCTGACCGGTTCACCGGCACGCTGGACGAGATATTCGATCTGCAGGACCGCCTGACCGAAAGTGTTGCGGCTGCCATTGAACCGACCCTGCGTTCGGCCGAAGCGCTGCGCAGTCGAGAGAAGCCACAAAACGATCTGCGCGCCTATGACATTTGCCTGCAGGTAGAGCCCTTGATGCGCTTCACATCCAAGGCCGACGATTTCACCCGCGCCTTTGCCCTGCTGGACAAGGCCATCGCGCTTGATCCCGACTACGCCTATGCGCGCGCACTCAGATGTTGGGCCTATACCATCGCTTGCGGCGGTCGCTTCATTTCGATCCATGACGCGCGACATGTTCTGCCGGATGCCTATGCCCTGCTTGATGGCGGGTCAAAGGATGCAACCATGTTGACCTATGCCGGACATACCGTGGCATTTCTGGACAAAGGGGCCGAGATCGGCCTTGTCGCGCTACGCAAGGCCAGATCGCTCAACCCCAATTCGGTCACTGTCTTTTGCTCTTCTGGCTGGCTGCACGCCTATGTCGGTGAATTCGAAACCGCCCTGAAAGAGATAGAACGCGCCCTGCGCCTCAACCCTCTGGATCCCAACACAGGATTTGTGCGCAGCGCACTTGGACCGATCATGCTGGGGCTTGGACGGAACGACGAGGCCGTGGCCATGCTGGAACAGTCTTACCACGAGGCGCCGAATTATGGCTCGACGGTTTTCTCGCTCTTGTGTTGCTACTGGCGCATGGGGCGTATCGAGGATGCCAGGCGAATGGGCCGCGAGCTTTTGCAGATCAATCCAGGCCTGACCCTGAAATACACGCTTGAGACCACTCCCTTCAAATATCCTCCGTATCTTGCGCTGTTCAAGGATGCCTTGACGGGCAGTGGCATTCCCTTGGCCTGACACGCCGGGACAGCCGGGGCTGGTGCCCGGCCAATTGATCCCGCAACAGGGCCTGACCTATCGCAACAGATTGTCGACGGCGCGGCGGGCGGCTTCGCGCCGGGCGGCTTTTTCAAGCAGTTCATCCGGGGGCCACGCGACGAAAAACAGATTGCCGCGCAACAGGTTCGCAAGTTGCAGGGTCAGCACTTTGGCTGTGGCGCGCGTGCCTGGTGTCGCATCGCCGCGCGGATCAAGGTCGATATTGGTGTTGAATGTGGTCATTTGGCAGGCTCCCGAAATTGCGGTGATGTCTTTCGTGAAACCCTTTTCGCAAAACCCGTCTTAAAGGTCCTGTAGCCCTGCCTTAAACGTCCTTAAAGGATCCAAAGCGGTGTCAGACCAATGCCAACCCGTCTCTGCCAGGACAGTGACAGAGCCTCACATCCCGCGCGCCCATCGCCTGGTCCGGCTTGTTTGATGGTGCAGCTTGAAACAAATCGCAAACAACCGCGCGGGTGTCTGCCGGGGCAAAGCCGTGATGCGGCATGTCCGGCGGCGTCCCCCGCAGTGCGAAGGCGTTCGGCGCTTTACAAGCGGGGCAATCCCCCTGTCTGTTCGAGGGATGATCGCAAAACCGACGCGGCGATTCCTGAAATCTGGGCGGGCGCCACCGCTTTGTCAGCCTCAAGGCAAAATGAACGCATCACAAAACCACCCGCACAACCGATTGTAGAGCAGCAAGGATCGCGCGATAATATCTGATGATGGCGAAAAACGTAGCAAGCAGAAATATCCTGTGCGCCGCGGCGGTTGTCCTGGCTGGATTTCCAACAGGCAACCGGTCGGTGTCTGCGGATGAATTGGAGGCTTGCCAACCCTCACCAAGGGTCGAAACCCCCTATCCCGCAGTTCCATCTGTCATCGGAGAGCAGTTGTTCAACCAGATGATTGCCTGGATTGCCATGAACACGTCATACGATCTTCTTGCTACCTACAATGATCCCCCAACGATTTCGTTTTGCCAAGTCGGAGACGTCATCGCGTATGAGCAATCAGACCTGCTGGTCGATGCTGTCCTTCTGGCAGCCTTTGACCGCGAAAAACGCCACATCTTTCTGACCTATCCCTGGTCACCTTTGAACTATTTCGACCAGTCCGTCTTGCTGCACGAATTGATCCATGACGTTCAGCTGCAAAATCGGGATTGGGAATGTGCCGGGGCACCGGAGTTGGAAGCCTACCATCTTCAGGACAAGTGGTTGTACGAGCACAACATCAAACATCAGTTCAACTGGACGATGATCAGACGATTGTCCGCTTGCAGCGATGACAGTGAGGCGCGATAGACCCTTGGGCGCAAGTTGCAGCTCACCGGCTTCGGGAAGGCGCTGTCAGACCAATGCAGACCGGCCTTGGCCTCGGCCGTGGCCGCAAACCGGGGGCTGCACGCAGCCGGATCAGTGGATGAGCAAAACAGCGGCGCCAGACTGTTGCACGACCTTGTTCGAAACACTGCCGAGCAACAGTTGCCTGACTTTTCCAAGACCGCGCCGCCCCATGACCACAAGATCGGCCGACGTTTCGTCAATGGCGTCAAGGATGCCGTCCGCATAATCACCATTGGCCGACAAGGTCTCTACCTTGCCCAGGCCAGCCTCCCGCGCCCGCTGCGCTGCACGCTGAAGGATCATCTCGCCGATTTTCGACAAGACACGGCCATCATGCCGGCTTTCAAGAAGCACGGTTCGGACTGCGGCGGCTTCAGGGGTCGGAGCGGGCGGCTCGGGCTCCGAGATACCAGCGACAAGACCTTCGATCTCGGCCATACGCTCCAATTCCTCAACCGCCCGCCCGTGCTGAAGAACATGAATGATGTAAAGGCGTGAGCCGTATTTGAGAGAAATGTCGATTGCAGCGTCAACTGCGCGACTGGCGGCCTTTGATCCGTCGGTTGCAACCAGAACAGTATGAAACATCAAGCACCCTCCTTTGACAACAAGACGAGGTTGGCGCAAGCCGGCCAGCCTGTCGTTGACTGAGGTCAAATCAGCCACCCGGGAACGAAACCCGTCAGGCGGGGGGATGAGGGAAGGGTAAAGGGTTGATGATGACGCCTGAAACCAGACCAATAGATGCGGCAAGCGCGCGACGCCCAAGATCAGGACGTCACGCAGCAAGCGATGCTATATCGCGGCCAGGACAATGCCGACAGACACATTTGAACGCGGCACAGATGTCTTGCACTGCGTCATCGCAGGCGCTGCGACCGTCATCCATTCGCTATGCCTGACGCCAACCTCCACGGCGAACCACTTGGTAGGGCCAGGCCAGACAGAAATATTCAGTCAGAGAAAGCTTACTGCTTTCTCCTCCTGATGGTGCGTACAACGACAAGATAGATGCCGGCGACACCACAAAGAAAGGCAGCAACCGCAAGCGGGTTTTCGATAATCATACTCATAGTCAATCTCCCAGGAAATGAATTCGTGTTCCCTGCTTAAAGACCGTTTCTGGCGAAAGTTAGGCAATTGAAGGCGCGGTCAGACCAATGCGAACCGATCCCCGCAAGGACAGTTGGGTTTCCCGTTCGTATTCACGAAAACCTGGCCCAGGTGCCACGGCCCGTTGCGGTGGGCGGATGCGATTGATCCGGTTTCGACGGGTCTGGGCCGCGAACACAGGGCAGCCAGCCGCCCTGCCCCGCGCAAGGCGGTTTGATCTGACAGTGCCATTCCGGCCTTTGCCATTCTGGTCCTTACCATGCCGGTCCTTACCATGCCGGTCTTTCCCGCCGGGATTTAGATTTTTTTAGCCGGACTAGTAGCGAGGGCTGCACAAGACTGCCCTACTGGAAAAGGCCGCCCCAGATCGCGGCCGCCTGACCGGGAGCAACACGATGAACAAGCCCATGACGATGACCGACACCGCCGCCGCGTTCTTCGACACCATCGAGACGGGCAAGGGCTGGGCCGCCTGCGCACCTTTCTGCGTGCCGGGTGCTACCTTCTCCTGCCAGTCTGACGCCCTTGCGGAGATCGACACGATCGAGGCCTATGCCGGCTGGATGGAGGGTCTGCTGAAACTGGCGCCAGACGGCCACTATGAGATCAAGGCCTTCGCCACAGACGACGCGCGCGCCACTGTGCTGGGTTTCGCAGTGTTCCACGGGACCCACACGGACGAGGGCGGCCCAGTGCCGCCGACTGGGCGCAGCGTCGCGGCTGACTACGTCTATGCGATGACGTTCGATGGCCCGAAAATCAAACACATGACCAAGATTTGGAACGACGCCCAGTCAATGCGCGCCCTCGGCTGGGCCTGACGCAATCGACGCGGGGCGCCCGTGTCGGCGCCCCGCGTATCGCGGATGCCTTCAACGATTTGTGGTAGCCTTCGTCACGACAACCAGGGGGCGCCGAAACATACCTGGGCGTGCTGCCAGACGAATTCGAACCAGTCTCAGCTTGGACAGTGACACTGTTCTTATGCCGCGCAAAGACCGCGCCACTCGGCCAGAGCGGCGGCACGGTTGAGCTTGAAATCGGGTCGAGTTGAGAGGCTGCGGTCCTGATTAAAGTGATTGTAGACAGAAGCGTGAACAGCGGCGAATTTCTGCAGACTTCGCATGCGCCTGAAACGCAACATCGCCCGCTCCCTTCGTCGAAACGGCAAGCGCGAATTTTCAGCCCTGTTGTTCGCCCACCGGCCAGTTTCCTGGCGATCTGCTGCACCGATCTGCTTCAGCGCCGCGCCGTACGATCGCAACCGGTCCGTGACGATAACCTCCGGGCGACCATGCTTACGCATTGCTTTCTTTAGGAATTTCAACGCCGCTGTCTTATCACGCGTCCTCATTACAAAGCTTTCCAGGACCTCGCCTTCGTGATCCACGGCCTGCCACAGGTAGCGCCGCTCATCTTTGATCTTCACAAACACCTCGTCCAGATGCCACCGCCAGCAGCTGGATTTCATCCCCTCAATCCGTCTCTTTTTGATCTCTGCGGCGAACATCGGCCCGAACCTGTGCCACCAGAAACGAACGGCTTCGTGGCTCACATCGACGCCACGCTTATGGAGCAAGTCTTCGACGTTCCTAAGCGAAAGCGGAAACCGGATGTACAACATCACCGCCAGGCGGATGACCTCAGGGCTCGTTTTGAAATACCGAAATGGGGAGCTTTTTATCATCCGGCAAGGCTATGCAACCGCCGTGCCCGCCTCAAGCCAGTTTCTTCTGACACTGCCGTCTTGAGCCTTAGGTTCTGCGAACCGAATTGCCCCCCATTATGATGCCATGGATCAAGGCGGATACGGCTTTGTGTTTTTCAAGCTCAACAGAAGTGCCAACGGCGTTATCATGGGTGGCCGCCGCGTCCTTCAGAACGCCAATGATCTCGCTTTCGGGAAGAACTCTTGCGTCGTTGAGCGCTAGCAACAGGGCTTCGCAAATCGTAAGTGCCGCTATTCCTGAAATTATATCATTCTCCGACATGTTCGGTCAGCCTTCCATGGCTTTTTCGCGCAGATGATGCCCCAGCGATGCATGAGCAAGCGTTTCAAAGAATTCCGAAAGCTGGACTGATCGACATCAGCAATCGGGAAATTTCCCGTGCCAGGCATTCGTCAGTGTACCCAAAAGGGGCGCATATTACAGGACAAGCCTTTGATCCGGAAACTTGATGCCTTGGTGAAGCCTTCTGGTGCCGAACTCACCGTTCTCGACAGGTTGCACGAGCGCCGCCGGACCTTTGTCGTAGGGCGCGAGCCTATTCATCAAGGCTAATCGGATCAGATGCACGCGCTTCGAGCATGTTGTCGCGGTTAGATTCTTCCTAAAAGCATCAGGATGACCACGATAATCAGAATGGTGCCCGGCACACCGACCCCGGCATGACCGAAGCCATATCCATAGCCGCCGAAGCGGCCGCTGAATCCGCCCAGGAGGAAGATGATAAGGACAACGGTCAAGATCGTACCAAGTGACATGGTGATTTCTCCTCTGGAGGGGCCGCCCATCTTGCGAGGGCGCATGATGTGAAGATGTGTTGTGCAGGGCTGGCCTGCTCAGTTGCCTTTGATACTGACGCCGTGACCGTCGATCTGGATGTCGATGCCTTTCTGGCGTTCCTGGTAGTAAAGATAGCTTGCTCCCAATACGCAGATGGCAAGCGCTCCGATCAGGATGAAAAGAGAATTACGGCTCAAGATCAGTTTCCTTGTTCACGTCTCGATTTAATGGCTTTCCCAGGTCAGTAGTTGAGGGAGAAACCTTGCGATACTTCGCATGTTCGGTGCCTCGCCTAATCCTTGCGGATCGTATCCTTAATCCCGCCGACGGCGTTCTGGGCTTTGCCCTCGACCTTGTCCGCTTCACCTTCTGCCTGCAGCTTTGCGTCGCCGATGGCTTTGCCGATGGCAACTTTGGCTTTGCCCTTGACGACTTTTGCCGAGCCGATAACTCTATCTTTATCCATGATCATATCCTTTCCGGAAAAAATGGCGGCCAGTGTTCTGGTAGTTTTGGTGCGAACGGCCCCATCGATAGCAAAAGGCCGACCGACCGTTGCGCGCGGCCCAATCAATTGGTCGGGGTAATCACGACCTCGACCCGACGGTTCTGTGCTCGACCTGCGGCGCTCGCATTCGACGTGATCGGCTCTTGGAAGCCGCGTCCGGAATAGGTGATACGGTTCGCTGCGACACCGTCCCGGATCAGAATCCGGGCAACGGCCAGAGCACGATCACGGCTAAGCTGGTCGTTGTAGCTGGCAGAGCCAACATTGTCCGTATGCCCCACCACGCGGATCGTCGAATTTTGATGCGCTTTCAGCGAGCGGGCAATTTCACGCAGTGGTGGCAGGAAGCTGGGCGCGACCGTGGCGGACCCTGTCGAAAAGGTAATGGCTTCGGGTAGAATCACGCGCAGTTGGCTGCCTGTATTGGTGATGACCGCACCGCTGCCCGCAAGCTGCTGGTTCAGCTCGCGTTCCTGTCGGGCCATGTCGGTCCCAATGGCGCCGCCAACGGCCGCGCCGATAGCGCCCCCGATGATCGCGGACTTCGTATCATGTCCAATGGCGGTTCCGATGGCCGCCCCGGTTGCACCCCCGATCAACGCACCGGTAGCAGGTTGGTTCGGCGCGCCCGTGTTATAGGTGCAACCGGTCAGGGCGATGACGGTGACTACAGAAAAGAGTTTTGAACTTACATTCATGGCAGTTGTCCTTTTCTTCGTCCGTTTGAAGCTGGCGCTTCGCCATCCAATCCGGATCTTTGCATAGCAATAATGACCTAAGGCATTGCCCCCTGCACTGATCTGAGTCAGTGCTTCGGCGATGTTTCGTTTTCTTTCGCGGATGCTGACAGCCCAGTTAGAACCGGTCCCACCAAGGACATGATGGCCCTCCCTCATTCGGCCAAGAGACGGCGCCACTCAGTAAGAGCGGCGGCACAGTTCAGCTTGAAATATGATCTTGAGATGAGGCAGCGCCTCGCGTTGAATAGATGGCAGGTCGAGGCGTGAATCGCGGCGGATTTCTGCGAACTTCGCGCGCGCCGGAAGCGGAACATCGTCACTTCCCTCCTTGGTAACGGAAGGTGCGAGTTCTCTTCTCTATTGTTTGACCAGCGGCCAGAGAAAAGCATGGCTGCTTGCGAAATTGACGGCCCGGTTTTCCGGACCGTCAGATATCAGCGTAATCTCATCGTAGAATTAGCGAACGACGTAAACGACCCGTCGCTGCTCACGCTCGACCAGCACCGGGACGCCGTTGATATAGGCGTAAAAATATTCACTCTCGGGGACTTCAGACAAAGTGACTGTCTCGGGGATACCGGCACCAACGACAACTTCACCGTCCAGATAGATCGGCTCGACCGGGTTGGCGCGGACATAGGTCGTGACGCGCTCTTCCGGGGTGACCGCATCGCCAAGGGTCATGCCCACTGCCGCGCCGATGATCGCTCCGACCGGACCCGCGATCATCGCGCCGGCCACCGCTCCTGTGGCACCAGCGCCAATTGCGGCATCAGGTGCCTTCTCGTAGGTGATCGTCTTTACAGCAAGCCGCTCGCGGTTGACCACGATCGGCGCTTCAACCGTGGCGGTCAGGTAATCGCCCGCAGCCCAGCCGTTCATTTCGCCATAGGATACACGACACCAGTTCGAAGCCTCAAGGCAGCCATCAACCGTCACGCTTTGCGCGGTCGGGATCACCGCGATGATGTCATAGGTCGCGCCGGGACCCGACCGCAGGTTTAGTTCGGTCCAGGCCGTTGCAGTGGTCTGGGCATAAGCAGTGGAGGTCAGAACGAGGCCAGCGGCTGCGGCACTCAGAATAAGCTTCATGGACATTTGTATTCTTTCATGGGCTTTTGCGGAAGACAGGTTAAGAAAGATGCCGGACTTTCGACGTTTTCTTTTCGTCAGGCATTCCTGTGTCCGCAAATAACCGCGGTGCAATCGAATGATTCGATCACTATGACTGTGGTAGGCGAACCCCGCCAAATCCAAGCTGATCCAAATCAGTGCATCAGCAACCTTTGTGTCAACCGGCCATGGTGGTTTCAATTCGGCGGGCCGAGTGACAGCTTGAAACGCGATCCCGCGAATTCGCATTTCCATATTGGAGGGGTGAAGGATCCTGCACTGTGAGACTCTGCCAAATTGCGATCGCTGGATTCTCAAGCCGAAAAATGATGATCGCTGATCCATGTTAGCAACTCCCCTGACGGTGAGTGATAGCGCGGCGGCCGTAATGACTGGTCACCAGTTTCAAAATACGGAAAATCCATGAAGAACATCATCCTTATTGTAGGGCTTGTGGTTATCGTCCTGTTCATCCTTGTCGTTCTTGGCTTGCGTGTATGGCGGATAATTCCAAAGGAAAAGCTGAGGATGCCTGACCATAGTCTGCGATCGCTGGTTGGCCTCGCTGCAAAAGTGAATCATGTGGCGAGACCATTGAATTTCGTTGGCCAAACACGGCCTGCTCGATTACGGTCAGCCATAGCGCGACGTTGCCTTCACCGCTTGTTCGGACTGGTGCGCCGATCCAGTAGGGCGTCGATCAACGTGACTATTGCCGCATCTCGCTCAGAAACCTTGCCAGCCTGCACAATCTCATGCGCCGCAGCGGCATCCTTGAGTAACCCGACGATCTCTTGCTCTGGAAAAAATTCGCGCGCTCAAGGCCAGAAGCAGTGGCTCGCAAATGGTAGAAGTGTGTTGTCAGGCATTACCATTGAACGCTGTCATGTATCGCCTCAATATCAACAGACACAGTGGCTCTCGCACCGTTCGGCGGCAAGCTCGAACCTTCATAAACAGTTCATGATGGGCAGTGCTGATTGAGAACAGTATCCGTTACTTCGGTTTCGGCCCCATGTTCGTGTGAAAACGCCTGATCCACACCCTTGAAAGACAAGCCATGTCGATATTGAAAAGCCCACTGACGCGCAAGCTGGCCGCTTTCGTGGCCCTGTCAGAAACCGATCTGGATATTCTGAGCCGCTTTCACCGTAGCAAGAAAACTTTCCTGCCGGGTCATGAGATGATCACCGAGGGGCAGGCGAAACAGACGGCCTTCATTCTGGCTGAGGGCTGGGCCTGCTCCTACAAGATCCTCGCTGACGGAGGGCGACAGATCGTTGATGTCCAGATCCCTGGTGATTTCCTGGGACTTCGCAGCGTGCTGTTCCGTACCTCCGATCATAGTGTCGAGGCAGTCACGCGTCTCGAAGCCTCGGTCGTGCTTGCCGCTGATATCCTTGACGGGTTCGGACAGTCACCACGTCTGGCGACCGCCATTCTATGGGCAGCGTCCCGTGACGAGGCAATGGTTGTGGAACATCTAGTCAATCTCGGCCGCAGGAACGCCGAGGAACGGATGGGGCATTTTCTGTTGGAAATTGGCGCAAGGCTAAAGCTTGTGGGGCTGGGTGACAAATTGGGCTACGACTGCCCACTTACGCAATACCACCTTGCCGATGTCCTTGGGCTAACGGCAGTGCATGTCAACCGCGTGCTGCGAAACCTGCGCGAGGATGGCTTGGTCACCTTCCAGAAGGGCCGAGTGACCTTTGATGATTTTGAGCGTTTGAAAGAGTTCTCGGGGTTTGACATCGACTATCTGGATCATGATGGACCGCTGTTGCATTGAACCGCGAATAGACAAGAGGATACTGTCAGACGAATTCGAACCAGTCTTCGAATGGACAGTGACGCTGCCCCTTGTGCCGCGCCAAGACCACGCCACTCTGCCAGAGCAGCGGCCCGATTAAGCTCGAAATCGTCACGCGAGTAGAGGTGGCGTTGCCAGTCCGAGAATGCACGCATTCGGCTGATCCGGTTCCGACGCATCTGAGCAGCGAGCATCGGGCCAAATCTGTTACACCAGAACCGCAGGGTCTTATGACTGATCTCGCTCCCCCCGCTCGAGCAGAGGATGATCGACGCTTCGCAATAAAAGCGGAAACCGGATGTACATCATCACCGCCAGGCGGATGACCTCTGGGCTCGTTATGAAGAACCGGAATGGGAGCGTTTTGGCATCCAGAGAAGCGACGAAACCGCCCTGCCCACCTCAAGCCAATTTCTGCTGATAGCACCACTTAATGGTTCTGGCGGGCCTTACTCTCGATAATATACTGCTACGAGCCTCACTGGACAGGCTGCGTAGCGCTCGGAATCGCCCTCTGGACAGTTGTAACAGGTGGCGGAATGCTTAGGCTTGGCCAAGGTTAGTACGACTGGAAAAGGTGGGCCGTCGCGCATCGCGATCGTGGCCATGAAACCCGTTCGGGAATTCCGTACACGCGTTCAGCGGAGAGAATACCAATGGCCTACGTCTCCTTGTTCCTGAAGTCTCTGGGTTGTCTGGTCGTCGTCGCTGTCCTTGTGCTGGCAAGTATGAGCATGGATGCTCGGTCGCAGTCGGCGCCGAACGCGATGGATGGACCTTCCGCAGACCCTACCAAGGAAATCTCAGTCACGCCCGATGCGCGAGATACCGAAATCGCCAAGCGCCTTCAGAGGATTCTCGATGCTAGCGGCTGGTTCAACCCAGTTACCGTCTCCGTGCGGGAGGGCCTGGTGTTCCTGGACGGTCAGACCGAGACGGATGAACGCAAGGAATGGGCGCGCCAGCTGGCCTTGCGGACGCAGGATGTCGTGGCCGTGGTCAATCGTGTCGAGGTGAAGCCGCAGGTCAGCTGGGACCTGACACCCACCTGGCGCGAGGTCGTTCACCTGTCCGATCAGGCCCAACGCTTCGCGCCCATCGCGGTCGTTTCCCTAACGATCCTGCTGGTCTTCTGGTTCCTATCGCGCGGTGTAGCCGCCTTGTCCCGGCGCCTGCTCAGGCAACGCATCCCCTCGCCGCTTCTGTTGCAGATCGTCGCGCGAACCCTGGCGATCCCGGTCTTTCTAATCGGTCTCTATCTCGTGCTTCAGGTGGCTGGGTTGACGCGGCTTGCCGTTACGGTCATCGGCGGCACCGGCCTGATCGGTATCGTGATCGGCCTGGCCTTTCGCGAGATCGCCGAAAACGCCCTCGCCAGTCTTTTGCTGAGTGTCCGCAACCCGTTTCGAACGGGCGACTGGATACAGGTTTCCGGCTTTCAGGGAATCGTGCAGAACCTGAACATGCGCACCACGGTCTTGTTGACGCTTGATGGAAATCACGTGCAGATCCCCAACGCACTGGTCTTTTCGAGCATCATCACGAACTTTTCTAGCAATCCGGGGCGGCGCGCCGAATTTACAGTCGGGATCGGATATGACGCCTCGGTCATGAAGGCACAGGACATCATCATTGCGGCGCTGCGTGCGCATCCGGCGGTGCTTGATGATCCGGAACCCGCGGCGCTGGTCGACGAGCTTGGGCCGTCAACTGTGAATCTGAGGGTGCAATTCTGGTTCGATGGCAGGACCTATTCGATCTTCAAGGTTCGCTCGGCCCTGATGCGTCAGGTGAAACGGGCGCTTCAGGATGCCGGGGTTCCGATGCCTGACGCCGCGCGGGAGGTCATTTTTCCAAAAGGCCTGGAGGTTCACGGCGATGCCGCGCACGCACCGGAAACCCGTGCGGTCCCCACATCTTCCAGTGCCGCAGGATCCGGCGACACGGTCGTCGCCACGTCGGGAGAGGGCGATCTTGTTTCCGAAGAGCCCGAATTGAAACGGCAAGCGGCCGGTGCGGAGCTTCCCGATGCAGGGGAGAACCTTCTTGTCTCAAACTCCCCGAAGAACGAACCCTCCTGAGAAGGCCCATGTTCCACATCCTGTCACACGGTGATGTCAGACGAATTCGAACCAGTCTTCGAATGGACAGTGACGCTGCCCCTTGTGCCGCGCCAAGACCACGCCACTCTGCCAGAGCAGCGGCCCGATCAAGTTTGAAATCGTCACGCGAGTAGAGGTGGCGTTGCCAGTCCGAGAATGCACGCATTCGGCTGATCCGGTTCCGACGCATCTGAGCAGCGAGCATCGGGCCAAATCTGTTACACCAGAACCGCAGGGTCTTATGACTGATCTCGCTCCCCCCGCTCGAGCAGAGGATGATCGACGCTTCGCAATAAAAGCGGAAACCGGATGTACATCATCACCGCCAGGCGGATGGCCTCTGGGCTCGTTATGAAGTAGCGAAATGGGGAGCGTTTTGTCATTAAGGGAAGCTACGAAACTGCCCTGCCCACCTCAAGCTGGTTTGATCTGACAATACCGTACTGCTGCATCTGTCAGAGCAAAATGACTTAAGGGGTTGGAGGAACACCGATCTCGTCGGGTTACAGTCTATAGGTTTATTTTGTCCGCATCGCTGACCTTCGCCAACCCTGTATAGGGTGGCAGTTCTCCACCCAACCAACAGGAAGAATGGCATCAGCTCCAGACTGGGCCAGCCCACTAGGGCCGCGATTGCACCTTCTAGGTCGATCCGAGTACCGTCTGCCGTCTCGTGCACTGTGACGGACCTGATCAGAACGTGTAACGGAAATGCTAGCCTGCCTCGGCACCCATGATGTAGCGCTGCAGCTTCAGATCGGTCGGCTGATGTAGAGCGCATCACTTAGGCTTTCGTGGCCCTGCATTCAGGACCTGCCGCGGAAAGGCTATCAGGCTGGACTCTTTCGAAGATCAGTAATCCTTGTTCTCCTGGGCGGCCTCAGACACCGCCTGTCCGGCCGAGGTCAAATCCTTACCGAGCCCTTCGGTTGTATTGCAGCCCTGCAGAACGATTCCCGCGACAAGAACCATCGCAAGGCGAAGTGTGATCGAATACATGTGATTTTCCATAGTGAACCTCTCCGGTTTCGGGGATATCGGAAATGCGAAACATGATACCTTTTCCGACCAGATAAATCCTGCGCGCGGATGCCGCGCTAACCTGCATCAGCACGGTTGCAAAGTGGCAAGAACCAATTCATCACGACAGGTCGCCGCCCTTCATTGAGGGGAAGGTAAGATGTGACACTGTTCATCAACAGGTCAGATCGCCTTGACGGCCTTGGCCTGCAGGTCACGCATCTTGCCCGCGACAAAGATCAATTCGGCACTGCCGCTCGCTGCGGACTGATCCACGTCAATTCGGCAGGGCTTTCGATGTGTCATACTGAGCAATGCAAGTGCGCCTTGACCACTCTCAGATCGGATAGGAATTCCATGAACCGGATCATATACATCGTTGGCCTTGTCGTCATCGTATTGTTCATCCTGGGCTTTCTCGGCCTGCGCTGAGGCAGACATTTTCGTAAACGACCAATTGGAGGCAAAACGATGACCCGCGACAAAACCCAGAAATCGGACAACTCCAACCACGGCCTTGGTGCCAAAGGCACCATCTCCCAAGCAGGGCGTTCTGGTGGACGTTTGCCGCGTGACATCGGCACGCTGGATGAGTTGAAACGAGCCAATGAACGCCCCGCCGGCAAGACCCGCGTCAAGAAATCCGATGAAAAAGAAGGGCGGTCGGAGTAACGGCGACGGTGCTGCCAGACTAATTCGAACCCTTCTCGTCCCCGACAGTGCCATTGCTAGTTGGAGAACGCGCGCATTCAGCTAACCCGCTTTCTGCGGACCGCCGCGGCAAACATCGGGCCAAATCTATTCCACCAAAACCGAACCGTTTCATGGCTGATCTCGATGCCTCGCTCATGCAGTAGGTCTTCGACATTGCGAAGTGACAGCGGAAACCGGACATGCATCATCACCGCCAGGCGGATAACTTCGGGACCGGCCTTTAACTATCTGAAAAGAAAAGGCTTTGGCATCGATAAAGGTTAGCTAGCCGCCCTGCCCCGCTCAAGCCAGTTTTCTCTGACACTGCCCGAAGGTCTGGTAATGCCCAGACGCTACGGAACTGACCTGTCCGTCTAAAGCTGGCTTTCTTTGACAGTGCCAACGGCAGCTTTGAGCCCGAATAACTGATGCTGCGTCGGCCACCGATTATTCGTGACGCAACGCCTCGATCGGATCGAGACGTGCGGCGCGCCGCGCGGGAAAAAACCCGAAAATTATTCCGACAAGCGCGGAAAAGCAGAACGCAAGAAGTACCACCCCAATGTCCGGGGTAAACGGGACCGAAAGCAATCTTGCCCCAACCAATGCCACCCCGAGCCCCAGAACAATACCGATCAGTCCCCCGATCAGGGACAGAATTATGGCTTCGACGAGAAACTGCATAAGCACCTGTCGGGCCTGCGCACCGATCGCGAGGCGAATGCCAATTTCTCTTGTGCGCTCGGTCACAGAGACCAGCATAAGGTGCTGCCAGACTAATTCGAACCAGTCTCTGCTAGGACAGAGAAGCTGCCCCTTATGCCGCGCAAATACCGCGCCACTCGGCGAGAGCAACGGCGCGGTTGAGCTTAAAATTGGGTCGAGTTGAGAGGCTGCGTTCATGATTGAAGTGATTGCAGACGGAGGCGTGAACAGCGGCGAATTTCTGCAGACTTCGCATGCGCCGGAAGCGGAGCATGGCCCGTTCTCGTCGTCGAAAAGGCAGGTGCGAATTCTCTGCTCGATTGTTCAGCCAGCGACTGGTTTCTTGCCTGTGTGCTGCGCCAATCTCCTTCAGCGCCGCTCCGTACGAGCGTAGCAGGTCCGTGACGATCACCTCGGGCCGACCGTGTTTGCGCATTGTTTTCTTTAAGAATTTCAACGCAGCTTTCTTGTCACGTGTCTTTGTGACGAAGCTTTCCAGGACTTCGCCTTCATGATCGACAGCCCGCCATAGATAATGCCGCTCGCCGTTGATCTTCACGAAAACCTCGTCCAGATGCCACCGCCACCCGCTGGATTTCATGCCAGTAATCCGCCGTTTTCGTATCTCAGACGCAAACATCGGACCGAACCGATGCCACCAGAATCTAACAGCTTCATGGCTGACATCGATGCCGCGTTCGTGCAGCAAATCCTCCACATTGCGAAGGGACAGCGGGAACCGGACATACAGCATCACGGCAAGACGGATGATCTCCGGACTGGTTTTGAAGTAGCGGAATGGGGAGCGTTTTGTCATCTCGGCAAGCTATGAAACCGCCCTGCCCGCCTCAAGTGATTTTGCTCTGACAGAACCATGCTGTCTTATCACGCGCCTTCGTCACAAAGCTTTCCAGGACCTCACCGTCGTGATCCACGGCCCGCCACAGGTAGTGCCGCTCACCGTTGATCTTCACAAAAACCTCGTCCAGATGCCACCGCCAGCGGCTGGATTTCATCACCTCAATCCGCCTCTTTTTGATCTCTGCGGCGAACATTGGGCCGAACCGGTGCCACCAGAAACGGACGGTCTCGTGGCTCACGTCGACGCCACGCTCATGGAGCAAGTCTTCGACGTTCCGAAGCGAAAGCGGAAAGCGCACATACAGCATGACCGCCCGGCGGATGACGGATACTCAGGGCTGGTTTTGAAATACCGAATTGGGCTGCGTTTTGTCCGTCGTCGAATGATTTGGAACAGGCGGCTTGATTTTGGTCTGGAGGGCTCCGGCTCTTTTGGTTGACGTTATGCTGCTTGGCGCTGATGGATCAAGCGCCGGTTCTGGATGGTCTGAACCTTGCCATCAGGCTGTGCCAGAGCGCTGCGGTAGCATTCGCAAGATGAAGCGGATTTATATCTTTTTAGCGGCTCTTGTAGACGCCGCCTTGTCGAGCCGCCCAGCATGTGAAAGGGGACGAACGGCAATGCAATGGTGCCGCGGCCCCGTCTGAGGGAGGACCGCGCCATGCCATTTTATCTTTATCAACTGAGCTACTCCGCCGACGCCATCAAGAGCATGGTCGCCAATCCGAGCGATCGCGAAGCCGCAGCGCGCAAACTGGTCGAGGCGCTTGGCGGCAAGTTGCATCACCTGTTCTTTGCCTTTGGCCAGTACGACGTCGTCTGCCTGATCGAAGGCCCCGATGACACCTTCATGATGGCGGGTGCCGCCGCCGTCGCATCTGCTGGCACCGTTTCGGGCTCCGCGACGACGAAACTGATGACTTCGGCCGACGCAATGGCGGCGATGACGAAGGCGGGCGAGGTCACCGGTGCATACCAACCGCCGCATGGGTGAGTGGCTCCGAGGGGCCGGCACGGCATCGGTCGTACGGTCCTTTTCGGCCACCGCAACGCTGCGGGCTTAGCCACGCCCAAAGACGCCATCTCGCTGTGCTGAGTCCGCGCAGATCCACTTTAGAATTTTTTAGCCGGTGGTGTAGCGAGCGACGCGCAAACCGGCCCCATTGGAAAAAGCCGCCCCAGATCGCGGCCGCCTGACAGGGAGAGACACGATGAACAAGTCCATGACGATGACCGACACCGCCGCCGCGTTCTTCGACACCATCGAGACGGGCAAGGGCTGGGCCGCCTGCGCACCTTTCTGCGTGCCGGGTGCTACCTTTTCCTGCCAGTCCGACGCCCTGGCCGAGATTGGCACGATCGAGGCCTATGCCGGCTGGATGGAGGGTCTGCTGAAACTGGCGCCGGACGGCCATTATGAAATGAAAGCCTTCGCCGCCGACGAGGCGCGCGCCACGGTGCTGGGATTCGCGGTGTTTCACGGGACCCACACGGATGAGGGCGGACCGGTGCCGCCGACCGGGCGTAGCGTGGCAGCCGACTACGTCTATGCGATGGAGTTTGCGGGCCCGAAGATCAAGCACATGACCAAGATCTGGAACGACGCCCAGTCGATGCGCGCCCTCGGCTGGACCTGACGCCATCGGCGCGGGCGCACACGTCGGCGCCCCGGCGCTCGAGGGAGCGCAGGAGGAGCGCGCAGATGCCTACAAACACGGCCGGCAGCGGGAGTGCATCGACGAATACAACCAAGGCATGCTGATGTGTCACTCGTCCTTCCCCCGCTGCGCACCCAGCGCAGCCACGGCGACCCGTTTTACCTCGACCACTTCGAAAACAAGCGACAACAAGCAAGGAACCTACGCAATGACCCTTCAGATCATCGGCTCCGGCTTTGGCCGGACGGGAACCATGTCGACCAAGATGGCGCTGGAAGAACTGGGCTTCGGTCCCTGCCACCACATGGTCGAGGTCATGGGCAACCCAGACCAGCCCGCCCACTGGCATGCCCTTGCCGCGGAACATGATGTCGATTGGGCACAGGTTTTCGCGGGTTACACGTCGCAGGTCGATTTTCCCGGCGCGGCCTACTGGCAGGATATACTGACGGCCTTTCCCCACGCGAAGGTGATCCACACCGAGCGTCCGGAAGACGACTGGTGGGCCAGCTATTCCAAGACCATCGGCAAGTTCTTTGCGCATTACAAATCGCTTCCAGTGCCACCGCCCTTGATCGAATTGTTTGGAACCATGGAAATCCTGCTGGTCGACGGGGTGTTCGGCGGCCTTGATCGCGAAAGTTCGATCGCTGCCTATCGTCGCAATAACGAAAAGGTCCGTGCCACCATGCCAGCCGACCGGCTGCTGGTATTCACGCCATCAGATGGCTGGGAACCGCTCTGCCGCTTCCTCGATGTGCCGACGCCGGCCACTGCATTCCCCCGCAGCAATGCCCGCGATGAATTCTGGGCGATGTTCGGCGGCGAGCCTGCGGATGCCGAGCCGAAGGGGGCATGACATGACAATCGACATCCAAGCCATTGCCGGCGACTACACCGCCGCCTGGAACAGCGGCTCGGCCGAGGCCGTCGCGTCTTTCTACGCCGAGGACGGCGGCATCGTCATCAACCGGGGCACACCCTGGGAGGGGCGCCAGGGCGTCGCCGCGATGGCGGCGGGGTTCTTCGCCGATGTACCGGACCTGAACCTTGTCTGCGACGGGCTGCGCGTTGCGGGCAATCATGTCGTCTATCTGTGGACCTTCACCGGTCATCATTCAGAGACCCGCGAGCCGCTGCGGATCACCGGCTGGGAAGAATGGGACCTCGATGCCGGGGGCAAGGTCGCGGCCTCGCGCGGGTGGTTCGACGCCGAAGACTACGCCCGGCAGGTGGCGGGATGACGGGTACCGATCCGCCGACGGGATCGCCCCCACAAACCGCGAACAACAGGACACCGACATGACAACGGGAACATCACGGGCCGACGGCCGGCTCTGGACCGCGCGCGCGAGGGCTGACGCGCTGGAGGCCCAATACCGGCGCCGCGCCGAGGCCGGGATGCTCTACGGCTTCCTGCCCTTCGTGACGTAATCGCCACAAGACCCGCGGGCTGAGGCTACCGACACCCAGCCAGAAAGAGACATGCGAAAAAGCCGACACGAGGAGACAAAGATTTGCCCAACAACACCATGCTGGTTCTCCATCTGACCGAGGATACCGCCGGGTTTTCCCACTTTGCCGATCTCGCCGTCCCGCTGGACGCGGACGCCTTCGCCCCACCCGCACCCGCCATGCCAATCTCCGCCACCGAAGACGCGACCGGCCTGCTCTACCTGATCCTGCCGGCGGGTTGGGGCGGCGCGCAGCACCCTTCGCCACGAAGGCAGGTGGCGTTCTGCCTCTCGGGCCGGTTGCGGGTCGAGGCGGGTGACGGCGAGGTGCGAGAATTCGGTGCGGGCGCGATCTGGCGGATGGAGGATGTGGCGGGTGCAGGTCACACAACCACAGTTCTCGGAGATGACGATGTCCGCCTCGCGATTGTGCAACTGCCGCCACAGCCGGGCGACCCGACAGAGGAGGAAGCCAAATGAACAACATCGAAAAAATTGTCCGACAGTTCCACGAATCCTGGGATTTGCGCGATCCGGAACGTGGCGCCGCCGTCATCGCCCCGGATTGCCAGTTCGAGGATGTGGCGCGCGGCGAGTCGCAGATCGGCCCTGACGGTTATCGCGTGGACTATCACCGCTGGCGCGCGGCATTTCCGGATGGAGAGGTGAAAGTCGTCAACGTTATCACCGGAGGCGACGGACCCGATGGCTGGGCAGTCGTCGAGTTTCTCAATCGGGGCACTCAAAAGGGAGTCCTTCATTCGAGCCTCGGAGAGTTCCCGCCTTCGGGCCGCCGGATGGAAGTGCGCTATTGCTCGGTCATGCGGGTGCAGGACGGCAAGGTGGTCGAGGGCCGCGACTATTACGACAGCGCCAGCATCGCCCGCCAGCTTGGCTTGGTGGATTGACCGGACACGAAAGGATAAACCAATGCAACTGCCCGACTTCTTCGATGCGATGGCCGCACTCGACGTTCCCTTTCCCGAAACCGTCGTCACCTCCCATGCTGTTCGGTCGGAGGCGGGCTTGGTGGTTTTTTTCCACTTCCATCAGGACTTCAGCCTGCCGCCGCATGCGCACGGTCCGCAATGGGGCACCGTGGTCGCGGGCGAGGTTGCGATGACCATCGACGGGCAGACCCGCCGCCATGGTCCGGGGATGTGCTACGACATTCCCGCAGGTGTCGAACATGGTGTCGCCGTCAAGGCCGGCACCATCGTCATCGATGTCTTTGCCGAGGCCGACCGCTATCCGCTGAAGGCACGCTGAGGTGGCGGTCGATATCGCCCGCGCCGAGACGCCCGAAGACCTCGACGCAGCGCGGGCGTTGATCAGCGCCTTCTTTGCATGGGCCATGGAACATTTGGCCAAGGGCGAAAACCCGAAGCCGTCGGTCTTCGCCAACCTTGAAACCGAACTCGCCGGCCTGCCGGGACGCTTCGGCCCGCCCTCGGGCTGTTTGCTGCTGGCGCGGCTCGACGGGGCGCCGGTGGGCTGTGTCGCCTTCTACGGGCAGGACGCGACGACGATGGAGATCAAGCGCATGTTCGTGCGCCCCGATGCTTGGGGTCACGGGATCGGCGCGCAGATGCTGAACGTGCTGCTGACCGAGGCCGAGGCTGCCGGATACGTCCGCTACCGTCTGTCCACCCATCACGCACTGCACGCCGCCCAGTCACTTTACCGGCGCGCCGGATTTCGTGACGTGCCCGGCTCAACGGATTTTCCAGGCATCGTCGAAGGCGTCGACATCTGCATGGAAATGATACCGGTCCGCGAGACCAAAGAGGAGAGCCGCCTTGCCTGAACTGACCGACCCTTTTGCCCATCACCCTGAATTGCGCGCCCGGATTGCCGATCCTGAGACGTCTTTCTTTCGAACCTTCAGCGTTGAGGCGATCATCGCAGCAGACCCCCGACAGGAGGCGTTTCGCGATTGGGTCCATACCGACGCGCAGCGCGAGGCGATCCGGGCCGAGGCGCTGGCCGACCATTCGGGCGATCTGTGGATCTTCGGCTACGGGTCTCTGATGTGGGATCCGGCCATGCGCTTTGCCGAGGTGCGGCGCGCCCATGTCACGGGCCATGCCCGCCGCCTGATCCTCGTGGACACCAGGGGCGGCCGCGGCACCAAAGAGGCACCGGGCCTGTTCGCGACGCTGGATGCCGTCGAAGGGTGCGACGGGTGCGAGGGGCTGGCCTTTCGGATCGCGGCGGCGGATGTCGAGGCAGAGACCGAGATCCTGTTCCGGCGCGAGATGATCGCGCCCGGCTACCTCGCCCGGTTCGTCCCGGCCCGGATCGGCGATGCGGATATGCGCGTGTTGACCTTTGTCGCGGACCACGACGTGCCGGACGTGCGCTCCGATCTGACCTACGCGGAACAGGTCCGTTATATCGCCCATGGGGCGGGCGATCTTGGCACCAGCCGGGACTACCTTGCCAATATCGTCGGGCATTTCACGCATCTCGGGATCACCGATGCGCATTGCAGCGACCTGCTATCCGCGGTCGATGCCCACCTCGCCACCCTGACAAGCAAGGAAACTGCCCAATGACCGCGCCCATCCCCTTTTTCGACGGCCATAACGATTTCCTGCTGCGATTACTGAAAACCCCTGCCTCGCGCGAAGAGACCTGGCTGGGCACGGCTGGCCGCGGCCATCTGGACCTCGCGCGGATGAAGGCCGCGGGCTTTGCGGGCGGGCTGTTCGCAATCTTCGTCCCACCTGCGTCCGACGGCCCACCGCCTGACTTCAAGGCGCTGATGGCCGATCCGCCCTACGCCCTGCCGATGCCGCCCGAAATGGCACATCCGCAAGCCCAACCAGACGCGCTGGCCATGGCGGGGCTGTTGCACTGGATGGAACGTGCAGCACCCGATGATTTCCGGGTCTGCCGAACGGTGGCCGAGATACGCGCGGCAATGGCGCAAGGCGTCATCGCGGGCGTGATGCACATGGAGGGGGCCGAGGCGATCGGCCCAGACCTCGACGCGCTCTACCTGTTCCACGACATGGGCCTGCGCTCGCTCGGTCCGGTCTGGAGCCGACCGACGATCTTCGGTCACGGCGTTCCGATGGCCTTTCCGGGAAGCCCTGACACCGGGCTGGGCCTCACCGGGTCGGGCCTTGATCTGGTGCGCCTCTGCGATGAATTGGGCATCGTGATCGATCTGTCGCATCTGAACGAAAAGGGCTTCGACGATGTGGCCGGTGTCTCTTCAGCCCCACTGGTGGCCACGCATTCCAACGCTCATGCGCTGTGTGACAGCCCGCGCAACCTGACCGACCGGCAATTGCACATGATCCGCGAGCGCGGTGGCATGGTGGGGTTCAACTTCGCGACCTTCTACCTGAACGTCGATGGCACGGCGGACACGGGCACCGGGTGGGACGTGATGCTGCGCCACCTCGATTATCTGATCGCGCAGGTGGGCGAGGATCACGTCGGGCTCGGGTCGGACTTCGACGGTTGTGTCCTGCCTGACCTGATCGGCGACGTCACAGGCGTACAGCGCCTGTTCGACGCAATGGCCGCGCACGGCTACGACGCTCAGCTGATCGCGAAGCTGGCGCGCGAGAACTGGCTTGCCTGTCTCGACCGGTGCATGAACTGATGTCCAGCCTGAAGCATCCGCCCATCGTCCCGCCCCTGCACCTCACCCGCACCCTTGTCGACCGGCTGCCGCCGCGCGTCGATGAACGCGGGCAGGTGATGCTCGAGGATCCCCCGCCGGAGTTCTACCACCGGACTGCGGCTGGGATGGTGCTGTCAGAGGAATTCGAACCAGTCTCCGAATGGACAGTAACACTGCCCCTTATGCAGCGCCGAGACAGCGCCACTCGGCGAGAGCAGCGGCGCGTTTGAGCTTGAAATTGGGTCGAGTTGAGAGGCTGCGTTTTGTCATCCGGCGAGGCTATGCCCCCCTGCCCGTCTCAAGCCGGTTTCCTCTGACAAGACCCAAAAGTGACTTCCCTGATATCGGCCAGGCTCAGCGTCGCTTTCTGACTTCGTAAAAAATGGCCGCGACGAGCGCGGCCAGAGTCCAACAGGGAGGTAAGGAGACTTAAGCGTTTCCAAGGAAGAGTTTCACACACAACTATGCATAATGCTATCCGAGCCCCATTCGCTCGCGCAAAGATGTGCTTTTCGCGCTTCACCAGCATTTTAGTCACATGCGTTTCACAGTTCGACTGCAGCGTGCCTCCGACCACGAGCGATTTGATCATCCGGCATCAGATCGCCGAAGGCATCTCCAGCGAGCTTTTTCCAGTGTCGTTTTGGTCGTTTGGGATAACACTTCTCCCCGTGCCCAGCACCATCGCTCTCTGCTCAAATCTGTTCCGAAGTTGTGCTAGGGTTAGAATGAAATCGAAAGATCAGGGAGGAGTCGTGATGAAAGCCTTACCAGTGATCGGAATGCTTGCGGTTTTGTCAGGCTCAATTGTCTTCGCACATGAAAATGCCACAGGTGTCGTGAAGGAACGCATGGAGTCGATGGAGCGCTTCGAGGAATTGATTGAGCGCGTTTTTGCGATGATGCATGGTGAATTGGGTTACGACGCGGATGCCGTGCGGCGGGCGGCAACTGAGATTCGCGACGGCGCAGGCAGGCACATGACGGCGCTCTTTCCCGAGGGTTCCGGAGGTTCGCCAAGCGAAGCACGCGCAGAGATTTGGCGAGACTTCGACCAATTCGAAGACTACGCCTTTATGCTTGCGAGCTGGTCAAACGAGCTTGCTGAAAATGCGAGCGGAAAGCCGAGCGGGGCTTTGCCGAAGCGTTGGGAAGACGCTGAGATGGGGCCCGGCATGATGCAGGGTGGCGGTATGATGAGGCAAGGTGGCCCTGTGTTCGCCGCTTGGCATGTCGCAGCCACCTGCAATGCCTGCCACTCAGACTTCCGCAAAGAAGACTGATCTCGAAAGACGAGGTCAGGTTCAAAAGGACCATCCCGCGAAACAGGTGATGAATCGCGGGATGGGTTCATCTGACTTCACCAATTACTTGCCGACAGCCTCGCGGGCGATCTCGTCCAGCAGTGTTTGGACTTCCTGCATCGGTCCCTCTGGAAAATCCCTGAACCCCACCATGACTTCATCACCGGTGTCTGCCACGAAAATCCCGTAAGGGCAGAAGGCGATGTTCATGATATCCGCTTCCATGACGCTGCGCGAAGTCGTGGCCGAGCAGAACAGAAAGACATCTGCGTTTTCGAAGAGTTCGACATCGCTGCCGACATCCGCGCCCGTTCTGGCAAGCATCGCGCCAACGTGGCTGACGTAATCGACGACGAGGCCTCTGCCGATTATGGCGTTTTCCACGGCGAACGCCGTATCCTCAAAATTGGCGTCACTTGAATAAGTCGTGATGTCCTGTGCAAATGCGGCGCCCGCAGTTGTCAGGGCGACGAGGATTGCAGAAAGAGTTTTCATTTTATCCTCCCAGCTTAAGGTGGCTGCAGGATACCACGTTTGCGGTGACGGGTCATGTTGTGTGCTGTCGCTTGAAGCCGGGCTCAGTGTTATTCTTCGTTCAATGACTTCAGGCAAAGGAGGCTCATATGCGTATTGCGACGATGGCGACTGGTGGAATTGGTGGCTTCTTGGCCGTCAGGTTGGCCAAGGCCGGACACGACGTGGCAACGATCGCCCGAGGGCAGCATCTTCAGGCAATTCGCGAAAAAGGCCTGACCCTGGACGGCCCGTCTGGCGTGGAAGTCGTGCAGCCCTGGATTGCCACCGACGACCCCTCCGAGGTCGGCGAGGTCGATGCGATCATTTTCGGCGTGAAAGGAGATGCCCTCGAAAGTGCCGCCAAAGCCTGTCTACCGATGATCGGGCCACAGACAATCGTTGTTCCCTTTCTCAATGGGGTCGAAGCTGCGGATCGGTTGCTGGACATCCTTCCGGAAGAGAACGTCGCAAACGGTATGGCGCAGGTATCGACGACCATCGCCTCACCGGGTGTCATCAAGCAAACCGGCGAATTCAACACCTTCACCTTTGCCGAGCGTGACAGTCGCCCGTCCGCGCGCATCGATGCACTCCGCAAAGCCATAAACGATGCGGGCTCCAACGCGCCGGAAACGGACGATATCGAACGGGATGTCTGGTCGAAATTCGTGCTCTTCTCGGCCGTGTCCGGCGTCACGGCCGCTGGCCGGTGCACAATCCAGGATATCGTGACCATTCCGCAATTGGGCGAGCTGTTTCGGCGGGTGGTCGCGGAAACCGCAGCGATCGGCCGGGCCATGGGCGTCGCGCTCAGCGCGGATATCGAGGAGAAGACCTGGACCACGGCAAACACACTCCCGCCGGCGATGCGCGCGTCTACAGCTATCGATCTGGAAAAGGGTCTGCCGCTTGAAATCGAATGGATTTCAGGAGCCGCAGCACGGCTCGCGAAAAAGGTCGCGATAGACGCGCCGGCGAATGAAGCGCTCTACGCGATCCTACTGCCGCATAAACAGGGGAAGCACTGACCGGTGCTTGGTTGTGATCAAGATGTTCGCCAGGGGCTCTGGGGGGGGCGCACAGGGCGCGTCTGAATGGCTCTGTTGCACAAATCCCGTTAGGGATTCATCTCGTGAATCCAGCGTGGTAGCTGGGTTTCATGATCAGACCCAAACCGGTGCTGTCAGACTAATTCGCCAATCTCAGCTTGGACAGTGACGCTGTCCTTACGCCACGCAAAGACCACGCCACTCGGCGAGAGCGGCGGCACGGTTGAGTTTGAAATTGGGTCGAGTTGAGAGACTGCGTTCCTGATTGAAGTGATTATAGACAGAAGCGTGAACGGCGGCGAATTTCTGCAAACTTCGCATGCGCCTGAAACGAAGCATCGCCCTCTCCCTTCGTCGAAACGGCAAGTGCGAATTTTCAGCCCTGTTGTTCGCCCACCGGCCAGTTTCCTGGCGATCTGCTGCACCGATCTGCTTCAGCGCCGCGCCATACGATCGCAACCGGTCCGTGACGATAACCTCTGGGCGACCATGCTTACGCATTGCTTTCTTCAGGAATTTTAACGCCGCTGTCTTATCACGCGTCTTCGTCACAAAGCTTTCCAGGACCTCGCCTTCGTGATCCACGGCCCGCCACAGGTGGTGCCGCTCACCGTTGATCTTCACGAATACCTCGTCCAGATGCCAGCGCCAGCGGCTGGATTTCATCACCTCAATCCGCCTCTTTTTGATCTCTGCGGCGAACATTGGGCCGAACCGGTGCCACCAGAAACGGACGGTCTCGTGGCTCACGTCGACGCCACGCTCATGGAGCAAGTCTTCGACGTTCCGAAGCGAAAGCGGGAACCGCACGTACAGCATGACCGCCAGGCGGATGATCTCAGGGCTGGTTTTGAAATACCGAAATAGGCTGCGTTTTATCATCCGGCGAGGCTATGAAACCGCCGTGCCCGTCTCAAGCTGGTTTCCTCTGACAAGACCAGAGGCGCGTTTGTCCCTGCGCAAAAGCGCGTCGGACCGGTGTTTGGGACAGGACGCCAGCGGTCAGGATCGCAGCGGAGGTCGAAGTCAGGAACTGGCGTCTCTTCATGGTGATCTTTCAAGGCTTGGTTGGAAGAGCGGCCATGGCAATTTCTTCTGTGGCTGCGGGGTTTGACGGAACACGAAACAGAAACCCCGGCAGACGCCGGAGTATCGCGTATCCTGAAAGGACACGACGCGTCGCGGATCAGTCTGCCAGCAGCTTCTTACGCTCAGCGAACTCAGTCGAGTCGATCTCGCCCTTGGCATAACGCTCCTTCAGAAGAGCCAAGGCACGATCGTGCGTGGCGTGACTGCTTACGGCGGGCCCGGCCACACCGGACAGGCGCAGGAGGTATATGATCCCAGCAACGATCCCGACGACGATCAGGATCATGAAGATCGGCCCAAGGACCATTCCGAAGCCTCCCCACTGGCTGCCGCCCCACATCATGTCATGGCCATGATAGTACAGGCCGTTTCGCTCCAGGATTTCCCCGACCTGCGCCTGCGCCGACGTAGCAGCCACGCACAGCGCGCCCACCAAGCTCGGAACAATCGCCCTATTCCTGAATTCCATCCTTTGACTCCCTTGGCATTGCATCGACGACGACCACTTGCTGAATGCAACATAAGGGAAGAACGACGCGCAGGCCCTGATCTACATCAAGACGGCAGCGACCAAATACTGTAGCATGCTCCGGAGATGCGCAGTCGTGGATTCCGGAACGAAATCTCTGATTTGGCCGCGCAAGGCCGATTTCGGTGTGGCTTCGCCAGATCAGCGTGTTCCAAACCCAACAATAAGGATACCTTTCAGTGAGCTACACGATCAATCACATGTTCAACGACGCCAAGTTCGAGGACATCGATGCCCGCACTCGCAAAGCCCTTGCGGACCATGGTTTCGGTGTCCTGACCGAGATCGACGTCGAGGCGACGATGAAGAAGAAGCTGGATGTCGAGATGCGGGCCTATCGCATCCTCGGCGCCTGCAATCCGAAGATGGCGCATCAGGCCATCGGGATCGAACCTCGGGTGGGCGCAATGCTGCCCTGCAATGTCATCCTGCGGGAGATCGAGGATGGCGTCGAGGTCAGCGCCGTCGATCCGGTCGCGTCGATGCAGGCGATCGAGAACAGCGAACTTACGGCTGTTGCGGGTCAGGTCCGAGACCTTCTCGCGAAGGCCGTTGCCTCGATCTGAGGTGGGGTTGCGCGCAATCATCCTAATGGTAATGGCGATCCTCGGGATCGCCGTTCTCGGTACTTGGCTGTTCGCGCCTTCTGCTTTCGACCAGGCACGCGGCATGATGGACGGCGAACGCCTGGAGATGCTGGTGGCACGCGCTGGCCTCTGGGGGCCGGTCGTGATCATCACGCTCATGACCCTTGCGGTCGTGGCGAGCCCGATCCCGAGCGCGCCCATCGCGCTGGCGGCCGGTGCGGCCTACGGACATCTCTGGGGGTCCGTGCAGGTCGTGATCGGCGCGGAGCTCGGGGCACTGATCGCGTTCGGTCTCGCGAGAGTTCTGGGGCATGATGTTCTGCGACGGATCTTTGGTGACCGCGTCGATTCCGGGCTACTTGGGTCGCAGGCCGCGTTGACGGCGGCGGTTTTCGCCAGCCGCCTGATGCCATTCGTGTCTTTCGACATGATCAGCTACGCTGCGGGGCTTAGCCGCCTGCACGCCTGGCGGTTCGCCCTCGCCACGCTGGCCGGCATCATTCCGGCAAGCTTCCTGCTCACACATTTCGGAGGCGAGGCGGTCAGCGGGGACCTCGGGCGGGCGACATGGGCGGTGCTTGGCCTCGGCCTGGTCACCGGATTGCCGCTGCTTTGGGTGGCGATGCGGAGAAGGCCTTAAGAAGGCGCTCGCGATCACCATTGAAAAGCGCTTGAGCTTCCAACGGCTGGAGGCCGCAAGCTGCAAAGAGACAACGAAAGGCTGGCACCTCATGGAGCAGGATCATAATCACGCGGCGCCCGACATCCCGGCGGGAGCAGAGACGGTCAAGGATCCGGTCTGCGGGATGACGGTCGCGGTCAAGCCCGAGGGGCGGCACGCAGCGTTCCAAGGCGAGACGTTTCATTTCTGCTCGGAGAAGTGCCAGACGAAATTCAAGGCGGATCCGTGGTTCTATGCCTCGGGTCGCGCCGCCGGGCAGAAGAAGGCCGCACCGGCTAACGTCCAGTACACCTGCCCGATGCATCCCGAGATCGTCCGCGACGCACCGGGATCCTGCCCAATCTGCGGCATGGCGCTGGAACCGATGGTGCCGTCGGACGAGCCCAGCGAGGAGCTGACCGACTTCACGCGGCGGATGTGGATTTCCGCCGCGGCGGCGGTGCCGCTCATCATCCTGACGATGGGTGAACTGGTCGCGCTGCCGGTGCGCGACTGGATCGGCCACCAGATCGCAAGCTATCTCGAGTTCCTGCTGGCCACGCCCATCGTGCTCTGGGCGGCGCGGCCATTCTTCAAGCGCGGCTGGGAGTCGGTGATGAACCGGTCGGCCAACATGTGGACGCTGATCAGTCTCGGCGTGGGTGCAGCCTATCTCTATTCGATCGTCGCCACCTTCCTGCCGGGTGTGTTTCCGGAACAGTACCGGATGGGTCACGGCGTCGGCACCTATTTCGAGGCGGCGGTGGTGATCGTGGCGCTGGTGTTTGTCGGCCAGGTGCTGGAACTGCGGGCGCGAGAACGCACCGGCGACGCAATCCGCGCGCTGCTGGACCTTGCGCCCAAGACCGCGCGGCGGATCCTGCCAGACGGGTCGGAATACGACGCGCCGCTGGACAACATCATGGCGGGAGATCGGCTGCGTGTGCGGCCAGGCGATGCGGTTCCGGTCGACGGGACGGTCATCGAGGGCCGCTCGTCGCTGGACGAGAGCATGCTGACCGGCGAGTCGATGCCTGTCGAAAAGGGCCCGGGCGATGCGGTGACCGGTGCCACGATCAACAAGAACGGCAGCCTTGTGATCGAGGCGGGCAAGGTCGGTTCCGACACCGTCCTTGCGCAGATCGTCGCGATGGTGTCGAACGCGCGACGGTCCCGCGCTCCCATTCAGGGTTTGGCGGACCGGGTGTCGGCAGTTTTTGTGCCAACCGTTGTCGCCATCGCCATTGTCGCCTTCGTTGTCTGGCTGATCTTCGGCCCAGAACCCGCGCTGGTCTTCGCCATCGCATCTGCCGTGTCAGTGTTGATCATCGCCTGCCCCTGCGCGCTTGGCCTTGCGACGCCGATCTCCATCACAACGGCAGCGGGGCGCGGCGCGCAGCCGGGCGTGCTGATCAAGGACGCCGAGGCGCTGGAGCGTATGGCGGGTGTCGATACGCTCATCGTTGACAAGACCGGCACGCTGACCATGGGCAAGCCGAAGCTGACGGACGTTGTGGCGCTTGGCGACATCACCGAGACCGACCTGCTGTCGCTGGCCGCAGCGCTGGAGCGCGGTTCGGAGCATCCGCTGGCAGAGGCGATCGTCGAGGGAGCCGAGGCGCAGAGGGCCCCGCGTCAGGAGGCCACGGACTTCGAAGCCGTCACCGGAAAGGGCGTGCGCGGCAAGGTTGATGGCCGTGCGGTGGCCCTCGGCAATGCGGCGATAATGCAGGAAATGGGGCTCGACTCCGCGCGGGCCGAGGCAAAAGCCGACGCCCTGCGCACTGAGGGCAAGACGGCCATGTTCATCGCGGTTGATGGGGCGCTGGCGGGCATCGTGGCGGTGGCCGACCCGATCAAGGACTCGACCACGCAGGCGATCACGGAACTCCACGCCCAAGGGCTCCGCGTCATCATGGCGACGGGCGACAACGAACGCACGGCGCAGGCGGTTGCGGGTAAGCTAGGCATCGACGAGGTGCGCGCGGGCATCTTGCCCGAGGCCAAGAAGGACCTGATCGACCAGCTGCGCCGTGAGGGCCACAAGATCGCCATGGCAGGTGATGGCGTGAACGATGCGCCTGCGCTGGCCGCCGCCGATGTCGGCATCGCCATGGGCACCGGGGCGGACGTGGCGATGGAAAGCGCCGGCATCACCCTGCTGGGCGGTGACCTCATGGGCATCGTCCGGGCCCGCAAGCTGGCCCGCGCCACCTTGCGCAACATCAAGCAGAACCTGTTTTTTGCCTTCGCCTACAATTCCCTTGGCGTGCCGATCGCGGCGGGGCTGCTCTACCCCATCACTGGGCTTCTGCTCTCGCCGATGATCGCCGCGGCCGCGATGAGCCTGTCCTCGGTCTCGGTGATTTCCAACGCGCTGCGGCTGCGGCGGGTCGATCTGTGAGGAACTGAGAATGGGTAGCGAACCGAACCGCTGGGAAGACGTCTACCAGAGCAAGGGCGAGGCCGAGACGAGCTGGTTTGAGGATCGTCCGCAGGTCTCGCTCGACCTGATCGCGGCGTCAGGGGCGACCCACGATGCCGCCATCGTCGATGTTGGCGCCGGGGCGTCGCGGCTGGTGGATTGCCTGCTGGAACTAAGCTTTCACCGGATCACCGTGCTAGACCTGTCGGAGACGGCGCTGGCAAAGGCCCGCGCTCGACTGCCCGACGATGCGCCCGTCGAATGGGTTGTGGCGAACGTCCTGGAATGGCAACCATCCGGGCAATTCGATGTCTGGCATGACCGAGCTGCGTTCCACTTCCTGACCGCTGCCGCCGATCAGGAAGCATATCTGCGGGTCATGGATCGGGCTCTTATCCCCGGCGGTCATGCAATCATTGGCACCTTTGCGCCGGATGGCCCAGAAAAATGCAGCGGACTTCCGGTTGCCCGCTATGACGCGGCTCTTCTCACGGAACGGCTGGGTCCGGACTACCAGTTGATCCGGTCGCTCATCCACGATCACCACACACCTTGGGGCAGTGTGCAGCGGTTCCATTTCGGCCTGTTCAAGAAGAGCTGAGAACTTGAAACTCCGGTAGAACGCACAAGCTTCTCCGGTCGACAGACGTTAATGAGAAAACTAGCGGTTCGGCAGGGATTTTCTCAACCGAACCGATCCAACGAAGGAGATGTCTTCATGCAGTCCAAGATTTCGCGCCGCGGGTTGATGCTTTGCGCTGGTGCTGCTTCGGTCGCAGCCGTGGTCCCTGCGATGGCAGAAGTCAGGCCAGCGATTCATGTCCTCAAGGACCCCAATTGTGGATGCTGCACGGCATGGGTGGAGATCTTGCAGTCAGAAGGGTTCGACGTGACCGTCGAGCCGAGCATGGGAACGCTGCTCGCCCGCTATAAGCTCGACAACGGCATCCCGCAGGAGATGATCTCCTGCCACACCGGCAGTATCGACGGCTATGTGATCGAGGGTCATGTTCCTGTTGCCGACATTCGCCGTCTGCTGGATGAACGCCCCGACGCGGTCGGGCTGGCTGTGCCTGGAATGCCGTATGGATCGCCAGGCATGGGCCCTGAAAGCGAACGCGAGGCGTATGTTGTCCACCTAATCCACAGGGACGGGACGACGGAACCCTTCTCGAACTACGAGGCATCCTAGCTTCCAAGTTGCTTTCGCGAAGGTTCTGCTCGGCTGTGTCCTGGGCGGTGCTCGCCGCGGGCCTTGTTGCCTTCTCACAGTTGGGACGCCCAGCGGGGATAGTCGGTGTCAACGACGAAAGGATGCGTGTGCCGACGCACACCCTGAAGGTGCGGGTGATTTCGGGGCTGGTTTTGAACCACTTGTACGGCCGTTCTTTGGCTACGACGGCAGGGTAGAGCGGTCAGCACCCCGTCTCAAGCGGAGTTACTCTGACAAGCCCGGCTCAACGCATCGGAGAGATAGTCTGCGAAATCGGTCGCGAACGGCAGAAAGACGGGCGGGTTTCGACCCGATCCGAAAACTCGCTGAGCGCCGGATAACCTGACCGCCAGTCGAAATCGGGCAATCGCAGATCCAGATAGGCCAGTGTGGCCCCTGCCGCGACATCGGCCAGCGTGATCTGCGCATTGCCGAACTGGCTGTCCGTCGTCAGCAGCCGGTGCAGTTCGGCAGTGCCGCGTTCCACCTTGCGCTGCTGGCGCGCTATCCAATCGGCGCTCTGCAACTCCGTGGCCCGCGCCCGTTCGAGGACGATCAGCACGACGGCGTCGCAGATGCCGTCCGCCAGCGCTTCGATTTGCTTTACGGCGATCCGTGCGGCGGGCTCTTCGGGAAAGAAGCGCGGCGCGACGTTGAGCGTTTCGACATATTCGGCGATCACGCGGCTGTCATAGAGCACGCTGCCATCGTCCAGCCACAGGACCGGCACCTGCCCCAGCGGATTGGCCTGCCGTGCCGCGGCGTTCTCGGTCCACGGGTTGTCCACGATCTCTTCGACGTCCAGCCCCTTTTCATGCAGCATGATCCGGATCTTGCGGGCGTAGGGGCTTGGCGTTGCGATCAGAAGCTTCAAATCAATTTCTCCAGGATCACTGATAGCAGTTTAAGTTCGGCGTCGGATGCTGTCATACGAATTCGAACCATCTCCGAATGGACAGTGACGCTGCCCCTTATTTAACGCAGAGGCCACGCCACTCGGCAATAGCAGCGGCGCAAATTCGTTCGAGTTGAGAGGCTGCGTTCCTGATTGAAGTGATTATAGACGGAAGCGTGAACGGCGGCGAATTTCTGCAAACTTCGCATGCGCCGGAAACGCAACATCGCCCTCTCCCGTCGTCGAAACGGCAAGCGCGAATTTTCAGCCCTGTTGTTCGCCCACCGGCCAGTTTCCTGGCGATCTGCTGCACCGATCTGCTTCAGCGCCGCGCCGTACGATCGCAACCGGTCCTTGACGATAACCTTCGGGCGACCATGCTTACGCATTGCTTTCCTTAGGAATTTCAACAATGCTGTCTTATCACGCGCCTTCGTCACAAAGCTTTCCAGGACCTCACCGTCGTGATCCACGGCCCGCCACAGGTAGTGCCGCTCACCGTTGATCTTCACAAAAACCTCGTCCAGATGCCACCGCCAGCAGCTGGATTTCATCCCCTCAATCCGCCTCTTTTTGATCTCTGCGGCGAACATCGGGCCGAACCGGTGCCACCAGAAACGGACGGCCTAGTGGCTCACGTCGACGCCACGCTCATGGAGCAAATCTTCAACGTTCCTAAGCGAAAGCGGGAAGCGCACGTACAGCATGACCGCCAAGCGGATGATCTCAGGGCTGGTTTTGAAATACTGAAATGGGCTGCGTTTTGTCATCCGGCGAGGCTATGCAACCGCTTTGCCCGTCTCAAGCTGGTTTCCTCTTACAGTACCCGTCACTAAAGTTCACCAAGCAGCGTTCCGGCATCCAGCAGGTCAGGCGTTCCAAAGCCCTCGCTAAATGACGCATAGACTGGGCGCAGTAGGTCCGCAGCCTGATCCTTTTCGCCGCGCCCTGCCAGAAGGGCCGCCAGATCCGTGGCAGCGC
>NZ_JBHTKR010000009.1:0-69435 GCF_042678485.1 Seohaeicola saemankumensis | reverse complement strand
TTTCCTGTTCCTGTTCGCATGGCGCTTCGTGATACTGAGCGATCAGGTCACCCTCACGCAGGCCATCAGCGGATCGACACCTTTTCTGGTGCTGGGGGCCATCGTCTGCGGCCTGTTGATCCTGACCGCCGTGATCCAGGCGCGCGCCACTGTCTATACAATCACGAACCGGCGCGTCGCCATGCGGATCGGCGCCGCGCTGACCGTGACGCTGAACCTGCCCTATACGCAGATCGCGAATGCGACACTGGATCTGCGCAAGCGTGGCACTGGCACAATCGCCCTGGACCTGATGGGTGATACGCGCCTGTCATACCTGGTCTGCTGGCCTCATGTGCGCCCTTGGGTGATGCGCCGCACCCAACCTGCGCTGCGCTGCATTCCCGAGGCGTCCAGGGTCGCCGAACTCTTGAGCGAGGCTGCGGAAAAGCGCGTCTCAAGCCCTGTCATCGCACGCCATGGCGCATCCCGTCAGGGTAGCACCGTTGCAGCGGAATGAGGACCAGACCATGACAATGCCCGTTCACCCCTACAAGGCACAGCCAGAAGCGGAACTGATCCCGCGTGTTCTGGGGCGTGCCCTGACCGCACTGGTTCTGGTCTGCCTCGCACTTGTGGCGATGGCACGCCTGACGGATCGTCCGCTGGAGGCAACCCCACCGGTCCTGCCCGTGGTGGCAGAGCGGGTCATCATCCTGTCGGGAGACATGAGCGGTGCGGCCCGGGTTCTGGATGCCAACGGACAGGTGATCGCTGAACTGACGCCCGAACAGGGCGGATTCATTTCGGGTGTCTACCGGGTTCTGGTGCGCGAACGCACCAAGCATGGTGTCGCCCTTGACGGACCCGTGCGGCTTGTCCGCACGCAAGGCAATCGTATTGCCATCTATGACGACACGACAGGATGGAGCGCGGACCTCATGGGGTTCGGGCTTACAAACACCAGGGCCTTCGCCAGGCTGCTGGACTGACATCGAAAAGGGAATCGATATGGGACTGTTGACGAAAGACTTTGAAAGCGCGCCTTGCACCGTCGAGGTAAGCCACAGGTTCGAAAGCCTGCACGCGCACGTGAAATTCAACAATGGCGCCGTGATTTATCCCGGCGACGAGGTCAAGGTGCATGGGCCACAGATCATGGCCCCCTATGGCGAGGTGGTGATCGAGGATCGCGAAGCCACGATCATCCGCGCCAGCAAGCTTGAGCGGCTCTGGACCCGCCTGACGGGTGACTTCGAATTCATGGAGCTGTGCGAATTCTCGTTCTCCGAGGAGGTGACGCTATGAATGTTCATTCCGCAGATGCGCTGACCGTCGAAGAGGCCCTGGCCACCCAGGAAGCCGCGCAGGAAAAATTCGACAGCGAAGCCGCGACGCAAGTTGCCATGCAGGATACCCTGCTGACGCCGCGCTTTTACACCACGGATTTCGACGAACTGGATGCCGTCGATGTGACGCCGGTGCGCGAAGACTGGGACAAGCTGATCGCCCAGATGCAGAGCGACCCGAACCGCGGCCATTTCAAGAAGAACGAGAACTGGGATCATGTCGATTGGGATGGGATGGAGCCGCAGCTGAAAAAGGAATTCCTTGATTTCCTGATCAGTTCCTGCACCGCCGAATTCTCGGGTTGCGTGCTTTACAAGGAAATGAAGCGCCGGGGCAGCAATGCCGACATCACGCAGCTTTTCCAGCTTATGGCGCGCGACGAGGCGCGTCATGCCGGGTTCATCAACGATGCCCTGCGCGAGGCGGGCGTTGCCGTGAACCTTGGCTTTCTGACGCAAAAGAAAAAATACACCTATTTCAGGCCCAAGTTCATCTATTACGCCACCTACCTGTCGGAAAAGATCGGCTATGCGCGCTACATCACGATCTTCAGGCATCTGGAAGCGCATCCCGAGCACCGCTTCCACCCGATCTTCAAATGGTTCGAGGAATGGTGCAACGACGAGTTCAGCCATGGTGAGGCCTTCGCCCTTCTGATGAAGACCGACCCCAAGCTGACCTCGGGCATCAACGTGCTGTGGATCAAGTTCTTCCTCACTGCGGTCTATTCCACCATGTATGTGCGTGACCACCAGCGCCCAGCCTTTCACAAGGCGCTTGGCGTTGACCCGGACTGGTATGCCCATGAGGTCTTTACCAAGACGTCGAAGCTGTCCGAGCAGATCTTCCCGATCACGCTGGACATCGACCATCCGCGCTGGCAGCGCGGTCTGGTCCGCCTGCAAAAAGCAAATGCCGATCTGGCGCGCGCCAAGACCGAAACCGGCATCGGCGCGGCTCTGACGCGGCTGACATCTCAGGCCCGTGCGGCAGCAGCTTTCGTATCGCTGTTCACGATCCCTGCGAAGACGCACCGTGTACCCGCAACAACCCGGCTGGAGCCCGCTTACTGATGCTGGAGAACCCCTGGATCGCCGGGCTTTCAGCCCTCTTTGTCTGGTGGTTTTCCACCGGGGTGATCCTTGTGGCCGTGCGCTATGCCGACAGGCATGGCGCGCGGGCCTGCAACATGGCGACATGGATGGCGCTGCCGTTGTTCTGGCTTGGCCTCTGGGGGCTGCACGCGACATCCACGGACGGGTCCGTGACCGGCGCCTATCTTGCCTTTCTTTCGGCAATCGCGGTCTGGGGCTGGATTGAACTGGCCTTCCTGACCGGGATCATTACCGGGCCGAACGCACATACCTGTCCCGACAAGCTGCCGGAATGGGAACGGTTCATTCGCGCCTGGGGCACCATCGCCTATCACGAAATGCTGCTGGTCGCGGTTCTGATCCTTGTCATGCTGTATTGCTGGGGCGCGGAAAACACCTTCGGGATGTGGACCTTCGCGGTGCTGTTCTTTGCCCGCGTTTCGGCCAAGCTGAACCTTTTCTTCGGTGTGCCGAAGATCAATGTCGAATTCCTGCCAAGCCCGCTGGCGCATCTGCCCAGCCATTTCCGGCTGTCGCGCCTGAACTGGGTATTCCCCTTTTCAGTGACCGCCCTGACCTTTGCTGCCGCATGCTGGATGGAACGGCTGATTGCCGTCGACACCGCGGGCGGCACTGTCGGGTTTGCCCTTCTGACCGCGATCACCACTCTTGCCCTGCTTGAGCATTGGCTGATGGTCGTGCCCCTGCCCGATGAAAAACTCTGGCGCTGGATGCTACCCGCGCCAAAATCCGCCCATCCCGACACAACACCCCTGAAAAAGACCTAAGACATGAGGACGCCCATGGACTACGACGCCCTGTTCCAGACACAGCTCGACGCATTGAAGGCCGAAGGCAATTACCGCATCTTCGCCGAGCTCGAGCGCCAGCGGGGCCAGTTTCCGCGTGCCATCAGCCATAGCGAGAATACGCCCGACCAGGTGACGGTCTGGTGTTCCAATGATTACCTTGGCATGGGTCAGCACCCCGTGGTGATCAATGCGATGAAAGACGCCGTCGATCGTTTCGGCGCCGGCGCCGGCGGGACGCGCAACATTTCGGGCACCAACCACGCCCATCTTCTGCTCGAGCGTGAACTGGCCGATCTGCACGGCAAGGAAGCCGCACTTCTGTTCACGTCAGGCTATGTGTCCAACTGGGCCGCCCTGAGCACGCTGGGGTCACGCCTGCCCGACTGCATCATCCTGTCGGATGAATTGAACCATGCCAGCATGATCGAAGGCATTCGCCACAGCCGGGCGAAAAAGGTGCTTTGGAAGCACAACGATCCCAAGGATCTGGAAGCCAAACTGGCGGCTCTGCCCGCAAATGCACCCAAGATCGTAGCCTTCGAGAGCGTCTATTCCATGGATGGCGACATCGCACCCATCCGCGAGATTGTGGAGGTCGCCGAGAAATACGGCGCAATGACCTATCTGGATGAGGTCCATGCCGTCGGCATGTACGGACCGCGCGGCGGCGGTGTCGCCGAACGCGAAGGCCTGATGGATCGCATCACCCTGATCGAGGGTACGCTGGGCAAGGCTTACGGCGTCGTCGGCGGCTATATCACGGGGTCAGTGGCGCTTTGCGATTTCATCCGGTCTTTCGCAAGCGGCTTTATCTTCACTACCGCCCTGCCCCCGGCCGTTGCCGCAGCAGCACAGGCAAGCATCGCGCATCTGAAGGCGTCGAACACCGAGCGCGAAGCACAGCGACAGCAAGTTGCCAGATTGCGCGCAAAGCTGGATCGCGCTGGTATTCCGCATCTGGACAATGACAGCCACATCATTCCGGTGATGATCAAGGACCCGGTCAAATGTCGTCAGCTGGCCGATATCCTGATGCAGGACTTCGGGATCTATGTGCAACCGATCAACTACCCGACCGTCCCCAAGGGAACCGAGCGGCTGCGCTTCACGCCTTCGCCCTATCACAGTGATGCCGACATCGACCATCTTGTCGCGGCACTGACAACGCTGTGGAAGCGCTGCGCGATTTCCCACGCCGTCGCCTGACCGCTTGACGCAAGAGGGGGACAGCGTCCCCCTCTTTCTACCTCTGCCCCATTCTGCGTATCTGGCCAGGTGGCCCGCCAAATCGGCGGCGGAACGCGCGCGAGAAACTCGTGGGATCGACAAAACCGCACCGCAAGGCGATCTCGCGCAGACTATGGCGCGTGTCGATCACCATCCGTCGCGCCGCTTGCAGCCGCAGGTCCAGATAGGCAGTGGCGGGCCCCTGCCCCAGACCATCGCGGAACAATTGCTCCATCCGCCGTATCCCCAATCCCTGGGATTCAGCAATGTCGGCAAGTGACAGGGGTTCTTCCAGATGCGCGCTCATGCGATAGAGAGCCGCCGCAAGCCGCGGGTCATTGGCCAGCGGCAACATGCTGGGCCGCTGCGGACGTGCGCCGTCCGGCTGGGCCTCGTACTGGAAAGACGCGGCTACCTGTCCGGCCAGGGCCGCACCCAATCGCGCACTGATCAGATGCAGCATCAGGTCAGCGGCCGGCGCGGCCCCTCCCGCCGTGAAACGGTTTCGCGAAATGACAAATCGATCCGGCACAACCTCGACCGCCGGATGCATCTGGGCAAAATCCTCAAGATCCTCCCAATGGACCGTGGCGCGATGACCATCGAGCAAACCGGCACGGGCCAGAACCCAAGGCCCTGCATCGACCGCGCCGACGGCACGAAACCGCCCTGCCATGCGTCGGATACCCGTGATCAGGGGCCGGGTTGCGATTTCCGACTGGTTATAGCCCGCGATGACGACCAGCACATCAGCCCCTTCAGCAGCCTTCAACGGGCCGACGGCCGGCAATTCGATACCACAGGTCAAGGACACCGCGCCGCCGTCCGGTGAGACGACACGCCAGCGAAACCCCTCGCGCCCCAGATGGCGGTTGGCGTTGCGCATAGGGTCCAGAACAGAGGCAACCTCGAGGATCGACGCGCGCGGCAGCACAAGCGCGGCAATCTCCAGCGGTGCATCCGAACGGGCGAATACTGTTTCGTTTTTTGTCATTTCTCATTCGTAAAATGCCAAGTTCCACGACACAAGCCTGATAGCCTTGCAAGACCAAGGGAGGTGACCATGCCGCTATCCATGAATCGTGAGGTTTTTATCACTTGCGCCGTGACAGGCTCGGGCGGGACGCAAGACATGTCGCCCCATGTGCCGCGCTCGCCCGAAGCTATCGCCGCATCCGCCATCGAAGCGGCCAAGGCCGGTGCCGCTGTCGTTCATTGCCATGTGCGGGATCCGGAAACCGGCGCCCCCGCCCGTGACCCTGCCCTTTACCGCGAAGTGACGGAACGCATCCGCGATGCATCCGTCGATGTCGTGCTGAACCTGACCGCTGGCATGGGCGGCGATCTGCTGTTTGACGGCACCGAAACCATGAACCGCATGTCGCAACGCTCGGACATGGCTGGCGCCACCGAACGTGTCCATCATGTTGTCGAATGCCGCCCCGAAATCTGCACGCTGGATTGCGGGACGATGAACTTCGCCGAAGCCGACTATGTCATGGTCAATACGCCGGGCATGTTGCGTGACATGGCAAAACGCATGACCGACGCAGGCGTGCGGATCGAGATCGAGGCCTTCGACACCGGCCATCTGTGGTTTGCCAAGCGGCTGGTCGAGGAAGGCGTGATCCCCGATCCGGTCCTGGTACAGCTTTGCATGGGTGTGCCATGGGGCGCCCCGGATGACCTGAATACCTTCATGGCGATGGTGAACAACGTGCCGAAGGATTGGCACTGGTCGGCGTTCTCCATCGGACGAAACGAGATGCCCTATGTGGCAGCTTCGGTTCTGGCTGGCGGCAATGTCCGCGTGGGTCTGGAAGATAACCTTTACCTTGAGAAAGGCGTTCTGGCGACCAATGCACAACTGGTCGATCGCGCCGTCACCATCATCGAAAACATGGGCGCGCGGGTGATTTCGCCCGCCGAGGTGCGGGCGAAGCTGAAGTTGGAAAAGCGCGCGCCTTCATAAAAGGTCGGAGAGGATGGTCTACTTCGGTTTCGCTTTTGTCATTGCGTTGGTCATAGTGCCACTCTTTTTCCTGCCATTTGCCGCCAAAAGCTGGCGGATGCTTGTTTTGATCGCAGGGATCACGGCGTTGGTTTGCGCCGTCTCGGTGGTGTATTTTCTTCCAGGCGTGACGAAACCTTGGCCGAGTTTCCTACTCGGAATGTTTGCGGCTTTGGCTGGGGTCAGCGTTGGGTTTGGTGCCATTGTGCGTGGCTTCATTCTGTTTCTGCGTGGAGGCAAGGCGCAGGTTGATATGTGGCCGATAACAGTCGCGGGAATCGGAGTGATGTTGGTTGGAACCTATGCGGTACTTTGGAAACTGGGGTGACGTTCTAAGGGCTGAAACCGCAGCTCCATCCTCAGTTTCGCTGAGGTAACGACGCACCCGATGATACAAATCAGAGTGAGGAAAGAAGAACATGACACGCAAGGCGGCAATCATAGGCGGTGGCGTCATCGGCGGCGGTTGGGCCGCCCGGTTTCTGTTGAACGGCTGGGATGTCGCAATCTTCGATCCCGACCCCGAAGCCCCGCGCAAGATCGATGAGGTTCTGGCGAATGCCAAGGCATCACTTCCGGCGCTGTCGGATGTGCCCATGCCACCGATCGGGCGGCTGGTGTTTGCCAAAACGGTCAAGGATGCCGTGCAGGACGCCGACTATATTCAGGAATCCGTTTCGGAGCAGCTTGCTCTCAAGCATCGTGTCTATGCCGATATTCAGGCCAACGCGCCTGACGCGCCGCTCGGGTCTTCGACATCGGGCTTCAAGCCTTCGCAGCTTCAGGAGGGGGCGGTCAACCCGGCCACCATCTTCGTGGCGCACCCGTTCAACCCGGTTTACCTGCTGCCGCTGGCAGAGGTCGTGCCCAGCCCTGCAAGCAACCCCGCCCTGATCGAGCGCGCCAAGGATATCCTGCGTGACATCGGAATGTTCCCCCTGCATGTCCGCAAGGAAATCGACGCGCATATCGCTGACCGTTTCCTTGAAGCCGTGTGGCGTGAGGCGCTGTGGCTGGTCAAGGATGGTATCGCCACCACCGAAGAAATCGACGAAGCGATCCGCATGGGTTTCGGCCTGCGCTGGGGGCAAATGGGCCTGTTCGAGACCTATCGCATCGCAGGTGGCGAGGCCGGTATGAAACATTTCCTTGAGCAGTTCGGCCCCTGCCTGACATGGCCCTGGACCAAGCTGATGGACGTGCCCGAATTCAACGATGAACTGGTGGACCTGATCGCCGGACAATCCGATGCTCAATCGGGCCACCATTCGATCCGCGAGCTGGAGCGTATCCGCGATTCCAGCCTGGTCGGCTTCATGCGAGCGCTCAAGGACCGTGACTGGGGCGCAGGGCGCGTTTTGAACGCCCATGATGCCGGCCGGCGAAAGGCCGCACTGTCCGGAACGGATGCTGCCGCCGCGCCCCTGACGCTGGCCCATCTCCAGGTGCTTCCCGGTTGGATCGACTACAACGGGCACATGACCGAAAGCCGCTATCTTTTCGCGGGTTCGGAAACCTCGGATGCGTTCTTGCGTCTCATCGGTGCAGGCATGGATTACGTCGCCGCAGGCCATAGCTACTATACGGCGGAAACCCATATCATGCACCTCGGCGAGGCAAAGCTGGGCGACCGTCTGACCGGATCGCTTCAGGTCCTGTCGGCGGATGAAAAACGGCTGCATGTCTTCATCAGGATCGAAAAGGATGGCGCGCCGGTCGCCACGCTGGAACAGATGTTGCTGCACGTGGACATGAATGCAGGCCGCGCCTGCCCTGCTGCGCCAGAGGTTCTGGCACACCTGTTCAAGATCCGCGACAGCCATGCCGCCCTGCCCCGGCCCCCGGCAACGGGCCGCCATGTTGGTCAGAGGAAAGGCTGATGCATTTCGCCCTGACTGAAGAACAGCGGATGATCGTGGATACCACCCGCGCCTTTGTCGAGGCCGAGTTGTATCCCCACGAAGCGCTGGTGGAGCGTACGGGCCACCTGCCGATGGAATTGATCCGCGAGGTGCAGGCCAAGGCGATGGCAGCAGGTCTTTATGCTGCCAACATGCCCGAAGAGGTTGGGGGCGCTGGACTGGATACGCTGAGCTGGCTGCTTTACGAGCGCGAGCTTGGGCGCGCCAATTACGCGCTCCACTGGACCTGCGTCGCGCGCCCCTCGAACATCCTTCTGGCCGGAACCGAGGCACAACGGCAGAAATACCTCTACCCCTGCTTGCGCGGCGAGACTTGGGATTGCCTGGCCATGACCGAACCCGGTGCCGGGTCTGATCTGCGCGGGATGCAGGCAACGGCGCGGCAAGACGGGGGTGACTGGGTGCTGAACGGCACCAAGCATTTCATCAGCCATGCCGATATCGCAGGCTTTACCATCGCCTTCATGGCAACGGGCGAGGAAGAAACACCACGCGGCAAGAAAAAGAAAATCACCGCCTTTTTCGTGGACAAGGGAACCCCGGGTTTCACCGTGCGCGACGGGTATCGCAATGTCAGTCACCGGGGCTACAGCAACGCGATACTGGAATTCGATGATTGCCGGATCCCGCAGGAAAACATCCTTGGCGAGTTGCACAAGGGTTTCGATGTCGCCAATGAATGGCTGGGCGCCACGCGGCTGCAAGTCGCGGCCACATGTCTTGGCCGCGCGGCGCGCGCGCTTGGCCATGCATTGAGCTATGCCGCAGATCGCCGCCAGTTTGGCCAGCAGATCGGCAAGTTCCAGGGCATCAGCTTCAAACTCGCGGACATGGCGATGGAACTGAAGGCGGCAGAGCTTCTGACCTGGGAAGCGGGCTGGAAGTTCGACCAGGGCAGCGTCACCGATGCCGACATGGCAATGGCCAAGCTGAAGGCGACCGAGGTTCTGGCGATGGTCGCGGATGAGGCGATCCAGATTCACGGGGGCATGGGTCTGATGGATGAATTGCCGCTGGAGCGTATCTGGCGCGATGCCCGTGTCGAACGGATCTGGGAAGGTACGTCCGAAATCCAGCGCCATATCATCAGCCGCGAACTGCTCAGACCCTTGGGGGCATGATGGACCTGTCCCGGCTGCTGCGTCCCCGCTCGATTGCCGTACTGGGATCCGGCTGGGCGGCAAATGTTGTCGAACAGTGTCAACGCATGCAGTTTGACGGACAGGTCTGGCCCGTGCACCCGACCCGCAGCCATATTGGCGGGGTGCCCTGTTTTCCCTCCATATCCGCCCTGCCCGCGCCACCAGACGCCACCTTCATCGGCGTCAATCGCCATGCAACCCTGGACGTCGTGGCAGAACTGGCGAGCATGGGTGCAGGCGGGGCCATTTGCTTTGCATCGGGATGGCGTGAAGCAGGCGAAACCCACCTGCAGGAGCAGCTTGTCCGCAATGCCGGGGCGATGCCGATACTGGGGCCCAACTGCTATGGCCTGATCAACTATCTGGACGGCGCCCTGCTCTGGCCTGATCAGCACGGTGGGCGGCGCGTTGAACGGGGTGTTGCCTTGCTCAGCCAATCCTCGAACATCGTCATCAACCTGACCATGCAAGCGCGCGGTCTGCCCATAGCCTATGTGGCCTGCCTTGGAAATGCCGCGCAAACAGATCTTGCGACACTGGCAGGGGCGCTGCTTGCCGATGAAAGGGTGACTGCCCTTGGGCTTTACATCGAAGGCTTGGGGGATGCCGTGGCTTTCGCGGCACTGGCTGAAGCGGCGCAGGCTGCTGGAAAGCCAATCGTGGCCATCAAGTCAGGTAAAACCGAAGCGGCACAGAGTGCGGCCGCCTCGCACACGGCATCGCTGGCGGGCGGAGGTGCGGCATCCTCCGCATATCTTCGTCAGATCGGTGTGGCCGAGGTAAACACCCCGGCCGAGCTGATAGAGACGCTGAAAATCTTTCATCTGCACGGCGCCGGCATCGGGCGGCGGCTTTGCTCGCTGTCATGTTCCGGGGGTGAAGCAGGGCTGGTCGCTGACCTTGCGGGCACCTTCAGTCTGGATTTCCCACCGCCGGAACAAGTGCAGCGCGACAGGTTGAAGAATATTCTCGGACCCATTGTCACAATCGCCAACCCATTGGATTATCATACATTTATCTGGGGCGACGGTCCACGAACCACCGATGTCTTCAGCACGATGCTGCAAGGTTACGATGCGGGCATCTTCGTCATAGACCCCCCCCGCCCGGACCGTTGCGACCCCTCCAGCTTCGAACCTGCCCTTGCTGCGATTGTCGCTGCCGGACGCATCACTGGCAAACCGGCTTTCCCGGTCGCGTCCATGCCCGAGAATTTCGACGAGGAACGCGCTATCGCACTCATGGATCAGGGGATCGCCCCACTGATGGGACTGGAAACCGCGCTTGCGGCACTGCGCGCCGCACAGACAGGACCGGGTCAGGTCGGGTGGCGGCCCTGGGCGCCGGTTATCCGCAATGGTCCGCTGTCCCTGCTGCCCGAGGATGCCGCAAAGGCGGTGATGCACCGGGCCGGTGTTGCCGTGCCGCGCGGGGTCAGCGCCCCTGCCCTGCCAGACCTGCAACAGCTGGTTAAGGCATTGCACCCTCCCTTTGCCTTGAAAGGTCTGGGGTTCGCCCACAAGACCGAAGCCGGGGCCGTTCGCCTGAACCTGCAATCGCTTCAGGGTCAGCTCGAGATACCCGGCGCCACCGGCTATCTGGCAGAGGAGATGGTGACCGGCGCCCTGGCTGAGGTTATGATCGGCTTGCGGCGCGATCCGGTCTATGGCGCAACGCTGACGCTTGGCTTTGGCGGCATCACGGCAGAGCTGCTTGCCGATACGGTGACGATTGTCTTGCCCTGCTCGGACGGCGATGTCGAAGCGGCCTTGCGGGCATTGCGCCTCTGGCCCTTGCTGGATGGTTACCGTGGCCGACCGCGTGCCGATGTGGCAGAGGTCGTCAAGGTAGTGATGACCTTGCAAGACTTGCTGAACAGCGATCCTTTTCTTGAGGAAATCGAAATCAACCCGCTGATGGTCCTTGATCGGGGTGCTGTCGCAGCGGATGCCGTGATCTGGAAGGAAGACATATGATGCAGATGCGAAGCGAAGGCCCAATCCTGACCCGCCGCGAAGGCGCGATCCTTGAGGTGACGCTGAACCGACCCAAGGCTAATGCAATCGACCTGGTCACAAGCCGGATCATGGGCGAAGTGTTCCGGGAGTTTCGCGACGAAGACAGTCTGCGCGTGGCGATCCTGCGCGCCGAGGGCCAGAAATTCTTTTGCCCCGGATGGGATCTGAAAGCCGCGGCAGATGGCGATGCTGTTGATGGCGACTATGGTGTCGGAGGCTTTGGCGGGCTTCAGGAACTGCCCAACCTGAACAAGCCGGTGATCGCCGCGGTCAACGGGATTTGCTGCGGCGGCGGTCTTGAACTCGCACTGAGCTGCGATCTGATTCTTGCGGCTGACACCGCAACCTTTGCCCTGCCCGAGATACGGTCGGGTACTGTAGCCGATGCCGCGTCGATCAAGTTGCCCAAGCGTATCCCCTATCACGTGGCCATGGATCTGCTGCTGACCGGCCGCTGGTTCGACGCCGAGGAAGCCTTGCGCTGGGGGCTGCTCAAGGAAGTCACATCGTCTGATGACCTGTTGTCGAAAGCGTGGGACCTTGCTCGTCTTCTGGAAAGTGGGCCGCCCCTTGTCTATGCGGCGATAAAGGAAGTGGTCCGCGAGGCCGAGGACATGCGGTTCCAGGACGCTCTCAACAGGATCACGAAACGCCAGTTCGTGACCGTGGACAGACTCTATTCAAGCGAGGATCAGCTTGAGGGGGCGCGCGCCTTCGCCGAAAAACGCGCCCCGGTCTGGAAGGGCCGTTGATCTGTTGAAAAACGCGATTTCTGCAGGAACAGAGTCGCTTCAGCAGTCAATCACAACGTCCGAAACCTCGGGATCAACCGCGCGACAGGCTGCAAGGATACGACTGGTCAGATGCGTCTGGACATAGGCTGCATGAAACCGGCTTGGCGCTTTCAGCGTCAGACGCCCGCCTGCCCTGCCCGTCCGTGTCAGCGCGCGCAACCATGATCCATAAAGCGCCGCATCGGCACGATGCAGCATTCCTTGCGCCAGGGCCCATTCGGTTCCGGGCGACATATCTGGCGCGGGCACCTCGGCGCCCCTGAGCGGCAAGGGAATAACGCGATCATCCTGCTCTGGCGTACCCGCCATCCTTTGGGCGAAATCCGGTCCGACCTCATTCCAGACCGGACGGGTATCGGCCTCGATCTGGCTGATATCGAGCCTGTACTCGGTGACATGTCCGCGCGCGCCCTGGCGGCGCACCACAAGCCATCCCATAGCCCGCAACTGAGCCATCTCGCGTTTGACGGTACGCTCATCGACGAACCACATCCGCGCGATCTCGCGTTGGCCCACGGCAAGTTCGTCGCGCTGCCAGTTGTAGCGCGCAGTGATCAGGGTCATCAATCGCAGGATTCGCCGTTGCAGCGCTTTGTCCTGCGACAAGGCATGCACACCCATTGCCGTCAGCACGTCATACTTGCGCACGGCCGCTGATCGGCCGACAGGCTTGATCGAAACCATCGGGAAACCTCGCTCGTGATCCGGCATTGCCGGTGACTGCCTCTGTCAGAATCTGTGTCCCGATCTTGTATTCTTGGGGCTGAGATTAGCCGAACACATCGCTTTTCACCAGCCTTAACTGATTTGCGTCCTGTGATCCGATTCTGTCAAGCGTTGACTGTGCCAGGATCCTCTTTCCATGATCCGAAGGTGAATAAAATGGTATTGTTTGGTATTGGGTGACGCCTTGGCTGTCCCCTAATATCCCGAAAATGTCCCCCAATCTGTGGTGTAGCGCTTTTCGATGTCCCCCTACAGACTGTGGTTTCAACAAGACGACGGGCCAGGATATCGAATCATCGCCGTTTGTGTCCGGCGCCTTTTTCAACTGGCCTGACGCAGCTTTCCGCCCAGTGATGCTTTGACGTGTTTTCCATGATATTCGGTTTTGCCTTTTTGGCAAATCCAGCGTAAATCTGAGTTCGAGAAAAATTAGCGTCCCCGCAGGGACAGGAGCATAAATGTTTACCCATGCCGACCTTGCGCGCCTTCAGGCCCAATCCCTCAAGATGCAGGGTTTCATACGGCAGCAGACCTATTCGCCGCAGCGCGAAAAGACACTGCGCCGCTTTTCCAGCTGGGAAGTGGCGGAGCTGATCTTCAAGGTCAATCAGTCAACGCTGCGTGGCAGGTTGGCCAGCGACCCCTCCCTGCCTCAGGGGTTGGTCGAGGAAGACGGGCGCCAGCGTTGGTACTCTCTCGACGAGATCAACGAGATGCGGCGCAAGCTCAAGGTCAACCGCAAATCGCTCATGCCGCGTCGTCCCATGGGCAAGCGGGCCTTTCGCGCGGCCATTGCCAACTTCAAGGGTGGCGCGGGCAAATCGACGGTTGCGTTGCATTTCGCGCATGCGGCGGCTCTGGATGGTTACCGGGTGCTTTGCGTCGATTTCGATCCGCAGGCTACCCTGTCGCATTCGATGGGCCTGACCGACGTGACCGAGGAATACACCGTCTGGGGCATCATGGCCCGTGACCTTGCCCGTGAAACGGCGCGGATGAATTCGGCGGCACGGGGTGCGGAAAGCGGCGCGACACTGCCCCAACGCCGCCTGCCCGCTTCCATAACCGAGCTTGGGCTGGCCGATCTGCGCGTGACCGATTTCATCAAGCAAACCAACTGGTCGACCATCGATATCGTTCCGAGCTGTGCAAATGCGGCCTTCGTGGAATTCGCAAGCGCGCAGTATCGGCACATGAACCCGGAATGGTCGTTCTTCGCGGCGGTGTCGCGGTTCCTGGATCAATTGCCCGCGGATGCCTATGACCTTGTATTGTTCGACTGCCCGCCCGCCATCGGGTACCAGTCGATGAATGCGGTCTTTGCTGCTGACATGCTCTATATCCCATCCGGTCCGGGTTACTGGGAGTATGACAGCACCACCTCTTTCATCGGGCAGCTTGCCGAGGCGCTGGAGGATCTGTCGCGCTTTGCCGGCCTTGTCCCCGCGGGGACGATGACCTTGCCCAAGGCGTTTTATGATGTGCGGTTTCTGCTGACCCGGTTCGAACCCAACAACGAGTTGCACCGCGCCATGCAGCAGGCGTTCGGGAAGGTTTTCGGCGAACGGCTGTGTTCGAACACGATCGAGATGACGCGCGCGGTCGAGCAATCCGGGCGGTTCCTGTCGTCAATCTATGAAACCGATTATCGTGACATGACCCGGGAAACCTGGCGGCGCGCGCGCGGGTCCTTCGACACCGCTTATGAAGAGTTCAAGGGCAACGTCCTTGCGGCATGGGATCAGATGGAGACTTTGGGATGAGCAAGAAAAGACGCGTCTTCGATATCGAGTTTGACGCCGCCGCCCTGGAGCCGGAGACGGCCGCGCCTGTCCCCGCGGGGACAGAGACCGAGGCGCGGCGCGGCCCCATGGCCACCGCGATCGGCGAGAATGCAGCCGCATTGGCCGATCGGCAAGCGGCGGAGGCCGCAATCCGGGCAGAGAATGACCGCCTGGCGCATGCTTTCGTGGCCTTGAAGAAAAGTGGCCTGATCGTCGATCTGATTCCGCTGGAACAGGTCCGCATGACCAAGCTTACGCGAGATCGGGTGGCAAAGCGCGATCCGGAACTGGACGAGTTGAAAGCCTCGATTCAGGCCGTGGGTCTTTCGAACCCGATCCGCGTCGAAGAGGTGGATGATGGCGTCTATGAACTGGTGCAGGGCTTTCGCCGCCTGTCCGCTTTCAGGGAGCTTCATGCGGAAACCGGGGATCCAGCCTATGCCAGGATACCAGCCGGCCTGATGGCGAGGGGCGCGCGCCTTGCCAAGTTATATCAGCGCATGGTGGACGAGAACCTGATCCGCCGGGATATTTCCTTTGCCGAGATGGCGCAGCTTGCCTGGGCCTACAAACGCGAGGAAACGCAGGAAGAGCTTGATGTAGGCGAGGCCATAGATCTGCTTTATGCGTCTGCGGGTCGGCAGAAACGCAGCTACATCAAGCATTTTGCCCAATTGATGCGCCTTCTGGGGAATGACCTTGCCCATGCCGAGGCGATCCCGCGGGCATTGGGGTTGCAACTGGTAAAAATGATGGAGGAGGATGCGGGCCTTGCCGGCCGTATCCGTGCGGTTCTGGCGAATATGCCGGACCGCGATGCAGATGCAGAATTGGCCCTGTTGCGGGACGTGACGAAACCGGCCAAGCCCGGTGCGGTTCACGAAACTGGCAAGCCCGCGACAAAGCCACCCGCTGCCACAACGGCAAAGACCACGATCAGATTGGCCCGGCCTGACGGGCTGGCGAAATGCGTGGCGTCTGATGGCCGGGTTGAGGTGCAGTTCGCGCGCGATTTCTCGGCGCTTGACCGGCGCAAGCTTGAACAGGCGCTGCGGGCTTTCCTCGATAGTCTCGAGGTGTGATCAGTCTCTGTTCCGCCTCAGAACACCCTCTTTTTGGAGAAGGTCCTTGATCAGGTCGCAGATCATGCCAGGGCTTTCCTCATGGGCCAGGTGTCCCAGTCCCGGCAGCGCGATATGCTGCGCATTGGGCAAGCGTCGGGCGGCCTGTTCTGATGTTTCGACCGGAACGGCCTTGTCGCCGGTTCCCGCGATCAGGATCGTCCTTGCGGCGATTTTGGGAAGGTCTTCCAGAAGGCGGTCCAGCTTCCATTGTGACATCATCAGAAGCGTTGCTTCCACATGTCCACGGTCGCGGATCAGGCGCTCGTAAAGGGCCATACCTTTTTCGTCCAGATCAGAGCCTGTCGAACGTATCAGAGCCTGAATCCGTCCGGGTGCCGCAACGCTTCTGACGAACAGGCTGGCTGTCAGCGGGTTCAGGGCCAGGACTTTTGCGAGCGCGGGAAACAACCATCCCGCCACACCTTTGAAATGCCCAAGTGCTGCGTTCAGGCCGATGACGATCGGGCGTTGTCCCCGTGGGGACAAAAGGGTTTCTGACAGCCGCAGAGCTATGGCGGCCCCCGCTGAATGGCCGATAATGGCATCGGGGTGCCAGCTTTGCGATGTGCACAGGCTGGCGATATCGCTGCTCATATGATCAAGGCCGCAACGCTGGCGCGCGCCCAGCTGTGTGAAACCCTGACCCGGAAGATCCAGCGCAATCACATGCATATCGGTTGCAAGTTCCGGAAGAACGTCCCGCCAACTATGGGTCGCCCCACCGGCCCCGTGGATCAGCAGAACGGTCGGCCCCGCGCCAGTCTCCTGGATATGCCAGCGATGCGGGCGATGCGCCACGCGGCGCGATAGGGCCGCGTTGGGCCATGTCTGCAGATCCCGGTCCCAGTCCATGGGCCTAGCCTTCCAGCGCGGAAGAAATCGCGCCGCTCAGCCGTTTTGCGTCAGCTCGGGGCAAGGGCAGGTAGGGCGCGCCCATTTGGGCCGCAAGCGCGCGCAGCGTGTCTTGAGGGCGGGCCGACATGTCCAGCACAAGACCGGGGATGCCCTGTGCCCGGATAAGTCTTGCCAGCGTTTCGGCATCGGTCGCGGCCCGCAGGCGGTCCGCCGTGCCGTCAAGCGCGATATTGGCCCGCCCATCCGTCAGCATTGCCAGCGTTGGGCTAAGGCCGCGGCTGCGGGCTTGCATGGCCAGTTCGCCGGCAGCCTTGAGCCCTGCTGCCAAAGGCGTACCGCCGCCGCCCGGAAGGCTGGCAAGGCGCCGTTTCGTCTGTACCAGCGAACGGGTCGGCGGCAAAAGTACATCCGCCGCGATACCGCGAAAGGTGATCAAGGCCACATGGTCACGGCGGGCATAGGCTTCGGCCAACAAAAGCTCGACCGCGCCCTTGGCTTCGCCCAGTCGCGACATGGCCGCTGATCCGGATGCGTCGACCACGAATATCAGCAATCGGTCCGATTTTTCCTCATACCGTTTCAGCCTTATATCCGAGGGGCGGATCAGCAACCCTTTCGCCCAGGGGGTCGCCTTGCGTCGCAGCGGTTGCCAGGGTGCTGCGGCCCGCAGCGTGGCGACCAGATCAATCCGTGATGTGCCATCAAGTCGCCCGGCGCGCGAGGGCAGGGGGCGACCGCGTCGGTTGCCCTTGTGCCGTGCGCCAGCCCCGCCTGATCCACTGGCGCCGCGCGTTGTCCCCGCGGGGACAAGCTGATCCAGCAGGTGGGCCGGCAGGACCGCGCGGACGGCATCAATAAGCATTTCGTCAGGAATGCCGTCAGAGGGTTCGTTGTTGTCACCATCCTGCGATTGGTCCTGCGGGGCAGGCGGTTCGGTATCGGGTGGGGGCTGGTCTTCGTCTTCGGGCAGCATCGTTGCGCGTGACGGGTAGATAAGGCGCGCGGCCTGCGCCAGGTCATCGAAAGTGATCCGATCACGTCCGTTCAAGGCCACAAGTGCCCGCGCTGCCCGCAAGGCCAGGAGGGGCGCGCGCAGGCTGTCTATGCCAAACCGCGCCGCAAGCATGACAAGCGCGCTGATGTCCTCTGTCCCCGCAGGGACAGATGCAAGACGCGCCCGCGCCCGTATCAGCGCGTTGGGGTCCATCGCTGCGGCTGTCACATCAGCCAGGCCAAGACTGTCCAGGTCTATATGAAAGGCCAGACGTTCGGTAAGGGCAGGGGGGGCGTGCTCACTGGCTTCGGCACCTTCGTCCAGCATGATCAGGCAATGACCCTTGTCGCTATCCAGAACCTGTGCCAGCTTTGCCGCCAGGTCCGACCCTGCGCGTTCTGCCATGGTCAGAACAAGCATGCTTGGCGATGAAGTAAGCCCTTGATTAAAAACCATTTTTTCACCAGCAAGCGTAGCGGCAAGATCAATGCCGCCAAAAAGCTGTTCGTCCGTGATCGTCGGGTGCAGTCTGGAACGGGGCAAGGACATGCCGTCAAGCATGGTCAGGAACGCCTGTCGTGCTGGCCCGGACCGTGCGCGCAGGCACAGCCCCTTCAACCCGGTGGGATCAATTGCCAGCAGGCGCAGGGCCAGGCAAGCGGCCTCCCATCTGTCGCCCGCCTCGCTCACCCCAGTACGTCCGCGACAGTCCGGGCAACCCGTGTGGCCGATCCAGCCTCATCCAGCGGATCGCGCCGCAGGCGGTGGCTCAGTGCCGAAGGGGCAATGGCGCGCAGATGATCGCGGCGCAGGGTCGCGTCATCCTCGAAAGCCGCCAGTGCCCTTGCGGTACGGAGCAGCGTCAACTCGCCACGCAATCCGTCAGACCCAAGGGCCACGCATAATTCGGCACAATCACGCAGGATAGACTCTGGTGTGGTGATCCTGGGCAAGGCTTCCCGGGCTGCCAGAATGCGGTTGCGGATCTTGGTATCGGCACTACGCCAGCGTTTCATGAAGGCGGCATTGTCTGTCTCGAAGGCATCGCGACGGCGAATGACCTCGATCCGCTCCTCGATATCGGTGGGGGATCGCACCTCGACCGACAGGCCGAAACGATCCAGCAGCTGGGGTCGCAACTCTCCTTCTTCCGGGTTTCCTGACCCGACCAGAACGAACCGGGCGGGATGACGGATCGACAGACCCTCGCGCTCGACCACGTTCTCGCCGGACTGGGCCACATCCAGAAGCAGATCGACGATGTGATCCTCCAGCAGGTTGACCTCGTCTATGTAGAGATATCCCCGGTTGGCCCGCGCCAGCAGACCCGGTTCGAACGCCTTCTCGCCGCGTGTCAGGGCGCGTTCGATATCCAGTGCGCCCACCACCCGATCTTCGGTGGCGCCAAGCGGCAAGTCGATGACTGGCGTCGGTCGCGATGTAACCTTTTTCGACCCTATTTCAGCCCATTCCGGGCAATCCTCGATCCTGGCCGAGTTGACGGGACACCCTTCAACAGCCGTGATCGGGGGCAAAAGCGCCGCAAGGGCACGCACGGCGGTGGACTTGCCGGTGCCCCTGTCGCCAAAGACAAGAACGCCGCCAATCCCCGGGTCGATTGCCGTGAGGATCATCGCCTGTTTCATCGCGGCTTGTCCCACGATGGCCGAAAAGGGAAAGGGTGCTGTCATGCAGGTCTGTCCAGTCTGTTGAGTGGGCTTGTGCCCTGCCAGCTGCCCGTGTCACCCAGGACACGAAAGCGGGCGTAAAGTTCTTCGCGGAACCATTTGCCCTCGCGAACGGCGCGGATCGCCTGTGCGTGCGGGCCATCCTTGCGGGCGAAATCGGCCATGCTTGTATCGTCCGGCCATATCGAGAATGTGATCTGGTGCAGCAGGGGCACCTCACCGATGCCGATCTTGAAGGCCACGTTCCGGTCGGCGCCGATGACCTGGCTGATATCCGGGACCTGGCGCCAGAATTTCAGCGCGACCCAAGGCTTGACGGTTGCGCGGGTCAGGGCCGCCAGCGGGCCGGGGCAGGGGGCCTCCGTGACCGTGAACGGTGCGATGCCAGACCAGACGCCGCGCGCGGATGTGGGGGCCAGGAACACGGTCCAGTCTTCGACTGACCGGCGGCGGTAGCGTTGGAAGATCGATGCCTCAGCTGTCTGGCGGCGGGCCGTGTCTTCGTCAGGCCATGTCGCCAGAATTGCATAGACTGCTGTGTTAGGGACCGGGGTGAACCCCTCGCCCGTGCCAGAGCCGCACAGTTTCCAGAACCCGATGCCCGGCACACGGGGCATCCACAGACGCGCAGCACCCATCATTGCCAGCGCCCAAAGGCGGTCTGTCACGCTGGCATAGCGGAAAAAGCTGAGACTTACGGTCTGCATGGCCCCTCTTTCGTGGCGGGTGTCAAGTTAGTCTGACATGGCCCATGAGAATTGAAAAGATACAACGCAGTAGATTGTAAACTAAACTAGACATGTTACTGTTGACAGATGATGACACGAGTCGATCCCCGTCTTGCAGACGAAGCCGCCCGCGCCCTTGCGCCCCATGCCGTTGTGATCGGTGCCGGACTGGGGGGTCTGGCCTCGGCCATGCGGTTGGGTGCGCGCGGTTATCGAGTCACGGTGATCGACAAGCTGGACATGCCGGGCGGGCGTGGTTCTGCGATCACGAAGAACGGGCACCGCTTCGATCTGGGGCCTACTATCGTCACGGTGCCACAAATATTCAAGGAACTCTGGGCGGCTTGCGGTCGCAACTTCCACGACGAAGTGGACCTGCGCCCGATGGATCCATTCTACGAGATCCGTTGGCCGGACGGATCCACCTTCACGGCCTGCCAGGATACCAACGCGATGCGCGCCGAGGTCGCGCGCCTCTCGCCCGCAGACGTGGCTGGTTACGAGCGTTTCCTGAAGGATAGTGAAAGCCGCTACTGGTTCGGGTTCGAGGACCTGGGGCGGCGGTCCATGCACAAGCTGATTGATCTGCTGAAAGTGCTGCCCACATTTGTCCGGATGCGCGCCGATCGATCAGTTTATGCCCATGCCGCCAAGCGGTTCAAGGACGAGCGGTTGCGGATGGCCTTCTCGTTCCATCCGCTTTTCATCGGGGGTGATCCGTTCAACGTGACTTCGATGTATATCCTGGTCAGCCACCTGGAAAAGGAATTCGGGGTGCATTACGCGATGGGTGGCGTAGCGGCGATTGCCCAAGCCATGGCCCACGTGATCGAGGAACAGCACGGGTTGCTGCGTTACAGATCCGAGGTGGACGAGATCGTCATCGAAGATGGTCGCGCCACGGGTGTCAGGCTGACCGGCGGCGAGCGGATCGATGCGGATATCGTCATCTCGAATGCCGATGCGGGGCATACCCATACCCGGCTTTTACGCCATCATGCGGCAAAGCGCTGGACCGACAGGAAGCTTGCGAAATCGCGTTGGTCGATGGGGCTTTATGTCTGGTATTTCGGCACAAAAGGCACCGCTGCCAAGTGGAAAGATGTCGGTCATCACACCATCCTGAACGCGCCGCGTTACAAGGGGCTGGTTCATGATATCTTCATCAAGGGCAAGCTGGCAGATGACATGAGCCTTTATGTCCATCGCCCCAGCGTGACAGATCCCTCTGTCGCTCCGGAAGGGGATGACACGTTCTATGTCCTCAGCCCGGTGCCGCATCTCGGGCATGACAATCCCGTGGATTGGAAGACCGAGTCCGCAACCTACCGCACCAAGATGATCAAGGTGCTAGAAGATCAGTTGCTGCCAGGCCTTTCCGATCATCTGACCGAAGAGTTGATCTTTACGCCCGAGGACTTCCGCGATCGTTACCTCAGCCCCTATGGGTCGGGCTTCTCGATCGAGCCGCGAATCCTGCAAAGCGCCTGGTTCCGTCCACATAATGTCAGTGAAACGGTCCCCGGATTGTTTCTGGTCGGGGCGGGCACACACCCTGGCGCGGGTCTCCCCGGTGTCGTGTCCAGCGCCGAAGTGCTGGATCAACTGGTTCCCGATCCTGAAACCATACAGGCGGCACGGCGATGATAGATCCCCGCGATATGGCCCATTGCGAGGAAGCGATCCGTCACGGGTCATTGTCCTTTCACGCGGCGTCCCGCCTCTTGCCCGCGAAGGTGCGCGATCCGGCCCTCGCGCTTTATGCGTTCTGCCGGCTGGCGGATGACGCGGTTGATCTTCAACCCGAAAAGGCGCGGGCGGTTTTGTCGCTGCGCGACCGCCTGGATCTGGCCTATCAGGGCCGCCCGCTGGATGCGCCCGCGGACCGGGCCTTTGCCGCGATGGTCGAGGATTTCGAGATGCCGCGCGCGCTGCCGGAAGCCTTGCTGGAAGGTCTGGCCTGGGACGCGATGGGTCGCCGCTATGCGACCCAATCCGAGCTCTATGATTATTGCGCCCGTGTTGCGGCGGCAGTCGGTGCGATGATGTGCGTATTGATGCGCGTCCGCTGCCCGGATGCGCTGGCGCGGGCCTGTGATCTGGGTGTCGCGATGCAGTTGACCAACATCGCCCGTGACGTGGGCGAGGATGCAATGGAGGGGCGGCTCTACCTGCCGACCGACTGGCTGGCCGAAGCCGCTCTGACACCCGCGGCATTTCTGGACAACCCGCGCCCGACCAAGGCAATCCGCCAGATGGTGCGCCGTCTGCTGGTTCAGGCCGACCGGCTTTATGCCCGGTCCGAGGCCGGAGTGGCCGGTCTGCCGCGTGCCGCAAGGCCGGGGATCTTTGCCGCGCGCTTCATCTACGCTGGGATCGGCGCACAAGTCCAAAAGGCCGGATATGATTCCCTGACTACCCGGGCACATACATCCAAACCGCAAAAACTTGCTTGGCTGGGGCTTTCGATGCTGCGCGCCGGGGCAACCATGGCCATGCCGAAATCGGCCCTTCTCTATGCCCAGCCCCTTGACGAGGTACGCTTTCTTGTCGATGCCGCCGCCCGTCGGCCGGCCGTGGCGACAAGCCGTTCGGATGCGTTTATCGGCGCATTGGCACAGCTTGAACAGCATAGCCGCTCGCAAAGGCTGGCCTTGATAACCGGAACGGAAGGGGCTAGCTGATCGGAATGGATTGGCTTTTGTTCCTTGTTTTTCTGGGTGCCTGCCTTGGTGCAGGTATGACCGGCGCGCTGTTTCAGCCCGGTGATTGGTATCGTGCCCTCAATAAACCCAGCTGGACACCGCCCGATTGGGTTTTTCCTGTCACGTGGTTCGTGCTTTACGGGTGCATGGCGGCGGCAGGGGCGCGCGCGGCTGTCATGCCCGACAGCCAATACGCGATGGCTTTCTGGGCTTTGCAGATCGCGCTGAATGGGCTCTGGACGCCTGTGTTCTTCGGCCTCAAGAAAATCCGCCTGGGGTTTGCCGTGATCATGGCCCTCTGCCTTGCGGTCTTCGGGGCGATGATCGCGCTGTGGCAAGTAGACTGGATCGCGGGGCTTCTGTTCGCGCCCTACCTGCTTTGGGTCACGATCGCCGCCTGTCTGAACGCCGCAGTCTGGCGTCTGAACCCGCAGGTCGCGCGCAGCGCCTGATCAATCCGGGAAGGCCCAGTTCGGTCGTCGGGGCACACGTACGGCAAGCATCGGCTTGAGCAGCGGACTGCGGAACCGCCTGAGATCAAGCGCCTCGTGCACGCCCACGGTTTCCGCACCATCCAGTTGCGTCATCACGGCTGATCGGCTGTAAAAAGGCGCATCCAGCATGTTCTTGACCTGACGTGGCTGGTAGCCGGGATCGGCGCGTGTTTCCCGCGCCACGGCCCAGAGGCTGCGCCGCATTTTTGTCTTGGGGGGCAGGGGGATCGTTCTTGCCGATCCGTCCGCGTCAAACTGTATTCCGGCCGCAAGCTCGCTGCCATCAAGGCGCGTCGCGTCGTAGAAACACGTGCTTCCGGATCCTGTCGGGTAGCGTCCCCAGGTCCAATAGGTAAAATCATCCTCCAACGCCCGGGTGCCGAAATTCGCATCGAAATAGCCATGGCCCTGCCATTGCCAGCCTGGGCTGTTCAGTTCGACCTCGATGGTCGAGGTGGGTGCAAAGGGTCGCCACACATGCGCGCCATCCGGGGTCAACGGCAATTCGACCCCGGTGATGGCCGATGGCGTTACCCGGATCTGCCCGCGTACCCGGCTGATGATGGGCGGGCCCGAGACTTCATCAATGTCGATGACCAGCGCCTTGCCATCCCAGCGCATCATGGAAGGCCCGACCTCGAGCCGCGACGCGGTCTGGCGCAGGGCGGATCGCCCCCTGTCGGTCATGGTAAAGCGTCCGCCCGGGCCATAGGTCGCGACGTTGATGCAGCAGTGATTTGCAGGATCCCGCCGTCCGGACCAGCGATACCAAGGCGAAAACACCGATCCGATAAAGCCGATCACCGAAACGGCGCGCTGGCCATCCTCGCTTATGCCGTCGACATACCACCAGGCATAGCCATTGGGCGGGACCTCGATGTTGAAGAAAGGTCTTTCAAGATCGCCTCGGCTGCGTGCCGTGCGGAGAGGGTTGCCATCGGCACCCCCGCCCCCGGATGGGTCCCGCCCCCCGCCAGATAAAGCCCGCGGATCTGCGTCCGCGCCGTCGGGCGCTGGAAGGCCGCCATCATGCCGTGCGGGCTCTGCCCGTAGAGGGATCCGGTCGACGCGGGAAAAAGACGGTCGAAGCCCTGCGGTGTCGTCAGTGTCTCGGGACCCGGTTGGGTATCGAAGGTAAGACCGAAACGGGCGAGAGTCTGGAAAGTCTGCGTCTGACATGCGGGAAAATCCTCGAGGGTCGATGTAGGGCCGTTGACGGGGGGGGCGTTCGCGATGATCTCGAACCGTTCAAGGTCGGGCAGGGGGGCGCCTTGTCCGCGATCTTCGGCGCAGATGTATAGCGTAGGGTCGGCGGGGTGCCGGCCCTGTTCCAGTGCTGCAAATTCCGCGCGTGAGCTGGCGCTGAAGAAGACATTGTGATGGACAAGATCGGGTCCGGACGGCCTGGCCGCGAATGACCACACCCTTGCCGACAGACTGCGTGCGCTGTTGCGCGTCACGGCAGCCACATCACCCGCATCCGGGCCAAGCGCCCCGGTTGCCAATGCGCGCGGATCGCCATTGAATACCACGGTATTTGCCGCGATCCGCTGACCGTTCGCCAGATGTACGGCCTGCACCTGGCCGCCGGCGGCGTCGATGCGCGTTACATGGGCGCCATGGGAAAACACGACACCCCTGGCTTGGGCCAGCGCGGCCAGCGACCTTGCCAGTTGATGCATGCCGCCCTTGACGCACCAGACACCGCCAGCCTCGGCTTGCCAGATCAGCGCAAGGATCGCGGGTGAACGATAGGGTGAGCCGCCGACATAGGTGGCATAGCGCCCGAAAAGCTGCGCCAGACGCGGATCGCTGAACTGTCGGGACAGCATCTCGGCCAGGCTCGATTGCGGCGCCATGGCCGGGATCAGGGCGGGATTGCGCATGACATGGGATGTCAGGGAAGACAGGCTTGGTTCGGCCGCCTGCATCATCGGGGCGTCGAATGCCTTGAACAGCTGCGCCGCGCGGCGGTTGAAGGCATGGAATTCCCGCTCGGATTTAGGACCGGAAAACGCGCGTATCGCGGCGGCGCTGGCCTCGGGGTTGGCATGCAGATCCAGGCTGCTGCCGTCAGGCCACCAATGCCGTGCCAGAATATCTTGTGGAATCAAGGTCACGTGGTCCTCAAGCCGTTCGCCGACAGCCGCCAGCAAATCATCGAACACATGCCGCATTGTCAGAACGGTCGGTCCGGCATCGACCGGACCGGCCTTGGATGGCAGGGTGCGCATCTTGCCGCCTGGCGCGTCGTGACGCTCCAGCACAAGGATTTCCTGCGAGGTTTCGCGCGCGAAACCCGACAACCGCAATGCGGTGGCAATGCCGGCGATGCCCGCGCCGATGACGATGATCCTGTTGGCGGGGCCGTGCGAGTCTTTTGGCATATTTGAAACCTCTCGCAGGATTGTTGACTCGTGCGCGCAAACTGTCCAGTATGATTTACACATTGATGTCGGATTAAACTGACATATAGGCGAAAGGGCCGGTGTGATGAGCTTGTATTCACGAATAGACGCCGCCGTTTGCCGGGCCATTTCGATCGGCAGGGGCGGGATCGCCCCCGCACAACTTTCCGCAGCTCTGGACTATGCTACCACGCCAGGCGGGGCGCGGATCCGGCCCACGATCCTGATGTCCGTTGCGATGGCCTGTGGCGATGACAAGCCCGCCTTGTCGGATGCGGCGGCCGCGGCGCTTGAGCTGATTCACTGCGCCAGTCTTGTCCACGACGACCTGCCCTGTTTCGACGATGCCGACATGCGTCGGGGAAAACCATCGGTGCACCGCGCCTTTTCGCAACCGCTTGCCGTGCTTACCGGTGACAGCCTGATTGTTCTGGCTTTCGAGGTTCTGGCGCGCGAGGCCCGGCATGATCCCATGCGCTGCGCCGAGCTGGTGCTGACGCTGGCGCGCCAGACCGGGATGCCCAATGGTATCTGTGCGGGGCAGGGGTGGGAAAGCGAGGCGCAGATCGATCTGTCAGCCTATCACCAGTCCAAGACGGGCGCGCTGTTCATCGCGGCAACCCAGATGGGCGCCGTTGCTGCGGGGCAGGAGGCTGAGCCATGGTTCGAGCTGGGTGCCCGGATCGGAGAGGCGTTCCAGGTCGCTGATGATTTGCGCGATACGCTTTATGACGCCGAAACGCTGGGCAAGCCCGTCGGTCAGGATGACCTGCATGGGCGGCCCAATGCGGTTGCCGCACTTGGTGTGGACGGAGCAATCCGGCGGCTCAAGGATATTCTGGGTGGTGCGATCGCGTCGATTCCGTCCTGTCCTGGTGAGGCGCAACTGGCCGAGATGGTGCGAAAACAGGCAGAGCGTCTGACCCCCGTTGCCCCGGCGCGCAGCGCGCGGTGATCCCATGAGCGATGCGGCGACAGGCCAGAACGGCTCGCAACCCGCGAGGCCGCGCATCACGGGTTGGTTTCACAGACTGATTGCCCGCCCGTCGTTTCAGACATGGGCCAGCCATTTTCCCCTGACACGCGGCATTGCGCGCCGCGAAGGCGCCGAGATGTTCGATCTGGTGTCGGGGTTCGTGCAGTCCCAGGTGCTGATGGCGATTGTCGAATTGCGAATCCTGCATGACCTGATGGGCGGATCCCGCAGCGCGGCCGGGCTGGCGCGTGACGCCGGCATGATGCCTGATCGCATGGAGATCCTGTTGCAGGCTGCCGCAGCACTTTCGTTGATCCGTCGTCGCAAGGATGGGCGGTTCGTGCTGGCCCGCAAGGGCGCCGCCCTGCTGGGTGTGCCTGGGCTGGAGGCGATGATTCTGCATCACCGCGCCTTTTATCGTGACCTGGAAGATCCGGTCGCGCTTCTGCGCGGAGAGGTGGATACAGAGCTTGCGAATTTCTGGCCCTATGTCTTTGGCGCGCGCGGCCTCGTCGATCCCAAGATCACGCAGACCTATTCCGATCTGATGGCCGACAGCCAGGCGCTTGTGGCGCAGGATACATTGCGCATGGTCGATTTCTCGGATGTGAATTGCCTGATGGATGTGGGCGGCGGCTCGGGCACCTTTGCCCTTGCAGTAGCGCAGGCCTATCCCAAGCCTGACTTGCGGGTCTTCGATCTGCCTGATGTCGTGCCCGGCGCCTTGGCCAGGTTTGAAGCGGCGGGGCAGGGCGGGCGTCTTGCGGTGCATGGCGGATCGTTCCGCAGCGATTCGCTGCCCCAGGGCGCGGATGCGATTTCGTTGATCCGTGTGCTTTACGACCACTCCGATGACACTGTTCGCGGCCTTCTGTCCAAAATATTTGACAGTTTACCGCCCGGTGGAAGGCTGATTGTCTCAGAACCGATGTCCGGAGGAGCCGCGCCTGAGCGGGCGGGCGATGTCTATTTCGCATTCTACACGATGGCGATGCGAACCGGAAAAACGCGATCTTCTGCGGAAATAGCGCGGCTTTGCACGCATGCTGGCTTTGTTGACTGCAAGACGCCACCACCGCTTCGCCCCTTTGTCACCTCTGTTGTCAGCTGCGTGAAGCCGCGATGATTGGTTTGCGCTGAAACTGTCCATTTATGTTGACAGTTTATTCTGTAACATTAAACTGACAGGTATAGGCATGATGCGATCCGAGTCTTTCCCGCCCGGATCCCGCAACGACAGGAGGGGATGATGCAGACACTCGCAGTCCTTCTGAACGGTCCCCGTGACCTGTCGGTGGAAAGCCTTCACCTGACTGATCCCACATCATCCGATCTGGTGATCGAGGTGGCGCATTCCGGGATTTCCACAGGAACGGAAAAGCTGTTCTGGTCCGGCCAGATGCCGCCGTTTCCCGGCATGGGTTACCCGCTGGTGCCAGGCTATGAAGCCGCGGGCGAAGTGGTAGAGGCCGGGGCCGATACAGGTTACCGCGTTGGCGATCATGTGTTCGTGCCCGGTGCCAGCTGCTACCGCGATGCCTTTGGCCTGTTCGGTGGCGCGGCGCGCCGTGTGGTGACATCGGCGGACAGGGTTACACGTATTGATGCCGGTCTTGGGGCTGAAGGCGCTTTGCTGGCACTTGCCGCAACCGCGCGCCATGCGATGGCGGGCCTGGACAAGGCTGTGCCTGACCTGATCGTTGGCCATGGTGTTCTGGGCCGCTTGCTGGCGCGGCTTACGATTGCTGCCGGCGCGCCTGCACCAACAGTGTGGGAGGTCAATGCAGGCCGCCGCACGGGTGCCGATGATTATCAGGTGATTGCGCCGCAGGATGATCCGCGCCGTGATTATCGCACGATCTACGATGCGTCGGGCAATGGTGCGCTGTTGAATGAACTGGTCACCCGTATCTGCAAAGGCGGCGAGATCGTTCTGGCGGGCTTTTATACAGAGCCGCTCAGCTTCGCGTTTCCACCGGCTTTCATGAAAGAGGCGCGGTTTCGTATCGCGGCCGAATGGACGCGCGATGATCTGATCGCCACCCGCGCGCTTGTCGAGAACGGTGCGCTGTCGCTGGCGGGGCTGATCACGCATCAGGCCGCCGCGCAGGATGCGCCCTCTGCCTATCGGACCGCGTTTGACGATCCAGCCTGCCTGAAAATGATTTTGAACTGGAAGGACGCAGCGTGAAAGACGATGTACCGAATCTGAAGGACTTCGACCGCCGCCTGCGTGATGAAGCGCAGCAGGAGCCGACGCTGGAGGTGCCGCAGGGTGAACCCACCAGCAAGACGCAGATCATCGCGATCTATGGAAAGGGCGGGATCGGCAAAAGCTTCACCCTGGCCAACCTGTCCTGCATGATGGCCGAACAGGGAAAGCGCGTGCTGCTGATCGGCTGCGATCCGAAATCCGACACGACCAGCCTGCTGTTCGGTGGCAAGGCCTGCCCGACGATCATCGAGACATCGACCCGCAAGAAACTGGCCGGTGAGGAAGTCGCCATCGGCGATGTCTGCTTCAAACGGAACGGTGTCTTCGCCATGGAACTGGGCGGCCCCGAAGTGGGACGCGGCTGCGGGGGCAGGGGGATCATCCACGGTTTCGAACTGCTGGAGAAGCTGGGCTTTCATGACTGGGACTTCGACTATGTCCTGCTGGATTTCCTGGGTGATGTGGTCTGCGGTGGCTTCGGCCTGCCGATTGCCCGCGACATGGCACAGAAGGTGATCCTTGTTGCTTCAAACGATCTGCAATCGCTTTATGTCGCCAACAACGTCTGCTCGGCCGTGGAATACTTCCGCAAGCTGGGTGGCAATGTCGGCGTCGCGGGCCTGGTCATCAACAAGGACGACCACTCGGGTGAGGCACAGGCCTTTGCCAAGGCGGTGAATATCCCGGTTCTGGCCGCGATCCCGCAGGATGACGATCTTCGCAAGAAATCTGCCAACTATCAGATTGTGGGCACAATGGAATCGCAGTGGGGCCCGCTTTTCGCGCAATTGGCTGAAGCTGTTGCCATAGCCCCGCCGGTGCGACCCAAGCCGCTGGACCAGGATGGTCTGCTGGGGCTGTTCGATGCCAAGGACACGGGCGGCGACTACCAGCTGGTGCCCGCCACCGACATGGACATGCGCGGGTCAAACGCGCAGCCGAAACCCTCTCTGGAAGTGGTTTACGACGATGTTTGACCTTGATCAGCTTTCGACCTGGGACGCGCTTCTCAAGCGTCTGGCCGTTCCCGCGCAACCTAAGAAACAATCCGAACAGAAGTCAGCATGACCGATGAAGTCACATATGACACCGCCGCTCAGGCTGATGTGATCCTCGGAAAGGCTGATCCGGTTGCCGACAGCACGATGGCTGCTGCGCCGCAAGATGGGGCAGGGTGCCATGCGGGTGCGGCCACGATGGAGGCAGCAGCACGTCAGGCCGGACAGTCCGAGATCCTGGATCGTTATGCTGCCGATTATCCGAAAGGTCCGCATGATCAGCCGCAAAGCATGTGCCCCGCTTTCGGGTCCTTGCGTGTGGGTCTTCGGATGCGCCGTGTGGCCACGATCCTGTCGGGCTCGGCCTGCTGCGTCTATGGTCTGACCTTCGTGTCGCATTTCTACGGCGCGCGTCGGTCGGTGGGCTATGTGCCCTTCAATTCTGAATCCCTCGTCACCGGCAAACTGTTCGAGGATATCCGCGACGCAGTGCATGAACTGGCCGACCCGGACCAGTTCGATGCGGTTGTCGTGACCAATCTTTGTGTTCCCACAGCCAGCGGCGTGCCGCTGCGTCTGCTGCCCGAGGAAATCAACGGTGTGCGGATCGTGGGTATTGATGTGCCGGGGTTTGGTATCCCCACCCATGCCGAGGCCAAGGATGTCCTTGCCGGCGCGATGCTGAATTACGCGCGCAAGGAGATCAAGGCCGGTCCTGTCGCCGCCCCTGCGGGTGGCAAGTCGGATCGCCCCACAGTGACCCTGCTGGGCGAGATGTTCCCGGCCGATCCGATGATGATCGGTGCGATGCTGGCCCCTATGGGTCTGGCCACCGGTCCGGTTGTACCCTGCCGCGAGTGGCGCGAGCTTTATGCCGCGCTTGATTGCGGTGCGGTGGCGGCAATCCATCCCTTCTACACGGCCGCCATCCGCGAGTTTCAGGCAGCGGGTCGTCCGGTTGTCGGCTCTGCCCCCGTGGGTCATGACGGCACCGCCCGTTGGCTGGCCGCGATTGGCGAGGCGTTCAACCTGCCCGCCGACAAGGTGGCCGCAGCGCAGAACATGTTCTTGCCAGCGATCAAGGCAGCTCTGGCCGCGGCGCCGATCAACGGCACCATCACCCTCAGCGGATATGAGGGCAGCGAATTGCTGGTTGCCCGCCTGCTGATCGAAAGCGGTGCGAATGTGCCTTATGTCGGCACGGCCTGCCCCAAAACGCCGTGGTCCTCCGAAGATGCGGAATGGCTGCGCGCCAAGGGCGTGACGGTGAAATTCCGTGCATCCCTGGAAGACGATTGCGCCGCGATGGAGGCGATCCGCCCGGATCTGGCGATCGGAACGACTCCGGTTGTGCAGAAGGCCAAGGAGCTGGCAATCCCCGGTCTTTACTTCACCAACCTGATTTCCGCGCGTCCCCTTATGGGTCCTGCCGGTGCAGGGTCTTTGGCCGAGGTGGTGAATGCCGCCATCGCGGGCAAGGACCGGATGGAGCATATGAAGGAATTCTTCGAGGGCGTCGGCACCGGCGATACCGCCGGGATCTGGGAGGGCAGCCCCAACCTGCGCCCCGATTTCCGTGCCCTGCATCAGAAGAAACTCGACAAGGCGGCACGGGCTGCCAAGGCCGAGGAGATGATCTGATGACCATTTTCCTGAATATCCACGGGCTGACGGCCCCCCAGCGTGGGGAGGTCTGGAAATGCTGATCCAGGACCACGACCGCGCGGGCGGATATTGGGGCGCGGTCTATGCCTTCTGCGCCACGAAGGGGTTGCAGGTGGTGATCGACGGCCCCGTCGGCTGCGAGAACCTGCCGGTGACTTCCGTGCTGCATTACACCGACGCATTGCCGCCGCACGAGTTGCCAATCGTGGTGACCGGGCTTGGCGAGGCCGAGATGGGATCGGGCACCGAGGATGCGATGAAACGCGCCTGGGGGACCCTTGATCCCGCACTTCCGGCCGTAGTCGTGACGGGCTCGATCGCCGAGATGATCGGCGGGGGCGTTACGCCGCAGGGAACGAATATCCAGCGGTTCCTGCCGCGCACAATCGACGAGGATCAATGGCAGAGCGCGGACCGCGCGATGACCTGGATCTTCACAGAGTTCGGCATGACAAAGGGTCGTATGCCGCCCGAGAAGAAGCGCGAAGATGGGGCCGCCCCCCGCGTCAATATCCTTGGGCCGATGTATGGTGTGTTCAACATGCCGTCCGACCTGGCAGAGATCCGGCGGCTGGTCGAAGGGATCGGCGCCGAGGTGAACATGGTCATGCCGCTTGGCAGTCATGTGGCCGAGATGCGCAACCTGGTGAATGCGGATGTGAACATCTGCATGTATCGGGAATTCGGTCGCGGCCTGTGCGAATGCCTGGGTAAGCCTTATCTGCAAGCGCCCATAGGCGTGGACAGCACCACGAAATTCCTGCGCAAACTTGGCGAGATGCTGGGGCTGGACCCCGAACCGTTCATCGCGCGAGAAAAGCATTCCACGATCAAGCCGGTCTGGGATCTGTGGCGCAGCGTGACGCAGGACTTCTTTGCCACGGCCAGCTTCGCGGTTGTGGCGAATGAAACCTATGCGCGCGGCATCCGCCATTTCCTTGAGGGCGACCTTGGGTTTCCCTGCGCCTTTGCCGTGGCCCGCGTGGCCGGAACCAAGACGAACAATGTCGAGGTCAAGGCGATGCTGCACCAGAAGCGCCCGCTGATCGTCTTGGGCAGCATCAACGAAAAGATGTATCTGGCAGAGATGAAGGGCGGACATGGACCAAGCCCCGCCTTCATTCCCGCCTCCTTTCCCGGCGCCGCGATCCGGCGTCACACCGGCACGCCGATGATGGGCTATGCCGGAGCCACCTATCTTTTGCAGGAAGTGTGCAACGGGCTGTTCGATGCGCTGTTTCATATCCTGCCGCTGGCCAGTGTCATGGACGCGGCCGAGGCGACCCCCACCACCCTGCGCCGCGACTTCCCCTGGGATGCCGATGCGCAAGCCGCTCTGGACCGTATCGTTTCGCGCCATCCGGTGCTGACGCGGATCTCGGCGGCCAAGACACTGCGGGACGAAGCAGAACGCGCCGCGCTGGCGCAAGGCGCCGAACGCGTCGTGCTGGAAACCGTCCAGGCACTCAACCCCGACCTTGCGCGCCCTGCGCGGGGTCCAGAGGCGAAAGGAGATCTGTCATGACAGATGCAACATCCAATACCCCGATGACCCGCAGCCACAAACCGCCCCGGACCGAGTTCATGGTCTATTTCGGCGTGATCTTCGTGGCGACCCTTCCGCTGGCCACCCTGACCTGGGCGCTGGCGTTGCTGAAGGGCGGGCGCATCCCGGAAAAGGGCCCCATAGCCCGTGCCTGGAGCCAGGCGCGGATCATCACGCCCATGATTTTCTCGGCCTGATCCATGAGGATCGGTCTGCATATCCTGCCTTCGGGCGGCACGGCAGACAGCCGAACACGAGATCTGGCCATTCGGAAGGATGGTCAGAGCCGGAGGGGCGCTTGCACCCCAAAGGACCCGGCCGCGGGGTGCGCGGCGTCACCTTTACATTCCGGAGGAAAGTAAATGGCTGATAAATCTGACCTGTCTTTCACAGGTCTTACGGACGAGCAGGCGCAGGAACTGCACTCGGTCTACATGAGCGGGCTTTGGCTGTTTTCAGCCGTGGCCGTGGTTGCTCACCTGGCCGTGTTCATTTGGCGCCCCTGGTTCTGAGGAAGGATTGAAAAATGGCTAAATTCTACAAGATCTGGCTCATCTTCGATCCGCGCCGTGTGTTTGTTGCACAGGGTGTCTTCCTCTTCCTGCTTGCAGCGATGATTCACCTCGTCCTGCTGAGCACGGAGCACTTCAACTGGTTCGAGCTGGCAGCCCAAAAAGCAGCGATGTGATCCGCTTCCCCATGACGGGGACGGGTGACAACCAGTCAAGTGACATCAAGACAGCTGCGGGCACGTCAGGCGTGGCCTGCCCGCGGCAAACCAAAATCCATCGACGGCTTGCGGTCTGAACAGACGAGCCGCCAAACGCGGAGACAGAAGATGGCGTTGCTCAGCTTCGAGAAAAAGTATCGCGTCCGTGGTGGGACGCTGATCGGCGGCGATCTGTTCGATTTCTGGGTAGGCCCGTTTTACGTGGGCTTCTTTGGAGTGACGACAGCGTTTTTCGCCCTGTTAGGCACCATTCTGATTTTCTGGGGGGCGTCCCAACAGGGCACCTTCAACCCCTGGCTTATCAATATCGCACCGCCCGACCTTTCCTATGGTCTGGGCATGGCTCCCCTCATGGAGGGGGGGCTCTGGCAGATCATCACATTCTGTGCAACCGGCGCCTTCATCAGCTGGGCCCTGCGCGAAGTTGAAATCTGCCGAAAACTGGGGATGGGCTATCATGTGCCCTTCGCCTTCAGCTTTGCCATTCTGGCCTATGTGACACTGGTGATCTTCCGCCCGCTTCTGATGGGCGCCTGGGGACATGGTTTTCCCTACGGGATCTTCAGCCATCTCGATTGGGTCAGCAACACCGGCTATGCCTATCTGCACTTCCATTACAACCCGGCGCATATGCTGGCCGTGACGCTGTTCTTTACCACCACACTGGCGCTGGCCCTGCATGGCGCCCTGGTGTTGAGTGCGGCGAACCCCGAAAAAGGGACAGAGGCACAGGGCCCCGATAATGAAGACACGTTCTTTCGTGACTTCATCGGCTATTCGATCGGCACCCTTGGCATCCACCGCGTAGGCTTCCTGTTGGCGATCAATGCGGTCTTCTTCTCGGCGGTCTGCATCATCATCTCTGGCCCCGTCTGGACCAAAGGCTGGCCCGAATGGTGGAACTGGTGGCTTGAACTGCCGATCTGGCCCTCTCAGGTAGGAATGTAATCATGGCTGAGTATCAGAACATATTCACGCAAGTGCAGGTCCAGGGTCCGATCGAATGGGGCATGGACAACGAAAACAACATGAAGGAAGAGCGGATCGGCAAGCCCTTTTTCAGCCAGTTGGTTGGCTGGATCGGGAATGCGCAGATCGGTCCGGTCTTTCTGGGCTGGACAGGGATGATCAGCCTTGCCACCGGTCTTTTGTGGTTCAACATCGTGGGCCTGAACATGCTGGCGCAAGTCGGCTGGTCGATCCCCGAATTTCTGCGGCAGCTGTTCTGGCTGGCGCTGGAGCCGCCGGGGCCGGAGCATGGTCTGTCGATGCCGCCGCTGAATGACGGAGGCTGGTACATCATCAGCTCGTTCTTCCTGCTGGTGTCGGTGATGACCTGGTGGCTGCGGTCCTACCTGCTGGCGCAGCAGCACAAGATGGGCAAGCATGTGGCCTGGGCCTTTGCCTCGGCGATCTGGCTGTTCCTTGTGCTTGGCCTGTTCCGTCCCGTCCTGATGGGAAGCTGGTCGGAAGCTGTGCCTTATGGCATCTTCCCGCACCTTGACTGGACCACGGCGTTTTCGATCCGCTACGGGAACCTTTATTACAACCCGTTCCACTGTCTTTCGATCGTGTTCCTTTATGGTTCTGTTCTGCTCTTCGCGATGCATGGCGCAACCATCCTGGCCGTGACCCGTTTCGGCGGTGACCGCGAACTGGAACAAATCTACGACCGCGGCACGGCTTCCGAGCGGGCAGCCCTGTTCTGGCGCTGGACCATGGGTTTCAACGCCACGATGGAAGGTATCCACCGCTGGGCCTGGTGGTTCGCCGTGCTGACCCCGATCACGGGTGGCATCGGGATCCTGCTGACCGGCACTGTTGTGGACAACTGGTTCATCTGGGCCCAGGAGCACAACTTCGCGCCCATGTATGACGGCTCTTACGGGTATGCCGACTACGGGTCTTACGAAGCCTTCATCGGACAGGAGAATTGAGATGCTTCCCAAGTGGTTTGATGACTGGAATCGCAAGAATCCGAAAGATATCTATGGTCCCGGCATACTTGTCGGGGCGATAGGAGGGGCGATCTTCGTCGCGGCCTTTCTGGTGTCCTGGGGACAACCCTTTGCCACCGAGAGCATGCAGACCGGCCCAAGGGGAACCGGCATGTCGGTGCCCGAGTTCAAGGCGGATCTGGCGACGCCCGATCCATCCATCGAGGCCATCCTTGCCAATGATCCGATCATCCCGGAAGCGGGAGAGGAACTGGCCGGAAACATCTACAAGAATGTCCAGGTTCTGGGCGGTCTGACGGATGCGAACTTCAACCGGCTGATGGCGGCGATGACGGAATGGGTCGCGCCAGATCAGGGCTGTGCCTATTGTCACGGCGATGGTGATCTGGAGACCTATGGCGAGGACAACCTTTACACAAAGATCGTCGCCCGCCGCATGATCCAGATGACCCAGAACATCAACGAGAACTGGGACGGCCACGTGAATGCCAACAAGCAGGTCGGTGTGACCTGCATGACCTGCCATCGTGGTCAGAACGTGCCCAGCAACATCTGGTTCAAGATTACCCCGGTCAACGAATCCGTGGCTGGCTGGTCTGCCAACCAGAACCGGGCCACCAGTATCAGCCAGTCCACATCGCTGCCTTCGGACGCGCTGGAGAAGTACCTTCTGGAATACGAGCGGATCGGGGTTCACGATCTGGAAAGCCGGGTGAAGAACCAGCCTGGCGATCCGTTGATCCAGCAGACCGAGCGGACCTATTCGCTGATGAACTACTTCTCGAACTCGCTGGGTGTGAATTGCGTGCTCTGTCACAACAGCCGCGCCTTCTATGACCCCGGCCAGGTGACACCGCAGTGGGGCACCGCCTCGCTTGGTATCGCGATGGTGCAGGAGTTGAACAACGACTACCTGGTTCCGCTTCAGGATCAGTATCCCGAGCACCGCCTGGGGCCGATCTATGGCGACGCCCCCAAAGCGGCCTGCAAGACCTGCCATCAAGGCTATCAGCAGCCGCTGCAAGGAACCAATGTGATCGGTGACTGGCCTGAACTGGCCACGACATCGGGCACGCCGGTCTACGAATAAGGGTAGGGCGGACTCCCCTCCGCCCACCCTTAGCCATGTTCGGATCGCGTCGTTCGCGCCACGCCATCCGAACACGGGGCTTCAACACCCCGGTTCCCTTCCTGTTGGCTACAGGACCTGGGCGCCACACCGGGGACACCTGGTGTGGCGCCTTTTGTTTCAAGAGCGGGAGGCTCTGATGACCCAGTCCCATATCCCTACCGAAACGCCCCTTCTGGACAGCGTGGCCGGTCCGTCCGACCTGAAGCGTTTTTCCGATGATGAATTGGCGCGCCTCTCGCAGGAGCTGCGATCCGAGGTGATACGCTCCGTGGCGCAGACGGGCGGGCATCTGGGATCATCCCTTGGCGTGATCGAACTGACCGTGGCGATCCACGCCGTATTCAACACCCCGATGGACAAGCTGATCTGGGATGTGGGCCATCAATGTTATCCGCACAAGATCCTGACCGGACGCCGGCACCGCATGACAAGCCTGCGCCAGAAGGACGGGCTGTCAGGTTTCACCAAACGCAGCGAGTCCGAGTTCGATCCCTTCGGTGCCGCGCACAGTTCCACTTCGATTTCAGCGGCGCTTGGTTTTGCCGTGGGGCGAGACATGGGCCAGCCGACGGGTGACGCGATTGCCGTGATCGGTGATGGCTCGATCAGTGCGGGCATGGCCTATGAGGCGCTGAACAACGCGGGCCATGAAAAGCGGCGGCTGTTCGTGATCCTGAACGATAATGAAATGAGCATTGCACCGCCGGTTGGGGCCATGTCGTCCTATCTGTCGCGGCTTTACGCGAACGAGCCTTTGGCCGCGCTGCGCCAGATGGCCGAAGGTTTCGAGGCGGCGCTGCCCCCCCCGATGCGCGAAGGCGCTAAACGCGCGCGACAACTGGTGACCGGCCAGCCTGCCAGCGGAACCTTGTTCGAGGAATTGGGATTCACCTATATCGGGCCGATCAACGGGCATGACATGGGCCAACTGCTGCCTGTGCTGCGCGCGGCGCGCGCCCGTGCCACCGGGCCGGTGCTGATCCATTGCTGCACTGTCAAAGGCAAGGGCTACGCCCCGGCTGAGTCGTCACGCGACAAGTATCATGGTGTGGCAAAGTTCGATGTGCCATCAGGGGCGCAGGTCAAGTCCAAGCCGAACGCGCCCAGTTATACCGCAGTTTTCGGTCAGGCGCTCTGCGATATTGCCGCGCGCGATCCCAAGGTTGTGGCGGTGACGGCGGCAATGCCGGACGGCACAGGGTTGGACATCATGGCAAAGCGGTTCCCCGCGCGGGTCTTTGATGTGGGGATCGCGGAACAGCATGGCGTGACCTTTGCTGCCGGGATGGCGGCCAGCGGGCTGAAGCCGTTCTGCGCGATCTATTCGACCTTTCTGCAGCGCGGCTACGATCAGGTGGTGCATGATGTCGCCTTGCAAGGCCTGCCGGTGCGCTTTGCCATAGACAGGGCGGGGCTGGTGGGTGCGGATGGGGCGACCCATGCGGGGGCCTTTGATATCGCATACCTTTCCAATTTGCCCGGCTTTACGGTGATGGCCGCCGCGGATGAGGCGGAACTTGTCCATATGGTTGCCACCGCCGCCGCGCATGATACAGGCCCGATCGCTTTCCGCTATCCGCGCGGGTCGGGGACCGGCGTGGTGCTGCCTGAAATTGGCACGGTGCTGGAAATCGGGAAAGGCCGCGTGATCCGCGAGGGCAGCGATATAGCCATCCTCAGCCTTGGGGCACATCTGTCGGAATGCGAGGCCGCTGCCGATCTTCTGGCCGCGGAAGGCGTATCAGTCACATTGGCGGATGCCCGTTTTGCAAAACCGCTGGATCTGGACTTGCTGATGCAACTGGCGCGCAATCACGGCGCGCTGATCACGGTCGAACAGGGTTCGCGGGGCGGCTTTGGTGCCATGGTGCTGCATGAACTTGCCGCAGCCGGTGTCTTTGACAGGGGTCTTGCAGTACGCACCTTGACGCTTCCGGATCGTTTCATCGACCAGGCCAGCCCAGATGAGATGTATCTTGATGCAGGATTGACCCGGCACGATATCGCCACAAGCGCGATGCAGGCGTTGGGGCGTGAACGCAAGGTGCTGGGGTTTCAGAACGCGCCCCGGCGCGCATGATTTAACATAATCATCATTATCGGCGTCATGTTTGATCTGTGATCAGTGCTTGATCGTTCGCAGGATCACGTTGGTCTGCGCGCTGGCAACGGCCGGGATGCGAAACAGAAACCGTTCCAGGAAACCGTTGTAGGCCTCGATATCGGCGCAAACGACATGCAGATGGTAATCCGCCTGTCCGGTCGTTGAATGGCACGCACGCACCTCGGGGCGATTCTGAATTGCCTTGATGAACGCCTCCAGCTGATCAGGATCGTGGCGTGTCAGATGGACATGCACGATGGCGCCAAATCCAAGCCCCTGTTTCGCATCATCCAGAGCAACCGTGTAATGGCGGATGACTCCGCTTTCCTCTAGCGCCTTGACCCTGCGCCAGCATGAGGATGGCGACAGGCCGACCTTGTCGGCCAGTTCCAGGTTCGACATCCGGCTGTCCCCTGCAAGGGCTTGAAGAATCCGCCGATCAACCGCGTCTATCTCTGCCATAATTTTTCACTTTTGATGTCAAACCCAGATCATCCTTTCACAAATCATGGTTTGCGACAACTATTCTGACCAGTAATTTCAGCGGTGCCATGCGATCCTGTCCACGCGAACAGGAGGACGTCATGACCGCTCGGGATAGCCGCTTTACCACTTACCAGCTTGAAGATCGTTATGATCGGCCACAGGGGCGTGTCTATCTGACCGGAACCCAGGCATTGGTCAGGATTATGCTTGATCAGGCGCGACGCGACCGGGAAGCCGGGCGCAACACCGCCGGTTTCGTCTCGGGCTATCGTGGATCTCCGCTTGGCGCGCTGGATATGGAGATGTGGCGCCAGCGTGCACGACTTGAAAAGGCACGGATCGATTTCCTGCCCGCTGTAAACGAAGACCTGGGTGCGACGGCTGTTCTGGGCGCGCAACAGGCAGTCCTTGATCCGGCCTGCGAGGTCGAGGGCGTCTTTTCCATGTGGTATGGCAAAGGTCCGGGTGTGGATCGTTCGGGCGACGCCTTGAAGCATGGGAATGCATATGGATCCTCTGCGATGGGGGGTGTGCTGGTCGTGGCCGGGGATGATCATGGCTGCGTGTCCTCGTCCATGCCGCACCAGTCTGACGTGGCCTTCATGTCGTGGTTCATGCCGACGCTGAACCCGGCCAGTATCGGGGAATATCTTGAGTTCGGGGCCTACGGCATTGCCCTGTCGCGTTTCAGTGGGACCTGGGTCGGCTTCAAGGCGATTTCCGAAACGGTCGAGGCTGGCCAGTCCATTGACCTGCCCAAGGATCGCGTTTTCGTCCAGCCAGCATTTACCGCACCGCCTGGCGGTTTGCATGTGCGCCGCTCGGATATGCCAAGCCCCGAGATCGAGACACGGATCGGGGCAAAGCTTGATGCTGTCGAGGCTTTTGTCGAAGCAAACCCGATCGACCGACGTATTTACGATATCGACAGCGCGCGCTTTGGCATCGTTACCACCGGCAAAGCGCATCTGGACCTGATGGAGGCCCTTCGCCTGCTGGGGCTGGATGAAGCAGCCTGCCGCCGACTTGGTATCGACATCTACAAGGTCGGAATGGTCTGGCCACTGGCACGTCGCGATGCGCTGGCCTTCGTAAAAGGCAAGGAAGAGGTGCTTGTTGTCGAGGAAAAGCGCGGCATCATCGAAAGCCAGTTCAAGGAATATTTCTACGATTGGCCCGGCGACAAGCCGCGCAGGATGGTGGGCAAGCATCGCGCGGCGGGTGACCCGCTGATCCCATGGACCGGGGAATTGACGCCGCTGATGCTTGTGCCGATCGTGGCTGAACGCCTGGCGCGGTTCTTCCCCGATGAGGGCCTGACCGAAAAGGCCCGTGCGTTGACGGCGGCCCCTGCGCCCGTTCTGTCGGTGCCGGGGGCTACGCGCACACCCTATTTTTGTTCGGGTTGCCCACATAATACATCGACCAAACTGCCCGAAGGCAGCATGGCGGCCAGCGGGATCGGTTGTCATGTCATGGCGGGCTGGATGGATCGCAATACCGTAGGATATGCCCAGATGGGGGGCGAAGGCGTGCCATGGGCCGCGGGATCTCGCTTTACCGGGCGTCGGCATATCTTTCAGAACCTTGGCGAGGGGACGTGGTATCACTCGGGGTCTCTTGCCATTCGGCAGGCTGTCGCGGCGCAGGCGAACATCACCTACAAGATCCTCTACAATGACGCAGTTGCGATGACCGGCGGGCAGCCAGTGGATGGTCCGGTCAGCCCCGCGGCCATCGCACAAAGCTGCCGTGCCGAGGGTGTGGCGCGGATCGCGCTTGTCTCGGATCATCCCGAGGCGTTCCGGCATGGGGATTTTCCGGTTGGTACCACCTTCCATGATCGCGCCGACCTTGATCCGGTGCAGCGCGAATTGCGCGAGGTGAAAGGCGTGTCTGTTCTGATCTACGTGCAGATCTGCGCGACCGAAAAACGCCGCCGGCGCAAACGCGGCAAGATGGAAGACCCTGCCCGTCACGTGATGATCAACCCGCTTGTCTGCGAGGGTTGCGGCGATTGTTCCCTTGAGTCCAACTGCCTGAGTGTCGAACCGCGAGAGACGGAACTGGGCCGCAAGCGCAAGATCAACCTGTCCAGCTGTAACAAGGATTTCTCGTGCCTGAACGGGTTCTGTCCCAGTTTCGTGACGATAGAAGGCGGTCAGCGGCGCAAGCCCAAGCCTGTCGGCCTGGACCTTCCCCTGTTGATGGCTGGGCTGCCTGCCCCTGCCCTGCGGGATCTTGTGACGCCCTTCAACCTGCTTGTTGCCGGTGTCGGGGGTACTGGTGTTGTCACGATCGGCGCTCTGATTGCCATGGCTGCCCATCTGGAGGGCAAAGGCGCCAGCGTGCTGGATTTCACCGGCTTCGCGCAGAAATTCGGAACGGTTCTGGGTTATGTGCGAATCGCCGCAAAGCCACAGGACATCCATCAGGTCAGGATCGAGGTGGGTTCGGCCGATGCTGTCATAGGCTGTGATGCAGTGGTCTGTTCGTCGCCCAAGGCATCAGCGCATTATCGCCGTGATACGGGTGTCGTTTTGAACCGGGCCGAAATGCCGACAGGCGATCTGGTGCTGCACCGTGATGCCGATCTGCGGATCGACACGCGCGAGGCGCTGATCCGGGCAACCGTAAGTGACGGGCAGGTATTCGCCTTTGATGCCAATCGCGCCGCGGAACGTCTGATGGGCGACGCCGTCTTTGCCAATATGATGATGCTGGGTGCGGCCTATCAACAGGGTCTTGTTCCGGTCAGTGAGGTTGCGCTGAAACAGGCGATTCTGTTGAACGGGGTGGCAGTTGAAAAGAATGGTTCGGCCTTCGACCTGGGGCGGATCATGGCGGCCCGCCCGGCAGCATTGACGGACCTGTTGAGCGACGCACCCAAGCTGTCCCAGGGGCTTGATGCGTTGATAGCGCATCGGGCGGATTTCCTGACAGCCTATCAGGATGCCGCCTATGCAAAACGTTTCACCGATCGCATCGCGCGCTTTCGTGCCGCGCTGCCAGAGGCCCCGGAGGCGGTCATGACGGAAGCCGCCAGATCCCTGTTCCGGCTGATGGCGTACAAGGATGAATACGAGGTTGCCCGTTTGCATAGCGAAGGCACGTTCGAGGCAGAGATCGCCTCCGCCTTCGAGGGGAATTACACGGTCCGCTATCATCTTGCACCGCCGCTGCTGCCTCTGGGTCGCGATGCGCGCGGGCGACCGAACAAACGCGCCTTCGGGCCCTGGATGCGGCCGGCGTTCAAGATACTGGCGCGGATGAAGGGGCTACGGGGAAAACGGCTGGATCCTTTTGCCCATAGTGCGGATCGCAAGCTGGATCGTCAGTTGCTTGAATGGTTCGAGAGGGTCATGATCCATGTCGAAAAGACTTTTGACGCAACAAATCCCGAAGCCGCGAAGAACCTTCTGAAAGCTCCGCAAGAAATTCGTGGCTACGGCCCCGTTCGTCACAAGGCGGCAGACAAAGTCATGGCCGAGATCGCGGTTCTGATCGACGCCGCCTGAGGTCAGCCCCGCGCCGACATGCGGAAATGTTCCAGCCAGGTCAGACCCTGCACGGTGCCCGACCTGGGCTTGTACTCGGCGCCGACGAAAGCGTCATATCCCAAGCCGCCAAGTTCGCGCATAAGCCAGTGATAATCGATCTCGCCCTGATCGGGTTCGCCGCGGTCGGGGACAGCGGCGATCTGGATATGGCCGATGATGGGCATCAGGTCACGCAGGTGGGTAAACAGGTCACCCTGCATGATCTGCATGTGATAACAGTCAAACATCAGCTTGAGGTTGGGTTTGTCCAGGGCAGCAATGATCCGCGCCGCGTGATCGGTGCCTGACAGGTGATAGCCCGGCACATCGCGGGTATTGATCGGCTCGATCAGGATGGTGATCCCGTGAGGGGCTGCCAGGTCGCAGGCATGGGCCAGGTTGGCGCGAAAGGTCGCGTCCGCGGTGTCGCCGCCATCTGTGCGACCTGCCATGACATGCACGGCCCTCGTACCCGTTGCCACGGCATAGTCCACTGCCTGCGATATGGCGGCCCGGGCTTCATGCTCGCGACCGGCCAGGGCGGCCAGACCAAAATCGCCAGCCGCCTTGTCACCCGGCCATGTGTTCAGCCCCAACATGGTCAGCCCGGTCTCGCGCAGCGACTGCACCACCTCGGTTGCGGGCACATCGTAGGGAAAGTGACACTCAACCGCGTCAAACCCTGCTGCTTTTGCGGCATGGATCGCTTGCGGCAATGGCAGGTCAGTGAAAAGAAAGCCGAGATTTGCGGAATAGCGCATCAGTCCCACTCCAGATCGAATTTACGGACCAGCGCGTCGATCTGATCCTGTGTCAGGGCGCGGGGCGAATGTCCGCGCAGCAGCAGCGCAAGCCTGGCAGTTTCTTCCAGTTCTTCCATCGCGAAAACGGCCGCTTCCAGATCCTTGGAGGCGACCACCGGCCCATGATTGGCCAGCAGCACAGCCGCGCGTTTTCCGCCCAGGCCGCGCAAGGCATCACCCATCGCCGCGTCACCGGGAAGGAAGAAGGGCAAAAGCGCCACCTTGCCCACACGCATCACGGCATAGGGTGTCAAAGGCGGCAGGACGTTGTCGGGATTTGTGTCCGGCAGCATCGACAAGGCAACGGAATGCGTGGAATGCAGATGCACCACTGCGCCCGCACTTTTGCGCGTTTCGTAAAAAGCGGCGTGAAGTGGCATTTCCTTGGTCGGTGCATCGCCGCCGATATGTCTACCCGCCGCGTCAAACCGCGACAGGTTCGCGGGATCAAGGCGTCCCAGGCTGACGCCGGTTGGCGTGACCAGAAGCCCTCCATCCTCGGTTCGAACAGAGATATTGCCGGACGCGCCACCCGTCAGACCGCGATTGAACATGGATGCCGCCCAGAAGCATATATCCTCGCGCAGCTTCGCGTCTGTCATCGGGCTGTGCCTTCCATCATGGCTGCGGCGCGGCTGAAGAAATCAGGGCCACCAAAATTGCCGGATTTGAGGGCGAGCACCAGCTTGTCCGAGGCACGGATCATCGGAACACCAGGGTCGATTTCCGGTCCGATCTCAAACGCGGCCAGGCCAAGCCCTTCGACGATGGCTCCGGATGTTTCGCCTCCGGCACTGATCATCCGTGTGACACCGCCAGCCACAAGGGCGCGGGCAAGATCCGCGAACAAGCCCTCGATCCTGGTGGCAACCGCCGCCTTGCCAAAGCGCGCCTGAGCGTCAATGACAACAGCTGGATCGGCAGAGGTATAGATCAGGGGCACCCCATCTTGCGCCAAAGCCCAATCTGCAAGGGCTTGCGCCGTGATTGCGCCGGACATGACCTGATCTGCGGTGACTTCGCGGGTTGGGTTGGACCTGGCGTGTTCTGCCACCTGACCACGTGTCGCGTTGGAGCAGGACCCCGAAAGGATGGCGGCCTTTCCGTCCTGCCCCATCCATTGGTTCTGCGTCGCGGACAGAAGTCCGCGCGCGCGAAAGTTTCCTGGCAGTCCCATCGCGATACCCGAACCGCCCGTGATCAACGGCAGATCGGCCGCCGCCTGGCCCAATGTGATCAAGTCAGCGTCGGTTATTGCGTCGGCCACCATCAGGCGGTGCCCCGCCTTGTCTTCTTCAAGCATCCGGGCGCGGGTGTGCGTGACGCCTTGCATGACAGCCTGTGCCGGCACAAGGCCCACAGTACCCTTGGTCTGATAGCCAAGCCAGCGGCGGATGTCCGGATCTGTCATCGGGGTCAGCGGATGATCCTGCATCCCGCTTTCATTCAGAAGCCGGTCCGCGACGAAAAGATGCCCCTGGTAGATCGAGCGCCCTGTTGCCGGAAACGCCGGGCAGACCAGGACCTGACGCGCATCCAGAGCATCGGCCAAAGCCTCGGCCACAGGGCCGATATTGCCTTCGCGCGTGGAATCGAAGGTAGAGCAGTATTTGAACAGGAATTGCGTACACCCCTGCGCGCGCAGCCAGTCCAAGGCTTCCAGCGAAAGCCTGACCGCGTCAGCAACGGCAATCGAGCGGGATTTGAGCGCGACAATCCCTGCCTCGACCTCGGCCGCCGCGGGTGCATCAGGCACGCCCACATATTGCGTAACGCGCATCCCGGCCTTGGTCAGCGTGTTTCCCAGATCGGACGAGCCGGTAAAATCATCCCCGATACAGCCCAGTAGCATCACTTGTTCCCTGGCAGTTTGAGTCCAGCGCGCGCCGCCACCAGCTTGGTGATGGCAGCATCATCTTCCTGGCCCAATCCAGCCTCGGCGGCCGCGCGGTATTGTGCCAATGCGGTTTCTGTCAGCGGCAGGGGCAGGTTGGCGCCTGCCGCGATATCGGTGACGATCCCCAGATCCTTGGGCCAGATATTGATCGTCGAACGCGGTGTATAGTCGGCGTCGATTACATGCGGCGCCCGGTTCTCGAACATCCAAGAGGTTCCGGCAGATACGCGGATCACATCCAGCACGCGTGCCAGGTCCAGCCCCTGCGAGGTTGCAAAGCCAAGCGCCTCGCCCATGGCTGCGATATGAACGCCGGCCAGCAGTTGATTGACCGCCTTCATTGCTGATCCGGGCCCCGCCTGATCGCCAAGCCGGTGAACAGTCTGCGCCATCGCTGCAAGTGCTTCTGCTGCACCCTCAAAGGCCGCTGCTGTGCCCGAAGCCATGACGGACAGCTCACCCGAAGCCGCGCGCAGCGACCCCCCCGAGATCGGGGCGTCAAGATAATGCAACCCGCGCGCCTGTGCCTGCGCTTCCATACGCTTTGCGAAATCGGGGGCAACAGTGGCGCAGGACAGGATCGTTCCGCCCGGCTTCAGTTGTTCCGCCCATCCTTCTGGGCCAAACAGCGCGGTTTCCGTCTGGGCCGCGTTCAACACAACGCAGATCAAGGCGTCAGCCGGCGGTGAAGCCTTTGTCAGCGCGTGGCCGCCGGCGTCCTGCAACTTGGCGATCTGTGCAGTGTTCAGGTCGAGGCCGTAAACCTCATGCCCTGCCCGCCGCAGCGATACCGCCATCCCGAGGCCCATAGAGCCTAATCCGATCACATGAAAAAGCGCCATGTCAGTTCCCGAATACAAGTTCCACCGGCCACAGTGTGATGGCAGGCACATAGGTGATGATCATCAGTGCGCCGAAAACGGTCAACACGAACCACAGCAGATGCGGGATGATCTTGTCGACGGACAGCTTGGCGACCGCGCAAGCCGCGAACAGGTTGACCCCCAGCGGCGGTGTGATCATGCCAAGCGCAAGATTGACCACGATGATCAGTCCGAAATGCACCGGATCCACGCCATAGGCGATTGCGATCGGGGTCAGGATCGGTGCCAGGACCAGGATCGCGGCCGAGGTTTCGATGAACATGCCGACAATCAGCAGCAGGATGTTCACCGCCAGCAGGAAGGCGACGCGGCTTTCGAAGACATCCTTGAACCACGCGGCAATCTCGTTCGGCAGGCCCGACCGGGTGATCAGGAATGAAAACAGCGATGCCGCTGCGATGATGATCATGATGGCTGATGTTGCTATGACCGTCTGTTTCAGGATGTCCGGCAGCATGCTGAATTTCAGCTCGCGGTAGATCCCCATGCCGACGATCAACGCGGCGGCCACGGCAGCGGCGCTGGCCTCGGTCGGAGTGAAAATTCCCGAATAGATACCGCCCAGGATCACGAAAGGCACCAGCAGGGCTGGCACGGCATTCAGGCTGGCGCGCGCAAAGCTGGATCGGTCCTCGCCGTCGCGCATCCCGATGCCGCGTATGCGGCAGAGCACAAGGACAAGGATCATCAGCGATGTTGCCACCAGGATACCCGGCCCGATACCGGCAACGAAAAGCTGCCCGATCGAGGTGTCAGTCGACACCCCGTACAGAATGAGCGGGATTGATGGCGGGATAAGAACGCCCAGCTCGGCCGAGCTTGCCTGGATCGAGGCGGCCATCGGTTTGGGATAGCCATGCTTGACCATGGCCGGGATCAGGATCGCCCCGATCGCAAAGGTCGTGGCCACGCTGGACCCCGAGACCGAGGCGAACATCATGCAGGTCAGGACGCAGGAACAAGCCAGCCCCCCCTGGATGCCGCCTACCATCGACTTGGCCAGTTCGACCAGACGATAAGAGATCCCGCCAGCCGACATCAGATTGCCCGCAAGGATGAAAAGCGGAATGGCCATCAAGGGGAAGCTGTCGATCCCGGTGAACATGCGTTGTGCCACCAGCAGCAGCGGCAAGCGCCCCTGCGTTTCGATACCGACGACAGACGCCAGTCCGATCGCGACAGCGATCGGCACGCCCATCAGAAACAGGATGGCCAGCGAAAGCCCCAGAGCGGTATTCATTCTTCAAGCTCCTTGATGGCTTTGTCGCGGGCCCAATCGCCCTGTGCGCCACGGATCATGCACGCCAATGTCGCGATGATGATGAAGACGGACCCGACCGGCAGCGCCGCATAGGCCCAGGCGATGGACACGTCGAGCGCGGCAAGGTTCTGGTTGGCGACCCTTTCGGTCATGGCCCAGCCTTGCCAGAACAAAATCGCGAAAAAGACTGCGGACAGGGCATTTGCGACAATGAAAAGGCTCAGACCAAGACGTGGCGGCAAAGCCTGCTGGATGATCTCGACCGAGATCATGGCACCATGGCGAAAGGCAACCGCAACACCCAGAAACACCGACCAGATCATCGCAGAGCGTGTGATGACCTCGGACCAGGTCGAGGGGCTGGCAAAGACGAAGCGTGTGATCACCTGGTACAAGGCAAGCGATGCCGCGATGATCAGGAAACCGATCGAAAGGCGCAGGGCAAGCCCGGTGGTGAAATCTTCAAATCGCAGGAATGCGCGCATTTTGCCCTCCGCTTCTGTCGGTGCAAAAAACCGGCGCAGTGTTCTGCGCCGGTCCTTGCGTCGTGATACAGTTTACTGGACCGCTTTGATCCGGTCGACCATCTCGGTGCCATACTGATCCGTATATACCGAGTAGGATGCTTCGGCGAGGGCCGCAAAAGGCGCCTTGTCGATGTCGGTGATCACTTCCATCCCGTTTTCGCGCAGCAGTGCAACGCCGGCTTCTTCAAGACGATTCACCTCGGCGCGGGTGGCTGCTGCGGATGCCTTTGCGGCCTCCATGAACCAGCCCTTCTGCTCGTCGGTCAGACCATCGAACAGAACGGGCGATGCCAGCACCACTGCGGGCGAATAGACGTGACCTGTCAGCGAGACGTGCTTCTGGACTTCCCAGAATTTCGAGGCGGTGATCACGGTGACCGGGTTTTCCTGGCCATCCACGACACCCTGTTGAAGCGCGGTGAACAGTTCGGGGAAAGCCATCGGCGTGGGCGCGGCACCCATGCCGCTGAAGGCAGTCATGTGCACCTTGTTTTCCATGGTGCGCAGTTTCAGACCTTCCAGGTCTGCGGGCGTGCGAACCGGACGCTGCGAGTTGGTCACGTGGCGGAAGCCATTCTCGGACCAGGCAAGGCCCACAAGGTTGTTTTCGCCGATCTTGGCCAGCAGTTCCTGACCGATCTCACCGTCCAGCGTCTTGCGGGCATGGTCGTAGTCGCGGAACAGGAACGGCAGGTCGAGGGCGAAGACCTCGGGCACGAAGTTGCCCAGCGGGCCAGTCGAGGTCACAACCAGGTCCAGCGACCCGATCTGCAAGCCTTCGATCATGTCACGCTCGCCGCCCAGCTGGCCAGCGGGGGCCTGCTCGCCCGTAAAGGTGCCGCCGGACAGTTCGGTCAGCGTATCGATGAAAGCCTGTGCGCCGACACCGTAATGCGAGGTCGGCGACAAGGCGTGGCCGACAACGATCTTCTGCTGCGCCTGTGCGCCGGTCGCCAGGACGGCTGCCGCGATAAGGCCAGTGATGAAATGTTTCATGATGCTCCTCCCATGAGCTTAGGTTTCAGGTGGTCAGGTCATTCCGCCGAGATACGGCCCATGTGGGACGTAACAAGGTCGGCAAAATCGGAATCGGGTTCAAACCCCAGCGCAAGGGCGCGCGGTGTCAGGATCTGGCCAGGCCAGCTTGCCACGATCGCCTCGATTGCGGGGTCATGCTCTGGCTTGATGCGCACAGCGACATCAGCGCCCGCAATGCGTGCAAGCGTGTCGATCATTGCGCCAACGGTCACGGTGACACCCGGCAATGTCAGGGTGGTATTCCCACCGATGCTGTCTTGCGACAGCCCGGCTGCATGCAGCGTATAGGCCAGCGCCCGATCCGGTGAGGCCAGATGCAGGCGCAGATCGCGCCCAACAGGCAGGATTGCGTCCTGTCCGGCCAAAGGCTCGCGGATGATCCCGCTGGCAAAACTGCTGGCGGCCTTGTTGGGCGCACCGGGCCGCACGGAAATCGTCGGAAAACGCAAGCTGCGCCCAAGAATGAACCCCTTGCGCGTGGCATCCCGCACCAGCAGTTCGCCCATCAGTTTCTGTGTGCCATAGGACGAACGCGGTGCGGGCAGCGTATCTTCTGTCAGCGTATCGTTGGCCGCACAGGAAAAGACCGCGACAGATGACGAAAACAGAAAAACCGGCGGCTTGGGCATCCTGCGACAGGCATTGATCAGGTCGATGGTCGATTGAAGATTGACCGCCATGCCCAGGTCGAAATCAGCCTCGGCCTGCCCGGATACCACGGCGGCAAGGTGGATCACCAGATCGGGTGCATCCGCGGCAATCCGGTCAAGGACATCGGGTGACGACAGCATCCCCGGCAGCGCGTGCACACGACGATGGCCCGCAGCCAAGGCGTTTAGCGGCGCTTCGGCAATGTCGGTCACAAGGATCGCCGAGATACGCCTTTCGGTCCCGTTCAACACAAGCGCATCGCGCGCAGCAAGCGCGTTCACAACCATCTGGCCGATGAAACCGGCCGCCCCCGTAACCAGAATTCTCAAGGTAAATTCTCCTCTGCGGGCAAGCTGTCATTGAATGACAGCGCTGTCAATCAGTGACATCATTCATTGCGAATCAACTATTCAGACCGGATGCTGCCGGGGCTGTCCAAGGGCGGCATCATGGCGCCCACTCAGGAAACTACTTCGTGTGAACAAAGAAAAATCACCCAGAAAACCTACACTGTTCGAGGTCGCCGCACATGCGGGCGTCAGCGAGATTACCGCATCTCGGGCGTTGCGCGGCAGCAATGTGGTGACCCCTGAAACCCTCCAGAAGGTGCAGGAGGCCGCGACCTCGCTGGGCTATCTGCGCAACCGACTTGCAGGCGCTCTGGCTGGCGGGCCTTCGAATCAGGTTGGCGTCATTCTTCCATCCCTGTCCAATATCGTTTTCCCCGATGTGCTGAAGGGACTGGAGGACCGGCTGGAACACGCGGGATTTCACCCGGTCCTGGGAATATCGAACTATGATCCGGAGCAGGAGGAACAGCTGATCCGCAACCTTCTGTCCTGGCGGCCCGCCGGTCTGGTGATCGCCCCAAGCGGCATGACTGAAAACAGTCGCACCATGCTTGCGGGGGCGGACCTTCCGGTGGTCGAAATCATGGATATCGATACAGATCCGATCGATATGGCCGTGGGCATGTCGCATCGGGGCGCGGGGCTGGCCATGGCGCGTCATCTGATCGCGCGTGGTTACCGACGCTTTGCCTATGTGGGCCATGATATCGCCCGCGACAACCGCGCTACTGCCCGACTTGACGGTTTCACGGCTGGCCTGAACGAGGCCGGGCTGAAAATGGTCGGCTGTGTGACCCTGGTCGAACCCTCTTCGGTCGCGCTGGGTCGGCGGGGCCTGAACATGTTGCTTGGCAGCGATTGCGCCAGACCGGATCTTGTCTATTTCTCGAATGACGACATGGCCGTGGGCGGGGTCTTTCATTGCATGGCGGTCGGCATCAGTCTGCCCGATCAGCTTGCCATCGCCGGTTTCAACGGTCTGGATATCGGCCAAAGCCTGCCGACCCCGTTGACCACGACAGCCTCGCACCGGGCACGGATCGGCGAGACAGCGGCAGCCTGCGTCCTGAAGCGGCTGTCCGGTGAAGAAACGCCACGTATGACAGATGTAGGATTCACCCTGATCGCGGGCGGAACCAGCTAAGCCTTGCGCGACGGAGTCGAAAACGCGGGCGTGCGGGAAGGCGCTGGCTTTTAGGTCCTATCCTTGCGAAAGGCTGGCAAGATAGACCATGTCAGGCCCGAAAATACGGTCGCTATGTTCCGCCAGATAGATTTTCATCCAGGGCGTGAACCGTTCCGGACGGCGGGCAACCTCGGCGACCAGATCCTGATAGTTGATCCAGCGGACCTCCATCACCTCATCCGGGTGGGGTGTCACCTTCAGCCCTGTGTCGGCGCGAGCCAGGTATATATCCACGACCTCGTGCTCGGTCATGCCGCGCCCGACGTCGGCGCGGTACTCGACCTGATCGCGATGTTCAGGGTGCAGACCTGTAATCCCCAGTTCCTCGCGCAGGCGGCGCACGGCGCAAACCTCTGGCGCCTCGTCCCAGTCGGGATGCGTACAGCAGGTATTCGCCCAAAGCCCGGGCGTGTGATATTTGCCCATGGCGCGGCGCTGGATCAGGACATCCATGCCCCGTATCACGAACACCGATACAGCCTTATGGCGCAGGCCACGCTGATGCACCTCAAGCTTGTCGACCGCCGTCAGCGCGCCATCGACCCAGGCTGGTATCATGATGCTCATACGCGGCTCGCCGGGATCAGGCGGGTCAGATGGGCCAGGTTCTTCAGCCCGATCTTCAGATGCGCCATCGGACGCGCCCGCACCAGTTTCTTGTTCATATAAGCCTCGAAGGTCAGCCGCTGCACATCGATGTCATGGCAGAGGGAAACGAACCTCTCCCGCCTTTCATCGGACCGATAATAGGCATTCTGCATCGAGGCAAGAACCCGGAACACCATCTTGTGTTCCTTCATGAAGAGTTGCCGCGCCAGTTTCAGATCGCGCACCCGCCCGGATGCCAGGCAGGCGGCCGCCGCAGTAGCCGCAACGCGACCCCCGACCATCGCATAGTAGATCCCTTCGCCCGAGGACGGTGCCACGACACCCGCCGCATCCCCTGCAAGCACTACATCGCGACCATTGTCCCAACGATCGAGGGGCTTGAGCGGGATCGGCGCACCCTCGCGGCGGATTGTCCTGCAATCGGTCAGCCCCGCCGCAGCCCGCAGATCGGCAGTTGCCTGTTTCAGATCGACACTGTCAACTTCGGTGCCCATGCCGACGCTGGCGGATTTGCCATGCGGAAAGACCCAGCCATAGAAATCAGGCGAAATCGCCCCGTCATAGATCACGTCACAGCGTTCCGGGTCATAGACGGCGGTTTTCGCGGGCGCTTCGATGATCTCGTGATAGGCCAGAACATACGGTATCTTGTCGCCACCCGGCACTTCAGTCCGCCCGACCCTGGAGCGAGCGCCATCGGCACCGATCACCAGTTTCGTGGCCAGGCGCTTTTCCTCGCCCGAGGTCTTGTCGCGGTAGATGACATGCGTTCCGGCATCGTCCCTTTCGATCCGCAGATAGGTGCCGGTCAGCCGGGTTGCCCCGGCCTGCGCTGCGCGCACACGCAAGAACTCGTCGAAATGTTCACGGTCCACCATGCCGACGAAACCATTCTCGATCGGGATATCGACCGCGCGCCCTGTGGGCGAGATCATCCGGGCCGTGGTGATCCTGGCCACGATCTGCTCATCGGGAATGTCGAAATCCGCGATCAGCCGGGGCGGAATGGCGCCCCCGCAAGGCTTGATCCGCCCTTCCCTGTCCAGCATGGCGACCCGGATACCCGAGCGCGCAAGATCTTCGGCAGCAGTGGCACCGGACGGGCCTGCGCCCACAACAACGACATCAAACATGATCATTCCCCCGGAACCAGTTGAGCGCCGCCTCGGCGGCTTTCCATTATACGTGTGGCCATGAAGGCCGCGGCCAGAAACAACGCAGCCTCGGCCAGAAACACCGCGCCGAAGGCCGGCGCGTCCTGCCCAAGAAGCGCCCGCAGCACATCGACTGCGGCAGCGCCAAGCAATCCGCCAAATCCTGCGGCAATGGCCTGTGCCGCGCCCCAAAGGCCCATGCGCGTGCCCTCGCGCGCGCCGCGGCCCTCGCCGGCCAGGGCCATCATCGACCCGATGGCGGCGACAGCAAACATCCCGTTGAAGAACCCAAGTGCCACGACGGCAGGCATCAAAGGTGCGCCGGGGCCCAGCGGGCCAAGCAAGGTCAACACGCCAAGGCTGGCCGCAGACCCCAGGCAGCCTGCCACGACCCAGGCCCGCAAACTGCCCAGCCGCAGGCCGGTTGCCGCGATCCCCACGATCAGCATGCCGACGAAGACACCCCCGTTCTGCGCGCCCGACAGGGATGTGGACTGACCCGGTGTAAAGGCAAAGACCAGCCCCGCATAAGGTTCAAGGATCAGTTCCTGCATGAAATAGGCGGTCATCGACAAGAACACGAACAGCGTGAACATGCGCGCCTTGGGCTCTGCCCAGACCTCGCGCAGCCCCACCATGAAGGGCATGCGATCAGGTTCGGGCTGGGCATCGACACCGCGTTCGACCTGCCAGATCGCCAGCGTGGTCAGGATAACGGCGCCCAGGGTCACGATCCCCACGATCCGCATCAACAGCGCATGGCTGTAAGGGTCAAGATTGGCACCCACCACGCTCGCGGTCACCGCGATCCCGAAAATCATCATCAGCCAGGTGATCGTGGCCGCTGCGGCGCGGCGACGCGGGGCCGTGGCCGTGGCCAGCAAGGCAAGCAAAGAAGTGCCAGAAGCCCCTGCCCCCAGCCCGATCATGGCATAGGCAAGGATTGAAAGCGTCAGCCCCGCAGCGAAACTGCTTTCGAGAACGGGAATGGACAGCGCAGCGATGAAAGCCCCTGATGACAGGATTGCCATGCCGCCGATGATCCAGCGTGTACGCTTGCCCGACGTGTCCGAGCGATAGCCCCAATTCGGGCGCGTGATCTGGATACCGTAGTGCAGCGCCACCAGAAAGCCGGGCAGCAACGCGGGCAGCGCCAGTTCGACAACCATCAAGCGGTTCAAGGTCGAGGTGGTCAGAACGACAACCGCGCCCAGGCACATCTGCACCAACCCAAGTCGAATGATCGAGAGCCAGGACAGCGTCATGGCAGCACCTCCAGCGTCCGGATGGCGAAGGCGGCGATCATCATGCCGCCCACGTAAAGCGTGACCCCCGTACCGTTGTACCAGGGGGCGCGGCCTTTCGGGTCTGTCAGAAGCACGCGCATCGCCCAGATCTGCGCGGCCAGCACGGCAGCGATGGCGGCTGCGTGAAGCGGGCGATCCCATGCCAGCAGCAGGACAATCACACCCAGCTGCGGCAGGCCCATGACCCAGCAGGCCAGACGCGCGGCCCGCGCGGGTCCCATGGTCACCGGCAGGGAATTCACCCCCATCTGGCGGTCGCCTTCAAGGGCCTTGAAATCGTTCAGCGTCATGATTCCGTGTGCGCCTATACCGTAGATCAAGGCCACGATCACCACGGGCCATGACGGTGCTCCGGCGCTCAGAACAGCGGCGCCCGTGAACCAGGGCAGGGATTCATAGGACAAACCCACAAGACCCGGCCCCCAGATGCCGGAACGCTTCATGCGGATGGGTTCGGCGGAATAAGCCCAAGCGGCCAGAACACCGACCACGGTCGCCCCAAAGCCCCAAGGCCCCAGTTGCCAGCCCACCAGCAAGGACAGGACTGTCATTGTCAGGGCGATCCACAGACCCCAACGCCCCGGTATGCGACCGGACGGGATCGGACGATCTGGTTCGTTGATCGCATCCACATGGCGGTCACACCAGTCATTCGCCGCCTGTGACATGCCGCAAACGATAGGCCCGGCCAGCACCACACCCAGCAGGATCATTCCCCAGTGACCTGCAGGCGCGACACCAGAGGAAATGACGCCGCACAGATAAGCCCACATCGGCGGAAACCATGTGATAGGCTTGATCAGCCGCAACATTGCTGCCGGTTCAGGAAGGGTGCGAATATGTAAGGCTTGGTTTACACTCATGTGTAAACTATGACATTACATTTCGAGTCGACGCAAGGAAAACAGCAGCGCCGGATCAATCTGAAACGTCAGGATATACAGGGGCAGAGCAGGCGCCACAGCGCCCTAGTCGTCGCCGTCCTTGCTGAGCAAACCATACTTGCGCAACTTGACGTAAAGACTTTGCCGGGACAGTCCCAACATCTCAGCCGCAGCTACACGGTTGTTCCGTGTCAGTGTCACGGCTGTTTCGATGCACATCTTTTCGACGACATCCGTGGTTTCCGCCACGATTTCCTTCAGCGTGGCCGAACCAACCAGCTCCATGACGCTGTGTTGCGAACCGTCGTCAACGGTTGTGACCGGCTTGCGGACGGCGTCAACACGGCTGACATCGCGCAGCACAAAGGCGATCGCGGGGCTGCTGCGATCGTTCAACCAGGTTGTCGCCACCTCGATGGCAACCTTGGCGCCGTAATCATTCACCAATTGGGTGGCATACATACGCATATTGCCGGACCGCTGCGCGTTATCGATCAGCACGTTCAGGTCAATCTGGCCACGCGCCAGGAAATCACCCAGACTGCGCCCCTTGACGTCCGACATATGCGCCGCGTCGGCCATATTCAGAAAACTGTCATTGGCAGCAGCAATCACGCCTTTGGAGTCGGTGAAAACAACCGCATCCGCCCCGTTCTGATAGAGCGTGGACAGGTTCTGCATAAGCTGGTCATCGACCACACGCACATCTTCGCCGGGATCAAGCCGGCAGATCAGCACCCGCTCGCCCCCGGCCCGGAATACTGTCGGCGTGATCGTCACGCGTTTGCGGCTGCGTCTTGTCTGCGCCTCAAGATCGGACATGGATTCCGAAATGGCCAGATTGACGAGGGATTCCACAAATTCCCCGCTCCGCTTGTCCTTGAACTCCTGCGCGAATGTCGCGCCGGTCAGATCGTCGCGCGAGGCCCCCAGAAGGCTTGCCGCGGGATCATTGATGTCTTTGATGCGCCCGGTGCCGACCGAGACAAAGGCGATGGCGTCACGCGTCGTGGCCAGCAGCAAACGGTAACGCGAGTCGAACTCGCGGCGCGCTTCATAGCCGCGTTCAAGCGCCATTTGCGCCTGCACCAGGTGTTGTTGCGTCTCGGCGATAAGACGCAGGTCACGACCCAGCATCAATATCTGGCCATCGGTACCGATCCGATGAAAGGTGTAACGAATGGGGAATTCCCAGACTGCGTTGTCGGAGTGGTTCAACTCGATCGGGCGCAGGATCTCGTCTGTATCAACGAAACGCTTCACGGCCGCTTCGAACTTCGGCACGCTTTCCAGGGTCAGGAATTGCTGGATCCTGCGCCCTTCCCAATGATCAAGGTTTCCATATGATGTGTCATTCGCGTTGATGAGAACCGATTGCACGATGCAATCACGTGAGATCACCAGAGCAATATCCGACGCCGCAGCGACAATGCTACGCAGAAATTCCGGCTCGATCAGCGGGACAGAACCGCTGGACCAGAAGTGGGATCCACCCTTCGTCATCTATTCCGCCACAAGCTTTTTGCGAACAGATCCGGAGTCACGAAGCCTGAGGGCCATTTGCAAATCATTCGTGGCAAGGTCGACGCCAACCCTTTCTTGAACATCGCTGAATTGGTTTAGAACCGTACCTCCCAGGATCAGGGGGGGAACATTACGCAGTGACATTCGCGTGTGTCTAACGAATTGAGCAACATTTTCAAGAGTCTGGGCGCTCGCACAGGAAAACATGATCAGATCGTACCAATCATGCTTCAATGCACGGCGAAATTCCTGGGCCGTTGCCCCCAGGATCATGCGCACCGAATGACCTTCAAGGCGCAAGTTGGCGGCAATGGTGACACATCCCAAAGTGTGCAGGTCATTCTCGCAAATCACCAGCAAGATGCCCAACTGATCGCAGGAGGATCCGCCCACCCCCCGTTCGGACCAGTCCGAGGACAACACACGCACCATGTCCTGCAACCGCGCGCTGGCGGTTGTCACCTGGGCGAAGCTCATTTCGCTCTGGTTCCAGCGGCAGCCCAGATGGCGCGCGGCTTCGGGGATGTAGCAGTTGATGATGTCCTTGTCCGACAGATGCGCCGCACGCAGCATCGACAGCGCGCCTTCGGTGTCAAAGTTTCCGGGGGCGGCAATCGCTGTCAGCAGCCGATCAATGATTGCGTCACACAGCAAGGCCCGCTCGGCCATGCTGCGCTCACGCAGAACCGAGATCACCCGATTTGCCAGATCACCGACCTGGAAAATACCTCGGATCGCAGGGGGCTGCGTGTCACCGGGCTGCCTATGGCTGGGTCTTCTTGACATATGCGCTCCGCGACAGGCCTCGGAGGGTTTCGCTTTCCGGCGCGTCGCGCTGAATGTAAGCCTCCGACTCTCGTCATTGTCGAGTTTTGGCGCCCAAATGTCAAAGATAATAGACAGTTTAGGCGACTTTATCGTTAAGCCAAAAACTACCTATACGCTAAGACACTAATAATAGTGCATAAAATTGCAATTCCCACCACCCGTCTAGCAAAAATTACACATCCAGACTTACAGCGCTGTTGTGTAAGTTTTAGTTGACACTTTTGACCGGACACCGCTACGCTTTATTGGAGGCCGCGAAGGGAGTCGGGAATGTCGCATAGCCTAACAGGCAAATCGGTCCGTACCGGCCTCTATACCGAGGCTGAACGGCAGCGTCGCGACTCCACCGCATGGACCTTGGTTCAGGGGGTCCTGGCCCCGTTTCAATTCCTGGTTTTCCTGATCTCGCTGGGCCTTGTTCTGCGCTACCTTGCGACAGGCGCCGGATACGAGGCGGCCACCCTGTCGATCGTCGCCAAAACCGGCATCCTTTACCTGATCATGGTGACCGGGGCGATCTGGGAAAAGGTTGTCTTCGGCCAGTATCTTTTTGCACCCGCCTTCTTCTGGGAGGACGTGTTCAGCTTTGCGGTCATCGGACTACATTCTGCATATATAATAGCACTTTACACCGATGCCCTTGATCCGAACGGGCTCATGCTCCTGGCTCTTGCGGCCTATGCCGCCTATGTGATCAACGCGGTTCAGTTCCTTCTGAAACTGCGCGCTGCGCGGCTTCAATCCGAGGGGCGCGCATGACCGTCAACAGCCCCCTTCCCAAGACCACAGGATGCCGCGAAACGCCAGTCCTCAAGCAGCGCGGACAGCGCGAGGTTTTCTGCGGATTGACCGGCATCATCTGGCTGCACCGCAAGATGCAGGATGCCTTCTTCCTTGTCATCGGATCGCGGACCTGCGCGCATCTTCTGCAAAGCGCGGCAGGCGTCATGATCTTTGCCGAACCACGGTTCGGAACCGCGATTCTCGAAGAGACGGATCTGGCCGGAATGGCCGATGCACAAGACGAGCTTGACAGCGTTGTCGCGCAGCTTCTGTCTCGTCGACCTGACATAAAGCAGCTTTTCCTTGTCGGCTCCTGCCCGTCGGAAGTGATCAAGCTTGATCTGGCACGGGCCGCAGAACGCATGACCCAGACATATGCCCCGCATGTGCGCGTTCTGAATTTCTCGGGTTCGGGAATCGAAACCACGTTCACGCAGGGCGAAGATGCCTGCCTTGCGTCGATGGTGCCCGTGCTGCCCGTGTCAACATCACGAGAGTTGATGCTGGTTGGCGCGCTGCCCGATGTGGTTGAACAACAGGCCATCAGCCTGCTGACCCAGATGGGCATTGGCCCGATCCGGGTATTGCCCGCGCCCCGCGCCGCCGATCAGTTTGGCGTTGGGGAAAACACCGTCTTTGCACTGACGCAGCCTTTTCTGGGCGACACGCATGCTGCATTGGAACGGCGCGGCGCCCGTCACATCGCGGCGCCTTTCCCCTTTGGCGAGGAAGGCACGACCGCATGGCTGGCCGCCATTGCCCAGGAATTTGGTGTCGCACAGGACGTTTTCGACCGCGTCACCGCCGCACCACGTGACCGCGCCCGCCGAGCCGTCGCGCAGGCGTCCGAAAGCCTGCGAGGCAAGACAGTATTCTTCTTCCCCGACAGCCAGCTTGAGATTCCGCTGGCGCGCTTCCTGACACGTGAATGCGGCATGACCGCCATCGAAGTCGGTGCGCCCTATATCCATCAGAACATCGTCGGCCCCGACCTTGACCTGCTTGTGCAAGGCCCCGTCCTGAGCGAGGGGCAGGATGTCGACCTGCAACTTGATCGCTGCCGCGCCGCGCGCCCTGATCTGACAGTTTGCGGGCTTGGCCTGGCCAACCCTCTGGAAGCCGAGGGCATGACCACCAAGTGGGCAATCGAACTGGTTTTCACACCTGTGCATTTCTACGAACAAGCCGGCGATCTTGCAGGGCTCTTCTCGCGCCCGCTGCGCCGTCGCGGCCTTCTCAAGCTGGAGGCCGCCGAATGAAGCTGACTGTCTGGACATATGAAGGTCCGCCCCATGTGGGCGCGATGCGCGTCGCGACTGCCATGAAGGGGCTGCATTACGTGTTGCATGCACCGCAGGGCGATACCTATGCGGACCTGCTGTTCACGATGATCGAACGGCGCAACCACCGTCCGCCCGTGACCTACACCACCTTTCAGGCCCGCGATCTCGGGTCCGACACGGCGCAACTTTTCCAGGATGCCTGCCGCGATGCCTATGAGCGTTTTCAACCCGAAGCCATCATCGTCGGCGCCTCCTGCACGGCAGAGCTGATCCAGGACGATCCCGGCGGCATGGCCGAAACCATGGGTCTGCCGGTCCCGGTGATCGCACTTGAGCTGCCCAGCTATCAGCGCAAGGAAAACTTCGGGGCGGATGAAACCTTTTTCCAGATCGTGCGGCATCTGGCCCGGCCCGTGGCCAAGACCGACCGCATCACTTGCAACCTGATCGGCGCGACAGCACTCGGATATCGTCATCGCGACGATATCGAGGAACTGACGGGCCTTCTGTCCGATATGGGCGTTGACATAAATGTCTGCGCGCCGATGGGGGCTACCCCTTCCGATATCGCGCGTCTGGGCGCGGCACATTTCAACGTGCTGATGTATCCTGAAACCGGCGAAAGCGCGTGCCGCTGGATGGAGCGCGACCTGGGCCTGCCTTTCACGAAAACCGTGCCCATTGGTGTCGGCGCAACCCGTGATTTCATCGCCGAAGTCTCTGCGCTGACCGGATTGTCGCCCAAGATCGATGAAAGCCGTCTGCGCCTGCCCTGGTACTCTGCCTCGGTGGACAGCACCTACCTGACAGGCAAGCGCGTCTTCCTGTTCGGCGATGGCACCCATGTGAAAGCTGCCGCAAGGATCGCGCGCGATGAAATGGGGTTCGAGGTGGTGGGCCTGGGGTGCTACAACCGGGAAATGGCCCGGGATGTCCGCGCCCTTGCCAAGGATTTCGGCCTGACCGCCCTGATCACCGAGGATTATCTAGAAGTTGAGGCCGCGATCGAGGCGCTCGCCCCCGAGATGATCCTTGGCACCCAGATGGAGCGGCATATCGGCAAGCGTCTGGGCATCCCCTGCGCGGTTATTTCCGCACCTGTCCATGTGCAGGATTTCCCTGCCCGCTATAGCCCGCAGATGGGCTTTGAAGGCGCGAATGTGATCTTTGACACATGGGTGCATCCGCTGGTCATGGGGCTTGAGGAACACCTGCTGCACATGTTCCGCGAAGATTTCGAATTCCATGATGCCGCAGGCGCCAGCCATCACGGCGGCAAGGCGATGCCCGCGCCAGACGCGGCCGAAGTCATTGTCGTGGCGGCGAACAGTGACGCCCCTGCCACGCAAAGCGGCGAGGTCATCTGGCTGACCGATGCCGAACGGGAATTGAAGAAGATACCCTTCTTCGTCCGCGGAAAAGCCCGGCGCAACACCGAAACCTTCGCCCAGCAGAAGGGCCTGCACGAAATCAGCGTTGATACGCTTTACGAGGCAAAGGCCCATTATGCGCGATGACCGGATAACAAACGCGCCCTTGCCCGGCTACAGGTTCGTGATCCTCACGCTGGACAGCCATGCGGCGGGTCCTGCCGAGCGGGCAATGGAAAAGCTGGCGCAAGACTACCCTGGCCTGTCGCTCAGCATTCATGCCGCCGCGGAATGGGGTGAAACACCCGGTGCCTTTGAGGCCGCCGAAGACGCAGTGGCGAATGGCGATATCGTCGTTGCCAACCTCCTGTTTCTTGAGGAACATGTCGCGCGTATCCTGCCCGCGCTTGAACGGCGCCGCGACCATTGTGACGCGATGATCGGCGTCATCGCGGACGCCGCCATCGTCAAGCTGACGCGGATGGGTTCGCTGGACATGATGAAGCCGGCATCGGGCACCATGCAGCTGATGAAGAAGCTGCGCGGATCGTCGAAGCCTTCAAGCTCCTCCGGGGCGGAAAAGATGGCGATGTTGCGCCGCCTGCCCAAAGTGCTGCGGTTCATTCCCGGTACAAGCCAGGATCTGCGCGCCTGGTTCCTGACCATGCAATACTGGCTGGGCGGAAGCGATGAAAACGTGGAAGCAATGCTGCGCTTCCTTCTCAACCGTTATGCCAGGGAATCGGGCTGGAAAGCTGCACCCAAGGCGGCAGCGCCGATCGAATATCCAGACTGCGGCCTTTACCACCCGGACCTGCCGGGGCGCATCACAACTGACGCGGCATTGCTGCCGACGCCAGCCGGCGCCAGCTTTACCGTTGGTCTGCTGCTGATGCGGTCCTACGTGTTGTCGGCGGATACCGCCCATTACGATGCCGTCATCCGGGCCTTTGAGGCACGTGGCATGCGCGTGATTGCATCCTTTGCGGGAGGGCTGGATGGGCGCCCTGCGATTGACGGGTTTTTCCGCGACACCAAGGGCGCGAAGATCGACGCGATGGTATCGCTTACCGGGTTCTCGCTTGTGGGCGGGCCGGCCTATAACGACAATGAATCCGCGATCAAGGTTCTGAAAGAACTGGATATTCCCTATATCGCGGCGCACCCGCTGGAATTCCAGACCCTGGGACAATGGGCGATGAGCCCGCAAGGCCTGGGCCCGATCGAGACAACGATGCTGATCGCGCTGCCCGAGCTTGATGGCGCGACCAACCCCACCATCTTTGCGGGTCGCCACGGACTGGATGGATGCCAGGGCTGCAATCACATGTGCACCAGCCAATCGCGCAACAAGGCGATGGCCCCCTGCCCGGAGCGGATCGACAGCCTGGCAGAGAAAACACTTAGGCTGGCACGACTGCGCCAGAAGCGGAACGCCGACAAGAAAGTGGGCATCGTCCTGTTCGGCTTTCCGCCCAACGCGGGCGCGGTCGGCACGGCGGCCTATCTGAGCGTGTTTGAAAGCCTGTTCAACACCCTGCTTCAGATGAAAGAAGACGGGTATGACCTTGAGGTTCCCGACAGCGTCGATGCGCTTCGCGAAGCCGTGCTGGAGGGCAATGCCCGTCAATACGGGCAACAGGCAAATGTCGCCGACAAGGTCAGCGCCGACACCATCGTGCGCACCACCCCCCCGCTCAAGATGATCGAAGCGGTCTGGGGTCCGGCGCCCGGCAAGATCCAGTCGGACGGACAGGGTGTGTTCGTGCTTGGCAAGCATTTCGGCAATGTCTTTGTCGGGGTGCAGCCCACCTTCGGCTATGAGGGCGATCCGATGCGCCTTCTGTTTGAAAAAGGCTTTGCACCGACCCATGCCTTCACCGCCTTCTACCTGTGGCTGAAGAATACACTCGAGGCGGATGTGATCCTGCATTTCGGAATGCACGGGGCGCTGGAATTCATGCCGGGCAAACAGGCAGGGCTGGGCGCGCGCGACTGGCCCGACCGCCTGATCGGCGAGATGCCAAATGTCTATCTCTACGCGTCGAACAACCCGTCCGAGGCCAGCCTTGCCAAGCGCCGGTCAGGCGCGGTCACGATCACGCATCTGACACCGCCGCTGGCAGTGTCCGGCCTTTACAAAGGGTTGCTTGAACTCAAGGACAGCCTGACCCGCTGGCGCACGTCCGAACCGGACTCGCATGAACGCGATGAGCTGCGTGACCTGATTGCAGAACAGGCCGCCGCCGTGGATATGCCCGGCGCCGACCCCGAGACGCTCTGGCTCAAGCTGCTTGAAACACAAGATGCGCTGATCCCGGACGGGCTGCACGTTCTGGGCAAGGGATTCAGTGATGCGGCACGCGCCGAATACCTGAGCCTGATGGATGGTGCGGATGCCGAAACCCTGGCGCGGGTGGATCATCTGCTGCAACAGCAAACCGAAATTCCGGCCCTGATGCGGGCCCTGTCGGGCAGATTCATCGAACCGGTGCCGGGCGGCGATCTTATCCGTTCAAGCGACGTGCTGCCGACGGGGCGCAATATCCATGCCTTCGATCCGTTCCGCATGCCGACGGAATATGCCTGCCGCGATGGCGCAAAGCAGGCACAATTGCTGCTGGATACCCATCCAACCGTGCCACGCACGATTGCCCTGGTGCTTTGGGGATCGGACAACATCAAATCAGATGGCGGCCCGATCGGACAGGCGCTTGCGCTGATGGGGTGCAAACCCCGCTTCGACAGTTTTGGCCGCATCTCGGGTGCCGACCTTGTCCCGCTGCCCGAACTGGGTCGGCCCCGGATCGACGTGATCATGACACTGTCAGGTATTTTCCGCGACCTGCTACCCCTGCAAACCCGCCTGCTGGCCGAGGCCGCGCTGAAATGTGCCAAGGCCGAAGAGCCTGCCGAACTGAATTTCATCCGGGCCCATGCCCTGGCGTATATGAAGACATCCGGGTGCAGCATCGAAGAGGCGTCTCTGCGCGTCTTCTCGAACGCCGAAGGGGCCTATGGCTCGAACGTCAACGCGCTGGTGGACAGCTCTGCCTTCGGTGACGAGGATGAACTTGCGGATGCCTACGAAGCCCGCAAGAGCTTTGCCTATGGTGTTGATGGAAAGGCTTCGGCCAATACGGCCTTGCTGCAATCAAGACTGTCCGAAGTGGATTTGGCCTACCAGAACCTTGAATCGGTCGAACTGGGTGTGACCACGGTCGACCACTATTTCGACACGCTGGGCGGGATCGCACGCGCCGTGAAACGGGCCAAGGGATCGGATGCTGCCGTCTATATCGGCGACCAGACCCGGGGCGGCGCAAAGGTGCGCACGCTCAAGGAACAGGTTGCTCTTGAAACCCGCTCGCGCCAGCTCAACCCCAAGTTTTTCGAAGGGCTTCTGAAGCATGGCTCGGAAGGTGTGCGGCAGATCGAGGCTGCGGTGACCAATACCATGGGCTGGTCGGCAACCACCGGACAGGTCGACCCATGGGTCTATCAGCGGATTTCCGAGACATTCGTTCTGGACGAGACCATGCGCAAGCGGCTGGCCGATCTGAACCCGGTCGCCTCCAGCCGGATGGCCAATCGCCTGCTGGAAGCAAGCGACCGCGCTTATTGGACCCCCGATGCCGCCACACTGGCCGCGCTTCAGGCGGCCGCCGATCAACTGGAAGACCGGATGGAAGGGGTGGCCGCAGAATGACCGGAGCACCGACCATCGCATCACGTTCGCAGTGGGGGCCAGCCCCCACACCCCCGGGATATTTCCGGCAAGAAGATACAGGGCGCATTGCCCGGTTTGAAAGGAGGCTCTCATGAGCCCACGCGATGAAATCCCCAACCTGCGCGGCCTTGATGGCGAAGGATCCGTGCAAGTGCATCAGGATTCAGAGACCAAGATCGAAGGCGCAAAGGTGTTTTCGGTCTATGGCAAGGGGGGGATCGGGAAATCGACGACCTCAAGCAACTTGTCAGCCGCTTTTTCCAAGCTGGGAAAGCGGGTGCTGCAGATCGGTTGCGACCCGAAGCATGACAGCACCTTTACCCTGACGGGCAGCCTTGTGCCCACGGTGATCGACATCCTCAAGGACGTGGATTTCCATTCCGAAGAACTGCGCCCCGAAGACTTCGTCTTCGAGGGTTACAATGGCGTCAAATGCGTCGAGGCGGGCGGCCCGCCCGCGGGAACGGGTTGCGGCGGCTATGTCGTGGGACAGACCGTCAAGCTGCTGAAACAGCATCACCTGCTGGAAGACACCGATGTGGTCATCTTCGATGTGCTGGGTGATGTGGTCTGCGGTGGTTTCGCAGCCCCCCTGCAACATGCGGACCTGGCCCTGATCGTGACGGCCAATGATTTCGATAGCATTTACGCGATGAACCGGATCATTGCAGCCGTGCAGGCCAAGTCGAACAACTACAAGGTCCGGCTGGCAGGTTGCGTGGCCAATCGCAGCAAGGACACCGACGAGGTGGATCGCTACTGCCGCACAGTCGGCTTCAACCGCATCGGCCACATGCCGGATGTCGATGCGCTGCGCCGGTCGCGGCTGAAGAAGAAGACCCTGTTCGAGATGCCGGATGACGAGGATATCGTGCAGTGCCGGGCCGAATACATGCGGCTTGCGGAGGCGCTGTACAATTCGACCGAGACGCTGGCCCCGGCCCCCCTGCCCGACCGCGAGATTTTCGAACTGCTTGGATTCGATTGATGAGCTATGACAGCACCCTGAACCGCGTCGAAACCTATTTCGACAAGACCGCGACCCGGACCTGGGAGCGGCTGACCTCGGATGCGCCGGTTTCGCGGATCCGGGAAACCGTGCGGCGCGGGCGCGATGGGATGCGAGCCAGAATGCTGGCGCAATTGCCGACGGACCTGCGCGGTGCGCGGGTTCTGGATGCTGGGTGCGGTGCCGGGCAAATGACGGCGGAACTGGCCGCGCGCGGGGCCGATGTGTTGGCCGTGGACATCTCGCCTGCACTGGTCGAGATCGCCCGCAAGCGTCTGCCGGACGATCTGCCCGGACGGGTCACTTTCGCGTCTGGCGATATGCTTTCTGACGAGCTTGGTCACTTCGACCATGTGATGGCCATGGACAGCCTGATCTACTATGGCGATGAAGATATCCGTAACGCTCTGATAAAGCTTGGTCATCGCACATCGTGTTCGATCGTCTTCACGGTTGCACCGCGCACCACCTTGCTGATGGGCATGTGGTATGCGGGTAAACTGTTCCCACGCTCGGACCGCTCTCCCGTCATGATCCCCCATTCGCCGGCATCCCTGGCCCATGGCCTGCGCGGGTCCGGCCGGATCCGCGACCATGGGCGCGTCACCTCTGGTTTCTACATCTCGCAAGCGCTGGAGTTCACATCGTGACACGCAAGGTGCCCCAGTTCCTGACCCGTATCACCACGAGCATGCTGCCCTTCGCGGACGCAGCCAGTGTCGAGCTGCCGATGGGGCAATTGTTGCGCCTGTCGCTGTTCCAGGTATCGGTCGGCATGGCTTCGGTCATGTTGCTGGGCACGCTGAACCGGGTGATGATCGTCGAGTTGAACCTGGCCGCAATGATCGTCGCGTTCATGATCGCGCTTCCGGTTCTGATTGCGCCGTTTCGCGCGCTGCTGGGGTTCCGGTCGGATACCCATCGCAGCGCCATCGGCTGGAAGCGCATTCCTTATCTGTGGTTCGGATCTCTCTGGCAGTTCGGTGGGCTGGCCGTGATGCCCTTCGCCCTTTTGGTACTGGGTGGTGATGTTGTCCATGCCATCCCGTTTGCTGGCGAAGTTCTGGCGGCGCTGGCCTTCCTGATGACGGGCCTCGGCCTGCACATGACGCAAACTGCCGGGCTTGCCTTGGCAAGCGACCGCGCCACCGATGAGACGCGGCACCGCGTGGTGGCGCTGCTATATGTGATGTTCCTGCTGGGAATGGGCGCATCCGCCCTGATCATCGGCTTCCTCTTGCAGGATTTCACCAGCCTGAAGTTGATCCGCGTCGTACAAGGCGCCGCCGTGATCGGCATCGTACTTAACGTCATTGCCCTGTGGAAACAGGAACATGTACGTCCGATGAGCCGCGAAGAGCGCGAGGCGCCGCGTCCGAAGTTTTCTGATGCCTGGGCCGACCTGATGGCAGGCGGCACAGCAGGCCGACTGCTGGCGGTGGTCTTTCTGGGCACGATGGCCTTCAACATGCAGGATGTTCTGCTGGAGCCATATGGCGGCGAGATCCTTGGCCTGTCGGTTGCCGCGACAACCACCCTGACCGCGCTTTGGTCCATCGGGGCCTTGATGGGTTTCGCGCTGGCGGCCCGCATGCTGAGCCGCCGCGCCAATCCCTATCGCATGGCCGCCACCGGCATTCTTGCCGGGATCATCGCCTTTTCCACCGTGATCTTCGCGGCGCCGATGAACTCTCCCACGATCTTTTTCGCAGGCGCCGCCATGATCGGCTTTGGCGGAGGGTTGTTCGCGATCTCGACATTGATGGCCGCAATGACCATGCCCGCCCAGGGCCTGGCAGGGCGCGGACTGGCCCTTGGTGCATGGGGCGCGGCACAGGCGACGGCGGCAGGATCATCCATCGCCATTGGTGGAACCCTGCGCGACTGGGTCAATCACCTGGCCCTGCAAGGGCAGTTGGGCGAGGCGCTCAACAGCAATGCAACGGGTTACTCCGTCGTTTATCACACTGAAATAGCTATTCTTTTTATTACCCTGGTTGCTCTGGGCCCGCTGGTGCGGACCGTCACCTCCAGGTTCGACCAACCCGACCATGGGCCGACCGGCATCGGCCTGGCCGACTTTCCAACCTGATCCAAGGCTCCCCTAAGGAGGACACGACCATGACAGAGACTTTCTTCGGCGAATTCGATCTGGCCAGCCTGACGCTCTGGCTATTCTACGGTTTCTTCGCCCTGCTCATCATTTACATCCAGCGTGAAAACATGCGCGAAGGCTACCCGCTTGAGGACGATGACGGCAACGTTTCGGCCAACCAGGGCCTGTTTCCGGTACCGGATGACAAGACCTTCAAGCTGTCCCATGGACGCGGTGACGTGACCGTTCCCAGCGGCCAGAACCCCGAGCGCAGTGATATCGCGGTACGCAAGACGGCGGCCGGCAACGGCTTTCCCTTCGAGCCGACCGGCGATCCGATGATCGACGGTGTTGGCCCTGCCTCCTGGGCGCCGCGTCGCGATGTCCCGGAACTGGACGGCAAGGGTCATCCCAAGATCATCCCGATGGCCGCGACCGAGCATTTCCATGTCTCGGCCGGGCGCGATCCGCGCGGCCTGCCGGTGCAGGCGGGCGATCTGGAGATCGTGGGCAGCATCGTCGACATGTGGATCGACGAGCCGGAGCAACTTGTGCGCTATCTCGAGATCAAGCTGGACCCGGAATGGGGCGAAGGAACCCGGCTGGTTCCGATGACCCTGTGCCGGATCAAGTCCGACCGGGTCAAGATCCACTCGATCTTCGGAAAGCACTTCAACACCGTGCCCAAGACCGCATCACAGCGGCAGGTCACCTTGCTCGAGGAAGACAAGATCTCGGCCTACTACGCAGGCGGCAAGCTCTATGCCAGCCAAGACCGGCTTGAGCCGCAACTCTGATACACGAAAAGGGGGTCCATCATGTCCCATGACGATTTTGACCAAGAACCGGTAAAAGGTCTGCCGGAACTTCCGCCCGAGGGCGAAGTGATCCTCTGGCAGGGTCGTCCCGACTGGTGGGCCCTCACCCGTGAAGCGCTGAACATCTACTGGGTGATCGGGTATTTCCTGTTCCTGTTCGCATGGCGCTTCGTGATACTGAGCGATCAGGTCACCCTCACGCAGGCCATCAGCGGATCGACACCTTTTCTGGTGCTGGGG
>NZ_JBHTKR010000008.1:0-75058 GCF_042678485.1 Seohaeicola saemankumensis | reverse complement strand
GCACGCGGCTCCTCCGGCATACTGGCACCTGGGACGGCCGCGATCCGCTGATCGAGGTCGCCTGACACACAATCGGCCGAGGCCGTTCTTCGAACGCTATGCGACCTTTGTTCCAGGCAGGACGTAGCGCGCGTAAATGCGCGGCTCCGGGCCGACAATCTTGCTTCTGGGCTTTGGCGACGGACAGTTATGATTTGTCGGTCGTGCAGGCGCGGCAGCACATATCAGAACCGGACGGCACGCTTGTAGAAGTGCCATGTGGCATGGCCGAGAAGCGGCAAAACGATGATCAGGCCAATTAGTGCAGGGATCGACCCGATGAGTAGGAGCATGGCTATCACTACCCCCCACGTGGAGACGACCTTCGGGTTTTTGCGGAATACCTGATAGGACGTGTGGACCGCCCTTGGAACGCCGACATTCCGATGCAGCAGCAGTGGGAAGCTGACAACGCTGGTGGCCAGAGCAATCAGGGCAAAGCAGAACCCTACCGCGACGCCAGTCACGATCATCGTCCAACCGGCACTGGTGTACAGAACTTCCTGCACGAAACTGGACAGCGAGCCCGGTTGCTCGGGCCCCAAACCGCATCACACAGGCTGAGAGAAGGCTCAGGGAGGCGATTGTCTCTCCAAAGCAGGGTTGGCAGTCGATATGGGCAGAGATGCCCTGTCCGGGCTGAAATTCGTTCACGATGACCTGGTCTGGAATTGCTTGGAAATGACCTTCAGAGATCAACCGTTCCGCCAACTGCTGGTACAGCTCAGGCAATGGCCCAAGATAATCTTCCCGCCGGGCCTGCCGCGCTTTGTAGTCGTAGCGATAGCCATAATGCTGGACCCGCCGTTTCAGATCGGTGCGCCAGGGGGCTGCGTCGATCTCCTGGACGAGCCTGTCGGCCTCATCCTTTAGGATGTAGTTTTCTATGTAGGTTAACCCGTCCGGCCATTCATCCTGACGAAATGAGAGTTGGGTTGACCGCAAACTAAAGGTCCCCTGTGCCAACTACGAGCCACCGATTCCGACAGGTTTGATCGGTATATTCAGGTCGTCTTTTCAGCTCCATCATGACCATATGAGAACCTACGACATTGATGCCCTTGTTTCCCATCGGTGCACCAGCTTCTGAAACGAGTTTTTCGTAAAGCGCAGGATCTTCAGCTTTGAGAACCAAACCTGTGTCTTCGCGCCATGCAAACCAGAAATCATCTTCAGGATCTGCTTCTAGCGCGAGCCCGTGAACTGTTGTTTCTGTGGCGTAGAACGGCCAGGCGTCTCCGGGTAACAGCGATCGACCGTTGTCAAACTTGGGAACGATATCTGGTCTGAAATATGGTCGGTTCAGATCAATCAGAGCTTGTTTGCCGATGTTCAAGCCATTGGGAAGCTGCACGCAGCGCGTCGGAACTCCCCAGAAGAACCCTAGTGCAAGAACCGCAGAGAGCGTTCCGATTACCAAAAGGGAGCGGAAACTATCCATAGGCACTTCGCGCAGGATCCAAGTAGATTTCCCCGCTCAGCGTCCCTGACCAATCGTCAGTTATCGAATAAAGTTCACCGGTTTGAACCCCAAGCCGTTGAGGCCCACGCGGCGCAAGGCCGGTGCGTCCCCTGAGATAGTTGTTGAGGGGTCTGTGGATGTTCTCAAAGATGGTCTCTCCTGGATCGATCACCTCAATGCCTATGTCGGCGGGGTCGGCAAACTCGTCCCTCAAGTAGAATTCAAACGAGCCCTCCACGCTCAGGACACCATGCTGTTCTTCTACGTTCCCTGAAAATGCTCCGCCGATCACGGATCGCGCTGGCCGCACGTCTGGCAGCATCAGGGTTCTTCTCAACAAGAAAACGGTAGAGGCGCTGCACATCTGCCAGCGCCTCGGGCGACCAGATCAGTTGTGGCACTCAGGCGGCTTCTGATCGTGGCCTGCGGCGAGCTGGGCCAGCCAAGCGTCAGCCTCGGCATGTGTCACGTGCAGCCCGGTCTCCTGATAGGCGTTCCAGGCACGAATGCCGTCCTGGCGGAACGCTTCACGCTTTTCTTCACGCTCGACGTATTGGGCAATCGCTTCGCGCATCATCCAATGCGGGGATCTGTCCCGCGCTTCAGCAAGAACTTTCATGCGGCTGTGGCCGTCTTCGTCCAGTTTGACGGCAACAGGTGTTGGCATAGCTTTTACTCTATGGGTATCACTTTATAATACCTGTAGAGGGAAAGCATTATCAGAGCTTATCTGGTCAGGTTCTCCGCCAATCCCGTCGAGCCTTACGGTCCTGCCCTGACTGCTGGCGAGAAACGTAACTCGGTCAGCGGTCGCAATTTCACCTTCTGCTTCCAGGAGGGCCGCCATACGCTTGAAAAAGGCGTCAGCCCGTGAAATGCCACTTGCTGATGCTTCTGCGGCGACTTCCTCAATCAATGAATTATTGAATTCGACTAGTTCATCCAATTCGTTTCATTTCCCTATAACCGTCGAAGTTCGGCGCACCGGTTTCATTGCACACAGGAGACAAGCGTCCGAACGCAGGTTCTTGCATTCCCACTAAAATATCGTCGGCCGCAAGATTGGGCAGGTCAAGCGTCAGGTCCAACATCAACCAAGAAGGTGACCACCTCCCGACGTGGCCTTGGCATAACAAATTTGCTTTGGGCCATCCTATGCATAAAGCTTGCCAGAATTCAGTTTTGTTTCCAAGAAACCTGAATGCAAGCGACTGGAGAAACTGAACAAAAAGGTAGGTGGGGCGCTGTCGTTCTCGCTACTTTGCGGATCTTGCGAGCGACCTGACCACAACGTCGAATTCCGCTCATATTTTGACATCGTCACAACTGGCGAGGTTCGAACCGGGTCGCTTTAATGCTGTAGTGACCGAAGTCGAAGTGCTTAGCCGCACTTTAGGTAAACCATTTAGTATCAGAGACTTATAACATGAACTCCAAATCAGCGGAGTCATGAGGTCCGGAGAATACCGGCCCAGACAGACCGCTTCTGAGCATTAGTCCCCACCGGCCGGCGCTCAGCCTCTCCCGCACAACCCCTGAGTATAACGGAAAACTCCAGCCGCAGCCGGATAGGTAGATCAGTTTCAGAAGGATAAGTGGCGGAGAGACAGGGATTCGAACCCTGGAGACGGTCTCCCGCCTACACACTTTCCAGGCGTGCGCCTTCGACCACTCGGCCACCTCTCCGTTACGTGGCCTTCTATCCTCACATGTCAGGCGAATGCAAGACCCGGAATGGCAGGCTGGGGGACAGAATTCAGGCTATGGTCAAACAAAATTTGACAGCCCATGGCGTGAACATTGAGTCTTGCCGGAAGATGCAACATAGTTGGGCCGGACCCGTGGGCCATGCGTCTGTCTGGCTTGGCCCGCTCAAGGATCTTCACCACGACAAGGCCAATGCCCGCATGACCAATTTGCCGCCGCCCCAGGTTACGCAGCTTGCCCCTTCCACCGAAGGGGACAACGGATCGCAGGCGCTGCATGAAGCAACGGCGCGGCGCAGCGATGCCGGGCAATACTCCCGCATCCAGACCATCGCCCTGATCATCATCGCCTTCGCGGTGGTCCTGTTCCTGCTTGTGCAGGCGCAGTTCCTGCTGGTGTCGCTGGCCACCGCGATCGTGCTGTTCAGCCTGACCTCGGATGCGATCAACTTCATCGCGCGCCTGCAGGTGGGGCCATTCCGCATCCCGAACTGGCTGGCCAGCATCGCGGCGCTGATGCTGATCTCGGCCGTGCTGCTGTCGCTGACCTCGATCATCCTGAGCCAGGTGAACACGGTGCTGTCCACCGCGCTGGCCTATACCGAGCGGGCGCCCTTCGCGGTCGCTGCGCTTTTTTCCTGGTTGGGCGATGATATCGAAGCCTCGATCCTGAGCACCTTCCGCACCTCCGAAATCTCGGGCTACCTGCGTCAGATAGCGGCGCAGGCGGGCAATCTGCTGCAAGCCACCGTTCTGGTGATCCTGTTCGTGGGCTTTCTGTTCGCGGAACGGATCTGGTTCGACACCAAGCTGACGAATTTCTTTCGCGATGAAACACAGGCGAAACATGTCAGCCGCATCATCGGGTCGATCATTCACCGCGTGAACTATTACCTGCTGGTCAAGACCGCCGTCAGCATCGTGACGGGGCTGATGGTCTTTGGCGTGTGCAAGCTCTTCGCGCTGGAACTGGCGGTGGCGATGGGCATTCTGACCTTCGTGCTGAACTACATCCCCAATATCGGGTCGATCGTGTCCACGATCGTTGTAGCGCTGATTGCCTTTGTGCAGCTGGAAGATCCGTCCATGACCCTGGCGATCTTTCTGATCGTGACCTCGATCCAGTTCCTGAACGGGAATGTCATCGACCCGATGCTGATGGGGCATGCGCTGCGCCTGTCGTCCTTCGGGATCATCATCAACCTGGCTTTCTGGGCGGCGGTCTGGGGTATCCCGGGGATGTTCCTGTCGGTGCCGATCATGGTGGCGCTGATGATCATCTGCAGCCATATTCCCGAATTGCGCGGCCTGGCCGTGCTGCTGTCGCGCGAAGGCTTGCCGGACACGGAAAGGGACCTGCCACGGCTGCCTGGCGCCAGGGGGGCGGACAGCACCCGGCAGAAGGACCTGCATGATACCAACAAGGCCGCAGCGCCCGGGGAATGAGCCCCGGCGCCACGGCGTCGGATCGGGCGTCAGTCCTCGAGCAGCAGGGTGATGCGGCGGTTCTGGCGGCCTTTCTTTTCGAACTTGCCCAAGCTGACGCGGCCGATCTCGCCGGTGCGGGCAACATGGGTGCCGCCACAGGGTTGCAGATCGACCTGATCCGCCCCCTGCCCGATCCGCACCAGCCTGATCCGGCCCGTACCCATGGGTGGCATCACCGACAGCGTCTTGACCAGACCGGGACTCGCCTCAAGCTCCTCGTCGGTGATCCAGTCCTCGGTGACCGGCAGATCGCGGGCGATCAGCTCGTTCAGCTCTGCGGCCAGATCGTCACGATCGTCGGGCGCATCGGGCATGTCGAAATCAAGCCGCCCCTTGTCCGCGCCGATGGAACCGCCGGTCACGGGCAGCGGCACGATCACGGACAGAAGATGCAGCGCCGTATGTACGCGCATATGCCGATGACGCCGGTCCCAATCCAGCGTCTGCTGGATCGACGCGCCGACCGGGGGCAAGGGCAGCTTGTGCTCGCGCGCCTCGGGCAGCAGCATGATGTGCCCCCCTTCGGCCTTGCGGGCATCGGCAATCACGATGTCGCCACGCTCCCATGTCACCCGGCCGCTGTCGCCGGGCTGCCCGCCGCCGTGGGGATAGAAGATGCTGCGATCAAGGATCAGCCCCCCTTCGGGCGTATGGGCCAGAACCTTTGCTTCGGATTGCCTCAGATAGGCATCGGTGCGGAACAGCATATCCGTCATGTCATCGGTCTCCTTCGCCGCCGGAGTCGTCTCCGGCATCTCCCATATCGACATCGCGTATCGTGTCGGAGGGTGGCGTAATCTTTCGGTCGGTCGCCGCACCCTGCGCTGGCGTCACAGCGGCTTGCGGTGCCTTTGTGGCAGGCTGGGCATCGGCGCGCAGCACTTCGGGATTGCGGATCCAGACATCGCGTTGGGCAAAGGGAATCTCGATCCCCTCCTCGGCAAAGCGCTTGGCAATCTGGTGGTTCATCTCGGATTTGACCGCCATCATCCAGTTCACGTCCCGCAGGATCGCGCGGATCTCGAAATCCATCGAATCCGCGCCGAAACCCTGAAAGATGACGCCGGGCGCAGGCTGCGCCAGCACCAACGGATGCGCCTCGGCAATCTCGCGCAGCACGGCTTCGACCTTGCGGGTATCGGTGCCATAGGCCACGCCAACCGGCACGATCACCCGGCCCAGCGTGTTGCCGCGCGTGAAATTCGTGACCGTCCCGCTGACCAGATCGGCGTTTGGCACGATCACATCGGTGCGGTCGAAGGTCTCGATCCGGGTAGAGCGGACAGAGATGTCGCGCACATAGCCTTGCTGCCCCCCCACCTCGATCCAGTCACCCTCGGAAATGGGGCGTTCGATCAGCAGGATGATCCCCGAGACGAAGTTGGACACGATGTTCTGCAGACCGAAACCGATCCCTACGGACAGCGCACCGGCCACGATGGCGATGGAGGACAGGTCGATCCCCGCCCCGGTTATCGCCACCAGCGCCGCGATGAAGATACCGACATAGCCAAGCCCCACCACGATGGCGTTCTGCCCACCCGGATCAATCTTGGTCTTGGGCAGCACCGAGGTCCGCAGCGCCCCCTGCAGTGTGCGCGTCAAAGCATAACCCAGCGCAAAGATCAGCACGAAGGCCATGAAATCGGTCGGCGAGATGCGCGTCCCACCCAAGGAGAACCCTTCGCGGAAGCGGGCCCAAAGCTCTGTCAGATCGGCAATGCGCGCGCCCCAGATCAGGGCCAGCACAGGCATCGACAGGATCGTCAGCATAAAGCCGATCAACACCGGGATCAGCGCATCGGTCTGTTCGTCCGGGGCATGGGTGATCAGCGCATAGGTGTCGCTGACCAGTTTTTGCAGGATCAGAACGACACTCAGCAGCGCCAGGGACAACACATAGGGATAAAGCAGCGCATCAGCCGCCGCCGAATATCCGACCGCCGCCGCCAGGGTGGCCGCAACAGCCACGACCTTTGCGCCTTGCGACAACAGGCGCACAAGGCGGTTGCGATAGCTGGTTGCGTCTGCTTCGGACTCCTGCAAGGCCATCTGGCCCGTCATGAACTGACCCAGCCGGAACAGCACCAGCGCCGTCAGCATCAGGAAAGGAAACGCCAGCACAACGGCGCTTTCTTCCGAAATGTCACCGACCTGGACCAGCAGGTTGATCGCTTCATGGGTCACGACAAGAAAGGCAAGCGCAGTGCCGTAGTGACGCGCCTCGGCCCGGCGTTCGGCTTTTACATCCAGCGGGGGCTCGGACAGGCGGCTGGGGAACAGTCGCCCGACCAGCCAACGCGCACCCAGCAAGATCGCGGCCCATACCGGCAGGACACTGACGATCTGCGCCCCGCGAATACCGACCAGCCCGGTTGCGAACAGCGCCTCGGTCAGCACGTAGATGCCAAGCATCGGGATCACCACCTGGGTCAGAGACACCAGAAAGCCCCATACGTCCCGACCGCGTTGCAGCCGATCATAGAACCGCGCCCCCAACCGGGTTGCCCAGCGACGTCCGCGCAGCACCAGCACCAGTCCAAGGACCGTCAGCACAAGCGTCACCGGAAGATCCTTCAGCGTCGCCTCGCGCTGCGAGGGGGTCGCCCATGCATCCGAAGCCTCGGCGCCCAGTTCACGCAGCGTGTGCAGGATCGATTGCAGGCCCTGCGGCCAGAGAACCGGATTCAACGGGCTGGGACCCAACGTCAGAAGCGCGTCGGTCTGCCGTTCGCGGATGATCCGGTCAATCTCCGAGATGATGCCGTTGGCGCGGGTAAATGCCTCTTCCGCGGCCAGAACAGGCGCCTGCAACCGTGTCAGCTGCTCGGTCAGTTCCTTGCGGCGCGCGGCGATCTCTTCGGGTTCGGTCGCCCCTTCGGGCACAACGCCCAGGGCCTCGATCTGGGTTCGGATCGTCCCGATCCGGTTGCTGTTTGCTGATTGCGCCGCCAGGAACGCCTCGCGCCAGGAGACGACCTCGGCGCGCAGATCCTCAAGCGCCACATTCGAGGCACGACCGGCCTCGATCGCATCTTCGGCGCGGCTGGCCGTATCCTGCCAGGTTGGATAGTCAGGCCCGCTTGCCGCATCCTCGCTGGCGGTTTGCGCCGTTTGCTGGGCCTGTGCCGCCGCGTGCGGCAGCGCAAGACCAAGCACCGCAGCCAGAATGACAAGCGCCGCCAGGGCGGCAAGCCGCATGGCAAGGCGCGACAGGACCGCTTGAAACCGGATCATGTGTCCGCGAAGACGGACGGGATCGCGCGTCCGCTCCCTGTCAGCCAGTCGGGTTCGGGCAATCCCTTTTCACGCAGGAAACCGGGGTTGAACAGCTTGGACTGATAACGCGTGCCATAGTCGCACAGGATCGTCACGATCCTGTGGCCGGGGCCCATTTCACGGGCCATGCGGATCGCACCGGCGATGTTCACGCCCGAGGATCCGCCAAGGCACAGACCTTCATGGGCCAGCAGGTCGAACACGATCGGCAGGGCCTCGGCATCGGGGATGTTATAGCTGAAATCGGGGGTGAACCCTTCCAGGTTGGCGGTGATGCGCCCCTGCCCGATCCCTTCGGTGATCGACGACCCCTCGGCCTTCAGCTCGCCCGTGGTGTAATAGGCATGCAGTGCCGCGCCGTCCGGATCGGCCAGCCCGATCTTGACGCCCTTTGGTTGCAGGGCCATGCCCACACCCGCCAGCGTGCCACCCGACCCGACCGCGCAGATGAAACCATCGACCTTGCCGTCGGTCTGTTCCCAGACCTCGGGTCCGGTGGTTTCGATATGCGCCTGCCGGTTGGCCACATTGTCGAACTGGTTGGCCCAGATCACGCCGTTCGGATCGGTCTTGGCCAGCGCTTCGGCCAGCCGCCCGGAATAGCGCACATAGTTGTTGGGGTTCTTGTAGGGCGCCGCCGGCACCTCGACCAGTTGCGCGCCGGCAAGACGGATCATGTCCTTCTTTTCCTGGCTCTGGGTCTCGGGGATGACGATCACGGTCTTGAAGCCCATCGAGGCGCCGACCAGCGCAAGGCCGATACCGGTATTGCCCGCCGTCCCCTCGACAATCGTGCCGCCCGGCTTCAGCAGGCCGCGTGCGACGGCATCGCGGATGATGAACAGCGCGGCGCGGTCCTTGACCGACTGGCCGGGATTCATGAACTCTGCCTTGCCCAGGATCTCGCATCCGGTGGCTTCGCTCGCGGCTTTCAGCCGGATCAGGGGCGTTTTGCCCACTGCCTCGGCCAGATCATGTGCTACCCGCATCCCCAGTCTCCCGCTTGCCGTGTCGTCGATGTTTCGGGCCTTGGCCCCTACCTGACATCTAGTAGGCATCCGGGGGCCGGAACTCAAGGCATCGCGCGCAACCGCGCGCGGTGTCTTGCAAGCCAGTGCCCGGCCAGAACCAGCGGCCCCACGGTCAGAAGATCACGATCCAGCAGGTCCTGAAACCGCGCGAAAGACAGGATATGGCTGCGTATGTCCTCGTCTTCCGTCTCAACGCCGCCCAGATCGGCGCTCCGGTCGCCAAGATCGCAGAGGCCGACGAAGATGTGAAAGAACTCGGATGTGGACCCTGGCGAGGGATAGCTTGAACTGACCCGCTCCAGATGGCGCAGCACCAGCCCCGCCTCTTCCCCGGCCTCGCGATGCGCGGCCTGTTCGGGGGTCTCGCCCGGATCGACCCGGCCGGCAACAGGTTCCAGCGGCCAGGGCGACAGGTCACCCCGCGCATAGGGACCGGCGCGGAACTGTTCGATCAGCAGGACACTGTCGCGCACCGGATCATAGGGCAGCAGGATCGCCGCATCCGCGGCCACGAAGACCGCGCGCTTGACCACCGGGCTTTGCGTCCCGTCAAAGCGGCGAAAGGACAGGTGATGTTCTTCCACCGCGAAGAAATCGGCATAGGGTCGCGCCAGACCCTGCGGCGTGACATCGGCGCGGGTCATCCCGCTGCCGGGCAGGGCCGGATCTGTCTGCGGCCCGGCCAGGCGCGCTGCCACGTTTGATGCCGCACGGGCGTGGATCATCGGATACATCCGCGCAATCTCGGTCGGATCGCGGTGACCGAAATAGTCCATCATCTCTGACGCGGCGGCGACATTGATCGCACCCCAGCGCGCTTGCCAGTCGGTCAGATCAAACGCATCTGCCGGCTGCCAAAGCCCCGCATCGGCAAACCAGACCTGCGCCTCGGTCACGCCCGTCTGGGTATGCACCCGCCGCAGGGCCAGATGATAGCCAAACCCGCCCTCGTAGAAATTCAGCCGCGCCATATCCGCGTCGCCGAGGCCGGTCAGCAACAGCCCATTGGCCTGCGCGCCGGTCTCGGGCACCAGGATCGGAAACGCCTGCCCCTGCGCCCACCGCGCCAGATGATCGGGCAGCACCGCCTGTTCCAGTTGTCGCGCGTCCACCGGATGGCCGACCACCATCTCGAGAAGCGGCAGATGCCGCAGCGTGCCATAGACAAAAAGCGCCGTCATGCCGGTCAGCGCCAGTACCGAGAGGAGATTTCCGCAAGCACCGCGGCGATGGCACCGCCAATCAACAAGGTCCCAAGCACTGGCAGGGTCGCCATGGTCTGGGCATGATCCATGCCGATGCGAAACATATCGGTCAAAGCCTCGACGGGCCCGTCATAGCGCCGGCGCAGGGACAGGCGCAGCATTTCATAGCCCGCCTGCGTGAACAGCCCCCAGAAGATCAGCGCCACGGCGCCGGTCAGGCCATTGTTGATCGCAGGCACGATGCCGCGCCCGATCCGTGACCCGATCACAACCCATCCGGTGATCACGCCAAGGCCAAGGTTCAGCAGGGAAAACCAGCCGAATTGCGTCCCCTCGGGCATCAGCGGCTTGATCAGCTCGGACCCCAGAAATCCGACCATGCCCAGCATGAGGGCCGCGACCAGTCGGGGAGCTGTCAGCATTTATCCGGGCCTTGTCACTGTGATCTGCGTCACATCGCAATTTCCGCTATGGAACGTCGCAGCGCAAGAGGTCAGGTAATAATTCCACATCCGGCGGAACCGATCGTCAAAGCCAAGCTCGGCCACCTGGTCCCATTTCTCGTTGAACGTGTCATACCAGCGGCGCAGGGTCTGGCTGTAGCTTTCCCCGAATTCGATCGAGCGCGAAAAGGTCAGCCCCGCACGCTCCACCTCGCGCTTGAGCACGGCAGGCGATGGCAGCATACCGCCGGGGAAGATGTATTTCTGGATGAAATCCACCCCGTTGCGATAAAGCTCGAAGCGGTGATCCTGCACCGTGATGATCTGCAGCGTCGCACATTTGCCCGGACGCAACCGCTCGCGCAGCGTGTCGAAATAGACGGGCCAGTATTTCTCGCCCACAGCCTCGAACATCTCGATGCTGGCTATGCCGTCATAGACGCCCTTCTCGTCGCGGTAATCCTGCAACTTGAAATCGACCATATGCGAAAGACCAGCCTTTTCAATGCGATCCACGGCATAGTTGAACTGCTCTTTCGAGATGGTCAGACAGGTCACGCGCAATCCGCGTTCCTTGGCCGCATATTCGGCGAACCCGCCCCAGCCACAGCCGATTTCCAGCACGTGATCGCCCGGCTGCGCGCCCATCTGATCCACCATCGAGGCATATTTCGCGATCTGCGCCTTTTCCAGGCTTTCCTGTCCGCTCTCGAACATGGCGCTGGAATAGGTCATCGTGTCATCCAGCCACAGACCGTAGAAATCATTCCCCAGATCGTAGTGATAGCTGATGTTCTTGCGCGCCTGCTTCTTGGTGTTCGACCGCAGGAAATGGCGCAGCCGCTCGAAGGCGCGCACAAAGACCATGCCCGGATAGCCGTCGAAGATCGCGTCATTATCGGCATGGATCAGGTCCATGAAGGCCATCAGGTCCGGCGTGCTCCACCAGCCATCCAGATAGGCCTCGCTGAAGCCCAGATCCCCCTCGCGGATCAGCCGCGCGAAGCAATCGGGATTGTGGATGTGCAACTCGCCGACCGGGCCGGGGTTCTTGCCCTCTGCCCGGAACACGCGCCCATCGGGCAGGACAATGTCCAACCGCCCGTTGGTCAGGCGTTGCGCCACCGCAAAACCGCGCGCGAAATAGCGTGGCAGGTTGGATTGATTGTCGGTACTTGTCAGGATCATCCGCGTCTCCATCAGGCAGGTCTTCTTTTTATATACGCGGGACGACCCGCTCAAGTTTCGGGTTGACCCCGGTTTTGCGACAGCTCGAACAAAAGCACCTAGAACCCGCGGTTTTCATAGGCCGCCAAGGCAGCCTTGCGCCCATCTTCCGCCGTTACGACGGGCGCCGGATACGGATCTTGCGGCGTCAGTCCCCAGTGGCGCGGTATCGCGCGGAAATAGGACAACGCGGTGTCCGACGGTGTCTTGCGCCCCTCGGCGATCCATTGCGCGACATAATTGCCTTTCGGATCGAATTTGTCGAGTTGCGTGACAGGGTTGAACACCCGGAAATAGGGCGCGGCATCGGGCCCGGACCCCGCCGCCCATTGCCACCCCATCGCATTGGATGCCGGATCCCAGTCGATCAGGCAGTCCTCGAACCACTTCAGACCGATCTTCCAATGGGTCATCAGGTGCTTGGTCAGATAAGAGGCCACGATCATCCGGCCCCGGTTGTGCATCCGGCCGGTGACATACATCTCACGCATGGCCGCATCGACAAAGCGTATCCCCGTGCGCCCCTGTTTCCAGGCGATGACATGGGGGTGATCCTCATCCTCGTTCCAGCCAAAGGCGTCCCAATCGGGCTTCCAGTTACCCGTCAAAAGATGCGGGGTGTGATACATCAGGTGATAGGCAAACTCGCGCCAGACCAGTTCCTTGAGAAATGTCTCGGCCCCCGCCTTGCCCTCGGCCAGGGCACGTTGCCCGGCGTGCCAGCACTGATGCGGGCTGATCTCGCCCAGGGCCAGGTTTTCCGACAACAGCGAGGTGCCGGCCACATGCGGCTGGTCGCGCGTCTTGTCATACACGCCGACCCATCGGTCGATGAATTCCGCAAGACGGTCCTGTGCCGCACCCTCGCCCAGCCTGACATGCGGGCGCACCACATCCGCGCCCCGGTTCATCGCGGCCCCCATCCGCCAACTGTCCAGCGTATCCGACGCAGGCCAGGCATCTGGCGCGGGAATGCGTGACGGGGCGGACAAGGGCGCATCCACCTCACGCCCCCGCACGGCGTTCCACATCGGCGTGTAGACCCGGTAATAGCCGCCGGTCTTGGTCGCCACGGTCCATGGCTCGAACATCAGATGGCCGCCAAAGCTGCGGGCCTCGATATCCTGCGCCTTCAGCGCGTCCTTGACCGCGGCATCGCGGGTTTGCGCCTGGGGATCATAAAGCCGCGACCAGTAGACCGCGCGCGCGCCGGTTTCGGCGATCAGATCGCGCAGGCTGTCCAGCGCCGGACCACGCCGCAGGATCAGGCGGCTGCCCTTGTCGCGCAGGGCCTTTTCCAGCGCCTCCAGCCCCAGGCCCAGCCGCCATTTCGGCGCCGCGCCCAATTCCGCGAGGGCATCGTCATGGATGAAGACGGGGATGACCGGACGCCCCTGCGCCACCGCCGCCGACAGCGCCGGGTGATCGGTCAGCCGCAGGTCACGCCGGAGCCACAGAATTACAGGTGAGGTATCCGACACGAGAGAAGCCGCCTTGTTATTGCTTTGATAACGATACGGGCCAGACCGCTGATCGGATTAAAGAATTTCGTCCAACGCCGACATCAGCCGATCCATGTCGGCCTGATCGGTATAATGCACGAAACTCAGCCGCAGCACGCCCTTGGCCAGATCGACCCCCATGCCTTGTAGCGCGCGCCCCGCATAGAAATCGCCGCCCCCCGCCATCACCCCGAACGGTGCCAGGCGTTCGGCAAGATCGCGGCCCGCATGGCGCGTCTCGATCGCCACGGTGGGGGCACGGCTGACAGCATCGCGCGGCCCCAGCACCCGGACCGAGTTCTTGGCGCCAAGGTGATCCAGCAACGGTTGCAACAGCCGCACCTCATGGGCGCGCATCAGGTCATGCACGCCCGTGGCGCGCTCTGCGGGCGTGCCTTGCAGCCCGTGATGATCCGCCAGCGCGTCGATGTAATCGGCCATTCCGGCGCAGGCCGCGATCTGCGCGTGATCGGGACCCGCAGGGGTGAAGCGCTTGTACAGCGCCTCGCCGTTGAAATGATGCCCCTGATTGGGCAACTGGGTCCCCAGCGCTCGGCGGACAACCATCAGGCCCTGATGCGGCCCATAGGTCTTGTAGGCCGAGAACAGGTAGATATCCGGCCCCATCAGCCCCACATCGGGAAAGCCATGCGGCGCATAGCTGACACCATCGACACAGACGAAAGCGCCCGCCGCATGGGCCATGGCGGTGATCTCGACCACCGGGTTGATCTCGCCCACCACGTTGGAGCAATGCGGAAAGCATACCAGGCGCACGCTTTCGTCCAGCAGCGGCTCCAGATCTTCGGGGTTCAGATGGCCCGTCTCGGGGTCATGCCGCCATTCGCGGATCTCGATCCCGTCGGCCTCCAGCCTGCGCCAGGGGCCTGAATTGGCTTCATGATCCTGGTTGGTGACCACGATCGCCTCGCCCGGTTTCATCCATTGGCGAAAGGCCTGGGCCAGCGCATAGGTATTGGCCGTGGTGGACGGGCCAAAGGACAGCTCGTCCCGCTCGACCCCCAGCATGGCAGACAGGCGCGTGCGCGCCTCGTCCATCTCGGCGCCACCCAGGCGGCTGGCCTCATAGGGGCCATAGGGCTGCACCTTGCGCTCGGTATAGAAGCGGGTCAGCCGGTCGATCACGGGACGGCAGGGATAAGAGCCGCCCGCGTTCTCGAAAAAACTTTGACCGCGAAGGCTGTCCACGGCGAAGGCCGGGAATTGCGCCCGCACGAAATCCACATCCAGCATCATCTTGTCCCCCGTCGGTCTTTGCGCGCAGACTGATGCCAGCGTCGCCCCGCGTCAAGCTGACGGGGCGACGCAAGATTGTGCTTGCCGCAAGGTCAGGCGTTCACATCCACCACGACACGGCCGCGCACCTGACCGCGCAGGATCTCGGCGCCCAGTTCCGGCAGATCGGCCAGTGTCGCGGGCTGGATCATCGCCTCAAGCTTGTCCATCGGCAGATCGCGCGCGATCCGCTCCCAGGCCCGCAGACGGTTGGCATAGGGCTGCATGACGCTGTCGATGCCAAGCAGGTTCACGCCCCGCAGCAGGAACGGCACCACCGTGGCAGGCAGGCCGGCGCCCCCCGCAAGCCCCACCGCCGCAACGGATGCGCCGTATTTCATCTGCCCCAGCACGCGCGCCAGCATGGCGCCACCCACCGCATCGACGCAACCGGTCCAGGTCTCGCTTTCCAGCGGCCGCTTCACCGTCTCGGCCAGCTCCTCTCGCGGCACGATCCGGGTGGCGCCCAGATCGCGCAGATAGGCTTCGGTTTCGGGCCGTCCGGTCACGGCGGCCACATCATGCCCCAGCGCCGCCAGGATCGCGACCGCAACCGATCCGACCCCGCCGGCCGCACCCGTCACCAGAACCTCGCCATGGCCCGGCTTCAGCCCGTGATCCTCCAGCGCCATCACCGCCAGCATCGCGGTGAACCCGGCGGTGCCCACGGCCATGGCCTGCCGCGTGCTCAGCCCCTGGGGCAACGGCACCAGCCAGTCGGCCCGCACGCGGGCCTTCTGGGAATAGCCGCCCCAATGTGCCTCGCCCACGCGCCAGCCGGTCAGCACGACCTTGTCACCGGGCTTGTAGCGCGCATCCGACGATGTCTCGACCGTGCCGGCAAAGTCGATCCCCGGCACATGCGGATAGTTCCGCACCAATCCGCCACCCGGTCCGATGCACAGCCCGTCCTTGTAGTTGACCGTGGAATACTCGACCGCCACCGTCACCTCGGCTTCGGGCAGGTCCGCCTCGCTGATCCGCTGCACCGAGGCGCTGGTTTTTCCGTCCTCGTCCTTTTCGACAACCAATGCGTTGAACATGGCTCTTCTCCTTCCAGTGATCGGCAAGGGGTCGGCCCTCGCCTTCATCGTTCTTCAAATACTCAAGATCCGTCGTTCACAGCCAGGGCCCGTCCTCGGGCATAAAGAACAGATCCGACACCGGCGCCTTGACCCCTGCCGCCGTCAGCATCGCATGGATCTGGCCCCGGTGATGGGTCTGGTGGTTGAACATATGCACGATCAGCGCGCCCTTGGGCCGTGTCACATCCTGTTTCATGAAACCCGAGTACCAGCTCAGATCCCCCACCAGATCCAGCGCGGTCACCCTTTCGGCCCAAAGCAGGATACGCCCGTCCATGCGGAAGCGCGCGGCGCTCCAGGTGGCGAAGGTGGGATGCAGCGTGGTCGATTGCGCGATCCCGCCGGCTGGCAGTTCCGTTCCCTGGAAACGGGCCATCCACATCTGGTCGCCCCACAGCAGATGGTTCGCAGTCGCCAGGATCGACCCGAAGAACGCCCCGCGATCCGCGCGCAGCGCCGCATCCGACAGCCCCTCCATCGCAACCATCAGCTGCTTGTTCTGCCAGGCGTTATAGCGCGCCATGGTCAGGACATAGCCCGGATTGATCATCGACACCCCCTGCCCGTTTCCATCGGCTCAGCGCGGCCCGTGCCAGTCGATCTGGCAGATCTCGGCGCTGCGGCCATCGAAATCCCAGACCCGGCCGAAGGCGCGCACGCGGCCCTTGGTGGCGGTGGCCACCGTGATATCGGGGCCCATCCAGTATTCGGTATTGGTGACCACGATTTCCTGGTCGGGGTCCTTGCCCGCGACCGGCACGATCTCGCCCTGGATCGCCTTGCCCACCATCAGGCGGCGCGCCTTGCCTTCCGTCTCGAAAATCACCGGCGCGCGTTCGGCGCCCAGGAATTCGCTGACCAGAACCTTGAACAGACCCGTCGTGCCGCGCGCCGCACCCGAGAAGATGTTGACCAACCCCTCATAGGCCGCGTCCGAGGCGCGCTCGTCGATATAGGCCGCCGCCTTCCAGTTGCCGCGCGACATCAGGCCGGGGATCTCCAGCAACAGGCCCACGTTCAGCCCGCTGATATCCTCGTCGCCGTAATGGCCCTCGTCGATGCGGATACCCGACCAGGCCTGGCAGTACCCTTCCGTCGGCGCATGTTTGCCAAGCGACACGACGCAGGGACAGAACACCGTGCAATTGCAGTTGAGGATCAATTCCCCCTTGATCGCCCAAGGCACCGTGCCCACCGCGTTCTGATCCAAAGCCATGTCTTTTCCTCCTTCAGACGGCGCCGAGCGCCAGAATAACAGCAGATATGATCAAGACTGCCCCCAGAGGCCGGGTCAGGACACGGCCGAACCGGGGCAGTTTCTCGAAAACCATGATCAGGGTCGCCAGCCCCATGAAGGCAATGTTCATCACGCCGCCCACGAAGGCCAGCAGCATCAGCGCCCAGCAGCAGCCCAGACAGACCAGCCCCAGCCTGACCCCGTTGCGCAGCGCGCCTTCTTCCCAATGCGCCATGAAGAATGTCAGCGGCGCGCGGCATTTGCTCAGGCAGGCGTCCTTGACCGGCGAGAACTGGTAAAGCCCCGCCACCAGCAGCAAGCCCGCCGACAGCCAGACCGACAGGCTGTCGCCAAAGGCGCTGATCAGGCCCGCGCCGAACAAGGCCATCTGCAATGCGGCCGCCAGAACGGAAAAGCCAAGCCAGACAACCATGTAGCCCGCCACCAGCAGGCCGAACCGGGTCTGGGTGCTGCGGCCAAGATCATCATAGGTGGCAAAGGCGGGCAGCGCCGTGGGCGCCATCATCGCCGCCACCATCAGGGCCCACATCAGGGTGACGCGGCCAAACCCGGCCGCATCCGGCGTGACGGTGCAAAGGCTTTCCCAGAACTCCGCCCCGAAAATGCGGGCCGAGGCGCGCAGATCAGCCGGCAGCGCCATCGCATAAAGGATCACCCAGGCCCCCAGGATCGCCGCGAACAGCGCCAGCCAATGCGGCGCGCCCATCGCCCTGATCCTGTCTGACAGCATGGCCCCCTCCTCCGAAGGCCGCGACTCAACCCGCCGCCTTCCGCTTGCAATTAAATTGTCAGACAATTACCTTCCGCGTAAAGCCCCAATTGTCAGACAAATGAAACTGGACCACGCAAGCCCCAAGGACCTGGACCTGTCTGCCCAGATCGCCGCCGCGATCCGGGACGAGATCGTGTCAGGCAAGCTGATCGTGGATGCGCGCCTGCCTTCCGAGTCGGAACTGGCCGAACATTTCGCCGTCTCCCGCCCCACGGTGCGCGAGGCGCTGAAACGGCTGGCGGCGCAATCCCTGATCCGCACCCAGCGCGGCGCGACCGGCGGCGCCTTCATCAACCGGCTGTCCTTCGCTGAGGCATACGGCCAGCAGATCACCACCTCGACCCTGCTCTTGTCGATGAACGCCGTCAGCTTCGATGTCGCCTGCGAGGCGCGCTATGCGCTGGAACGCGCCTGCGCGCCGCTGTCCGCTGCCAGGCGCGCGCAGGATCATCTGGACAGGATGCGCGCCGAGATCGCGCGCCAGTCCCGCCCCGGCCTCTCGGACGAGGATTTCTGCGCCTCGGATGTGGCCCTGCATCGCGCATTGGTGGATGGGGCCGGCAATCCCGTCCTGTCCTATCATCTGGCAGGCGCGGTCGAGGCCATGCAGCCCCTGATGAACATGATCACCTTCACCGCCCGGTCGCGCGGGGCGATCATTGGTCTGCACACGCGCATCGTGGATGCAATCCAGGCGCAGGATGCCAGCGCCGCGGATGCCGCGCTGAGCGAGCTTGCCGATTACACGCTGACCCTTGGGCGCGATGTGATGGCCGCGCACGCCAAGGGCGGCGCAGCCTAGGTCGGCATCCCGCATTTGCCCCCTTCAAAACCGCGCGCGCCTGCCCTATATAGAAACTGTCTGGCAACAGACTATGGACATAAACGCGCTCGTAATAAGCGGATCGGACCCGGGGGCGGTACCCGGCAGCTCCACCAAAACCCGTTCATTTGACGGCAATGGGGCTGAAACAGGATCGACGAACGTCTAAAGGGGTATGCTTTGTCTCGGTGAGGTACCACCGTTATCGGTCCGAAAAGTACAATTGCAAATGACAATCGTGCTCCGGTGGCAATGGCCGCGTAAGCGGTCGGAGAAACCGAAAACTAAGCCCTTGGGCCTAGCAGCTTAAGGCGGGGTTCGCAGGCACCTGGCAACAGAAGCCTGCACTTCATTCCCATATTGACAGGGCCGTGCGGAAACGTGCAGATGTCCCCAGGGGGCCTGCCGCGACTGCCCCGTGAGGCCAAGGCCCAAAGTCGCATCCACTGACGTGACAGAGGATGTGCCATGCCCAGCACCCGTGAAATTACCGTGTCCCAACTCAATCGCCTGATCGGCACGCCCGATTGCCCCGCGATTGTGGACATCTGCCTGCAAGAGGATTTCGACGCCGCGCCTGTCCTTGTTCCGGGGGCTTTCCGCCATTCGCACAGCGATATCCCCGGCCTGATCCGTCGCCTTGACGGCAAGCCCGCGGTCATCCTGTGCCAGAAGGGCCGCAAGCTCAGCCAGGGCGTTGTGGCCTGGCTTGCGTCCGAGGGGCTGCAGGCCGAATATCTCCAGGGCGGCATGCAGGCCTGGCGCGCCGCCGAGGGCACGCAATCGCTGCCCTTTGCGGCCCTGCCCGACCCGGTAGAGGGCGCAACGCTCTGGGTCACGCGGCACCGCCCCAAGGTGGACAGGATCGCCTGCCCCTGGCTGATCCGCCGCTTCGTCGATCCCGCGGCAAGGTTTCTGTTCGTCTCACCTGCCGAAGTCGCCGCCGTCGCTGACCGGTTCCGCGCGACGCCCTTCGATGTCGAAGGCGTCGTCTTCAGCCACCGGGCCGATACCTGCACCTTTGACACGATGCTCCAGACCTTTGGCCTGACCTCGCCTGCCCTGCACCGCCTGGCGCTGGTCGTGCGCGGCGCGGATACCAATCGGCATGATCTTCATCCTGCCGCAGCCGGGCTGCTGGCCATGTCCGTGGGCCTGTCGCGTCAGTATCGCTGCGATCATGCACAGCTGGACGCGGGAATGATCCTCTACGATTCGCTTTATCGTTGGGCACGTGACGGACATGAGGAAGGCCATGACTGGCCCGCGGCAAGGACCTGACGGATGCCGGCAATCTCCACGCCTGACCTGATCCGCGTCTTCGGACGCATTGGCCTTCTGTCTTTCGGCGGGCCTGCCGCGCAGATCGCGCTGATGCAGCGCGAACTGGTCGAGGAGCGGGGCTGGCTTGATCAGGCCGAATTCCTGCGCGCGCTATCCTTTTGCATGTTGCTGCCCGGCCCCGAGGCGATGCAGCTGGCCACCTACGCGGGCTGGCGCTTGCGCGGCACGATGGGCGGGCTGATCGCGGGGCTGCTGTTCGTGCTGCCCGGGGCCATGGTTATCTTTGCACTGGCGCTGGCCTATGCAAGCTATGGCCAGCTCGCGGTGGTTCAGGCGCTGTTTCTGGGGATCAAGGCCGCTGTCGTCGTGATCGTGCTGATGGCGTTGCGCGGACTGGCCCGACGTGCCCTGCGCGGGCGCGAGGACGTGGCGCTGGCCCTGGCCTCCTTCTTGGCGATCTTCGCGCTGCAACTGCCCTTTCCGGCGATCATCGCCGCCGCGGCCTTCTGGGGGTTGTGGCGCGGCAGGCAGGCCGCCGACGGGGCACGCGCCGCTGCCCCGCCATCAGGCGCCGTGCCCTTGCGGCAAACCCTGTCCACCGCTGGCCTCTGGCTGACCCTGTGGCTGGTGCCGCTGGCGCTGCTGATCGGTTTCGAAGGCGGCGTTCTGGCCGATCTGGCGCTGTTCTTTTCCACCCTTGCCATCGTGACCTTTGGCGGCGCCTATGCCGTGCTGTCCTACATGACGCAGACCGTCGTCACCGATTTCGGCTGGCTGACCACGGCGCAGATGATCGACGCGCTGGGGCTGGCCGAAACGACCCCCGGCCCGCTGATCCTGGTCACGCAATTCGTGGGCATCCTTGCCGGGATCGCGCAAGGCGGCGCCGCCTTGGGCATCGCGGCCGGCATTGTCGCGCTCTGGATGACCTTTACCCCCTGCTTTTTATGGATATTCACCGGCGCACCCTACATCGACGCGCTGGCGCACCGCCCAAGGCTGCGCGGGGCCTTGGCCAGCATCACCGCCGCCGTGGTCGGGGTCATTCTCAACCTGTCGCTCTGGTTCGCGCTGCATGTGCTCTTTGCCCGCGTGACATCTACCCGGCTCGGCCCGCTGCCCGACTGGAGCAGCTTTCAATGGCAGCCGGCCCTGCTTGCCGCGCTGGCCCTTCTGGTCCAACTGCGACTGGCGTTACCGCTTCCGGTGTTTCTGGCGGTAATGGCCCTGGCGGGTTACGCCATCAGCCTTGTCCCCGTCTGACCCGCGCCTGCGGGCATGATCGCTTTTTTTGTGTCCCCGTCTTTTGTTTCGTTCCGAATCCCCTATGCTGGCCTCATCTGATCCAGGGATTATTCAATGTCGCGCACCATCGATTACGGCAACCTGATGCATCGCGCGATGCGCGGTCTGATCCAGGAAGTGTTGCAGGATGTGGCTGATCATGGCCTGCCCGGCGCGCATCATTTCTTCATCACCTTCGACACGACTCATCCGCAGGCGCTGCTGGCTGACTGGCTGCGCGACCGCTACCCCACCGAAATGACGGTGGTCATGCAGAACTGGTATGACAACCTCGAGGTCCGGCGCGACGGCTTTGCCGTGACGCTGAACTTCGGAGACCAGCCCGAGCCGCTTTATATCCCCTATGACGCGATCAAGACCTTCGTGGATCCTTCCGTCGAATTCGGCCTGCGCTTCGAGACCCACAGTCTTGATGATGACGAATCCGAAGATGATGACGACGGCGACGATCACGATCCCAGCGGCCCGCCAGGCGGCCAGAGGGAAGCCGAGGTCGTCAGGCTGGACCGGTTCCGCAAGTAACCCGCACAGCCCGATCCGCCCTGGTATGCAACCGCATGCAATATTGATCTTGCCGCCCGTTCCGGTATGAGGGGGCAAGAGTAATCGCAAGGGGCATTGCCATGACGACCACCCGCACCGAGACCGACAGCTTCGGCCCTCTCGAGGTTCCGGCAGACAAGTACTGGGGCGCACAGACGCAGCGCTCGATCATGAATTTCCCGATCGGCTGGGAACGCCAGCCCGTGGCCATCGTGCGCGCGCTTGGCGTGATCAAGAAGGCCGCCGCCATCGTGAACGAAGGCTTCGATGATCTGGACCCCACCCTGTCCAAGGCCATCCAGCAAGCCGCAACCGAGGTGATCGAGGGCAAGTTCGATGACAACTTCCCCCTCGTGGTCTGGCAGACAGGTTCGGGTACCCAGTCGAACATGAACGCGAACGAGGTGATCTCGAACCGCGCGATCGAAATCCTGGGCGGTCAGATGGGCTCCAAGACGCCGGTGCACCCCAATGACCATTGCAACATGGGCCAGTCCTCGAACGACACTTTCCCCACCGCGATGCATGTCGCCATCGGCATGATGGCGCGCGACACGCTGCTGCCGGGTCTGCGCAAGCTGCATGGCGCACTGGCCGCGAAATCCGAGGAATTCAAGGATATCATCAAGATCGGCCGCACCCATACGCAGGATGCGACGCCGCTCACGCTGGGTCAGGAATTCGGCGGATACGCCCACCAAGTCGCCAAGGGCATCGAACGGGTCGAAGCCTGCCTGCCCGATATCTACGAACTGGCCCAGGGCGGCACCGCTGTCGGCACCGGGCTGAACACGCGCAAGGGCTTTGCCGAAAACGTGGCCGCCGAAATCGCGGCCATCACCGGTCTGCCCTTCGTGACGGCCCCCAACAAGTTCGAAGCCCTCGCCGCCCATGACGCGATGGTCATGTTCTCGGGCGCGCTGAAAACCGTGGCGGGATCGCTGTTCAAGATCGCCAATGACATGCGCCTGCTGGGCTCCGGCCCCCGCTCGGGCCTGGGCGAGCTGATCCTGCCCGAGAACGAGCCCGGATCCTCGATCATGCCCGGCAAGGTCAACCCGACGCAGGCCGAGGCGCTGACCATGGTCTGCGCCCATGTGATGGGCAATGATGCCGCCGTGGGCTTTGCCGGCTCGCAGGGGCATTTCGAGTTGAACGTCTACAACCCGATGATGTCCTATAACGTGCTGCAATCCATGCAGCTTCTGGGCGATGCGGCCTCCAGCTTCACCGACAACATGGTTGTGGGCACCCAGGCCAACGTGGCGCGGATCGACAAGCTGATGAAGGAATCGCTGATGCTGGTGACGGCACTTGCGCCCACGATCGGCTATGACAATGCCACCAAGGTCGCCAAGACCGCGCACAAGAACGGCACGACCCTCAAGGAAGAGGCAATCGCGCTGGGTCTGGTCGATGCCGAAACCTTCGACCGCGTCGTGCGTCCCGAAGACATGATCGGACCCAAAGGGTGAGCACACCGGTCAATCTGAACCGTGTGAGAAAAGAAAAGGCGCGGGCCGAAGCCAAGGCCCGCGCTCAGGAAAACGCGGCAAAATTCGGCCGCACCAAGGCCGAGAAAGAGCTGGAGAAGGCCCGCGCGGACCAATCCCGCAAGGCGCTCGACGCGCATCGGAAAGAGCCTTGAAACCATGGGTGCGGGTCCGCAAAAACATTCGCTGACCCTGCGCGGGCATCGCACCAGCGTCACGCTGGAGCCGGCATTCTGGCAAGCGTTCCGCGACATAGCCGCTGAAAAAGATATTGCAGTCAACGCCTTGGCGTCACAAATTGATGCAACGCGCGATCCGGACACGGGGCTGGCCTCGGCGATCCGGGTCTATGTTCTTCAACATTTCCGCAAGGCGGCGCGGGATTAACCGGCTCTTCATGTGATCCTGCCACACTGTCCAGATGACAGTGCTTTTCTCTCTTTTCACGCGATTTGGTCCCTGCTGTCACGGGCGCGCCGGATGACGCGGCGACACGCGCAGCCAGATCCCGTCCTTTGCCCGCACCGTCAGATGGGCCACCGGCACGGGCACTTTGCCGGGCACGACTTCAAATCTGAAGTGGCGCAGCAACATCGACAGGATCAGCGGCCCCTCGACCATGGCAAATCCCGCCCCGGTACACACCCGCGCCCCGGCCGAAAACGGGATGAACGCATCGCGCAGACAGGTCTTGCCGTTCTCGGTGGCCCATCGCGCGGGATCGAACCCATCGGGATTGTCCCACAGCCGCGTGTGCCGATGCAGGTGCCAGGGGCTGATCACGATCTGCGTTCCCTTGGGCAGGTCGCGCTCGCGCAGCCGCTCGGGACAGCCTGTCTCGCGCACCATCATGGGCACGGGCGGGTAAAGACGCAGCGCCTCGCGAAACACGTCCCGGCTCAGGCGCAGGCGCGACATCACCGCGAAATCGGGCTGCGTCAGGGCCTCGGCCTCGGCGGCCAGCCGATCCTGCCATTCGGGGAACATCGCAACCAGGTACAGACACCACGCCAGCGCCGACGCGCTGGTTTCATGCCCGGCCAGAAAGAAGATCGCGACCTGATCCACCATCTCGGTTGTGTCGAACCGCTCGCCCGTCTCGGGGTCGGCCGTCGTCATGATCTTGGTCGCCAGATCGTCCGGCGCGGTGCCAGCCGCGATCTGGGTCATCCGTTCTGCCGTCAGCGCCGTGATCAGACCCCGGATCGCGGCGGCGCTTTGCCGGGTGCGGCGGCGGTGAAACCGGGGCATCCACCGCGGCAGCGGCAGAAAGGCCGCGATGTTCAGGATCGGCTGGCTGCGTTGATAATCGCGGAATTCCGTGAAAACGCGTGTGGCGGTCTTGTTCTCGATCGGGATCGAAAAAAGCGTGCGAAAGATCACATCGGCGGCCGCGTGGCTTGTCACCTCCTCGATCTCGATCCCGGTATCGGACCTGCCTCGCACCTGCTGCCCCAACCGCGCCACTGCCGATTCCGCAGCCTGCCACATGGCCGGGAATGTATCACGCAGGCGTCCGCCCTCGAACGCCGGGTCGATGATACGTCGTTGACGCTCCCATGCCGCCCCGTTGGTCAGAAAGACCGAATTGCCCAGCAGCGGGCGCAGCCCCTCCGCGACGCGCATGGATTTTGGAAAGTCCTTCGGCCTGTCCTTCAGAACCAGGCGAACAAGTTCGGGCTGGTTCGCCAGCACCGACCGGAAGAAGGGCGTGCGAAAATCGGCCATCCAGGCGCGATACAGCCGCGCGGGCTGGGCCGACAGGATATCTTGCCGGAACAGGCGCATGTAGCGCAGCAGCGACACGCGTTCGGCGCGGACGGCGGGTTTGGGTGGCAGCGCCGTCATCGGGCGACCGTCACGTGACCGGACACGGCCCGGTCCATGCGGGATTTCGACGGGGCGCGGCCACGGTAGCGATCCGCCAGGGTGACAGGGCCCGCCGTGATCGCGAAATAGTCGTAATCACCCGGCCGGTCGAAGGCACACATATACTGGAAATGCAGGCGGAAGAAACGCCAGCGCAGGGCTTTCCAGCGCGCGGGGCTGAGGGTCTGGGTGAAGGCCGCCGACAGGACCAGCGGCCAGCGTTTGCCCGGACGCGCCACCCCCGTGACCGAGACAGGGTCGCAGAGCGCGAAGGAACAGCCATCGCCGGGCGCGGTCACATCGACCCAGGTCAGCGCGTCAGTCTCGCTCAGATATTGCAGATCCGCCCGCAGCCGTTGCGCGTCTGGCAGAAAGGACAGCATCGGCACCACCTGCCCCAGCGACAGGAACGCCAGTTGCGGACCATCGGCAGGCACGCGGCCCGCGCGGATGACATCCGCCAGCACCGACACGCCCAGATGCGCGCCCGAGGAATGGCCCACGACCAGAACCTCGTCCAACGGCTCTTGCAAGGCCGCAGCGACCGCATCGGCAAACACCGCCAGCCGCGCCTCCAGCTCGGGCGGATAGGCCCCTTTCAGCAAGGCGGAATGCGCGTAATCATGCATCAGGTAATAGGCAAAAAACCGATTGTCGCGGGCGCGAAACCAGCGCAGGACCAACAAGGCGCACCCCCCTGCCAGCGCAGCTACCGCAAGGATCATGACGAAGAACGCGGCCGTCTGCCCAGGCCCGAACAGCCACAGGATTGCCTCTGTCCCCAGCCGCGCCACGCCGTAAGCCACCGCACAGGCCAAGGCCAGTTGCGCCAGCAGGAAAACGACCGGATAGAGCGCCGCAATCACCGGCCCCTTGCGTAGCCGCATCAACCGCCATAGCGCGCCGGAGGCGATATAGGTCCATGCCGTGTCCAGCAATTGCTGATAGGTCGCCGGGATCGAGTTCGACATGCTGTCACGCACGATATCTGACCAGATCAGCACCTCGACATCCGCCGCGACAGTCTGGGACCCGAAACGCCCCTCCACCTGCCAGCCATAGGCGCCGTCGCCGGTCTTGGGCCGCAGCGCGATCTCGTAGCCCGAAATTGCCGCCTGTGCGGCCCCTTCCTTGCGATAAAGCTCGCGGTAGCGGCGCGGATGTATCGGATCATAGCCCGGCACGTAGAACACCCTGCGCCGCGCGACCTGTCGTTGGGACATACTGCTCATCCGGACCTCGTTACCAGGTCACAGTAACGCAGCTTTCGGGCCGGAGTAAGACTTTTGACGGACCCGAAGATGGCCCGTTTCACCCCAAGGTGGCCAGCGCCGGGAAGGTTTCCAGCAGCCAGAACGAAAACGCCGAGAAACCGCCCGTCAGCATCAGCAGACCGATCGTCCAGAGCAGCAGGCCCATGATCTTCTCGATCCGGTCCATGTGGCGCTTCATCCACCCCATCACACCCGTCAGGCGCGGCAGGAAGGCCGCCACCAGCAGGAAGGGAATACCCAGACCCGCCGCATAGACGCCCAGCAACAGCGTGCCCCGCGCCACCGAAGCCTCGGACGCGGCCAGGGACAGGATCGCGCCCAGTTGCGGGCCGATGCAGGGCGTCCAGCCAAAGGCGAAGGCCAGCCCCAGAATATAGGCGCCAAAGGCCGATCCGCCGCGATCCCCGGCATCCAGACGCGCTTCGCGGTCCAGAAAGGAAATCCGGTAGATCCCGATGAAATGCGCGCCGAACGCCATCACCAGAACGCCCGCTATCGTATTGAAATAGCCCTGATATTGCAGAAAAGCCGCCCCGATCGCGGAGGCCGTGAAGCCAAGGAACAAAAAGACGGTGGACAGCCCCATCACGAAGAAAAGCGCCGGCAGGATGGCGCGGTTGCGGCCCTGTCCCCCGGTTTGCAGATCAGACAGAGACACACCGCTCATATAGGCCAGGTAAGGCGGCACGATAGGCAGCACGCAGGGGCTGAGGAACGAGATGACCCCGGCCAGCAGCGCTACGAACATGGCGGGCAGAAGGCCCGCGTCTATGATCTCGATTCCAAACATAGGTCAGCCTTACGCCATCACGTCCGCAAGGTCACGTGCATGCTTGTCACATCCTTGTTGGCGATGCGTGACATCGACCTGGCTGGCGGCAGGACAGGGCAGGATTGCGACCCTGGCCGACATGAAGAAACCGCCCCCTGGGGGGCGGTTCCTGGTCTGCTTACAGTGGTTTCAGCCCGCTCAGCGGCCCAGAGACCACCACCCCTTGCGCTTCGGCTTGGACGAATCCTCGGTCTTCTCGACGGTCGTCCTGGCCGGTTTTTCAGCCGCTTTCGGCGCCTCTTGCGGCGCTGCCGCCGCCGGAGCATCGGCAGGCGCGGCATCAGACACGGGAGCCGCATGCGCGGCCACGGGCGCCTCAGTCACAGCGGCTTGGGTTGCGGGGGTTTCCGCCGCCTCCTTGGCCGCTTTGGAACTGGTGCTGCGCGTCGATGGCTTGCGGGCGGCAGGCTTTTCAGCCGCCTCCGCTGCGGTGCCAGTATCGGAGACAGTCGCGTCAGCTTTGGCCGCGCTCGCCTTTGAGGGCGCCTTCGGCTTGGCGGGTGCCTTCGGCTTTGCGGGTGCCTTGGCCTTGGCTGGTGCCGTCTCGGTATCGGCAGACTTAGCCTTGCTGCTGGCCGACCGGGTGCGACTGACGGTCTTGCGGGCCGGTTTTTCAGCCTCGTCCGACGGTGCTGCTGCGGGCTCTTCCGCGTCAGCTCCGCGCGCGTCCACTGCGGCTGCCGCCACGGTGTCAACAGGCTTGGATCGCGGCGCTTGAGCGGTGGCGACGGCGTCCGACTTTTCTTCGGCCTCGTCCAGATCGTCCTCGTCCGTGTCATTCGACGCGCCGAAATCGCCATCCTGACCGGATTTGGAACGGCTGCGGCGCCGACGCCGACGGCGCTTCTTGGGTTTGCCTTCCTCGTCCAGGGATTCGGGGCTGCGCTCGGTACGCTCGGTGCGTTCGGTCCGGTTCGCGGCCTTTGCAGCGGCTTCGGCTTCGGCCTCTTCGGCTTCTTCCAGATCCCAGGCGGACACCGTGCTTTCGACCTCGTCCATCAGCGCGGCATCGCCCGACACCACATGCGGCACCTCGACCACGACGCGGGTTGCTGTCTTGAACTTCTCCATGGTGAAGTCAGGGCTGATCAGGCCGGGATCGCCTTCGATCCGCACCGACAGGCCATAGCGCCCCTCGATCTGGGCCACATGTTCACGCTTCTGGTTCATCAGGTAGTTGGCGATGGCGACAGGCGCCTTGATCAGCACCTCGCGCGAGCGGCGGCGCACGCCCTCTTCCTCGATCTGGCGCAGGATCGACAGCGCAAGGTTGTCATCCGACCGGATCAGGCCGGTGCCGTGGCAATGGGCGCAAGGCTGGGTCGTGGCCTCGATCATGCCGGGGCGCAGACGCTGGCGCGACATTTCCATCAGGCCAAAGCCGCTGATCCGCCCCACCTGGATGCGGGCGCGGTCGGTCTTGAGCTTGTCCTTGATGCGCTTTTCGACAGCCGCGTTGTTGCGCCGCTCGTCCATGTCGATGAAGTCGATCACGATCAGGCCGGCCAGGTCGCGAAGCCGCAACTGGCGCGCCACTTCCTCGGCCGCTTCCAGGTTGGTCTTGAGGGCGGTCTCCTCGATCGAGCCTTCCTTGGTGGCCCGGCCCGAGTTCACGTCGATCGCCACAAGCGCCTCGGTCACGCCGATCACGATATAGCCGCCGGATTTCAGCTGCACGACCGGGTTGAACATCGACGACAGATAGCTTTCCACCTGGTAGCGCGCGAAAAGCGGCATCTGCTCGCGGTAGTTCTTCACGTTCACCGCATGGGACGGCATGATCATCTTCATGAAGTCCTTGGCGATACGGTAACCACGCTCGCCCTCGACCAGAACCTCGTCGATCTCGCGGCTATAGAGGTCGCGGATCGAGCGTTTGATCAGGTCGCCCTCTTCATAGATCTTGGCCGGCGCGATGGATTTCAGCGTCAGCTCGCGGATCTGTTCCCACAGGCGCTGCAGGTATTCGTAATCGCGCTTGATCTCGGTCTTGGTGCGCTTGGCCCCCGCCGTCCGCACGATCAGACCCGCGCCCTGCGGCACGTCGATCTCGTTGGCGATTTCCTTGAGCTTCTTGCGGTCAACCGCGTTGGTGATCTTGCGGCTGATCCCGCCACCGCGCGCGGTGTTCGGCATCAGCACGCAATAGCGGCCCGCCAGCGACAGATAGGTGGTCAGTGCGGCGCCCTTGTTGCCGCGCTCTTCCTTGACGACCTGCACCAGCAGGATCTGACGCACCTTGATGACTTCCTGGATCTTGTAGCGCCGCGCGCGGGGTTTGCGCGTCGGGCGGATATCCTCGACATCATCGTCATCGGCCACGGATTCGATGCTGTCGTCACGCTCGACAGTCTCGACAGCGCCGTCATCCTCGTCCGTATCGTCATCCTCAACCAAGGCTTCGGGCTGATCGCCCGGTTCTTCGACCGGGGTCTCGCTCACGATTTCCATGGGGGACGTGCCTTCGGCCACCTCGCCCTCGTCAAGGTCGATGGTCTCCATCCCGGCAATTTCATCGGCCTCGGCGTCGCGGGTGGCGACGGCATCATCGCTTTTCACCGCTTCGGACCGGCTGCGCGACCCGGACCGCGACCGCGAGCGGTTCGAACGGGGTTTTTCATCCTCGTCCTCGCGGCGCTGCGCTTCGGCATAGGCGTGTTCTTCCGCCATCAGGGCCTGACGGTCCGCGACGGGGATCTGGTAATAATCCGGGTGTATCTCGGAGAAAGCCAGGAAACCGTGACGGTTTCCGCCGTAATCCACGAAGGCCGCCTGAAGCGACGGCTCGACCCGTGTTACCTTTGCAAGGTAGATGTTACCAGCAAGCTGGCGTTTGTTTTCAGATTCAAAATCAAACTCTTCGACTTTGTTTCCATCCACCACGACCACGCGGGTTTCTTCCGCGTGCGTGGCGTCGATCAGCATTTTCTTGGCCATTTTTTCCATTCGCACATGCACCTGGCCTGTCACCCGGAGGGCGCAGACCTTGTGTCACGTGTCTATCATTGGCGAGGGATCCGGCGCGCGCGAACCGTCCGGTCATCCTGCATGTCACCGACAGGTGCACGGCTCCCCCAATGGGGACCAGGATGGGATCGGTTGCTCTCGCGCGCCTCATCGCGTTTCTTCTCCGACGCCCTCATTGTCATGGGGCGCCCGTTCAAGGCCGTCACCACCCCGCAAGCGCGGGAGGTTCGGGGGTTCGTCAGTCCCGTTTCCGGGACTCAATCGGTCTGCATCAGCCGTGCCGGAGTCGTCCTACACATGGTGGATACAGCGAAACTCTATGGCGGGTCACATCAGGTGCCACACACCATGGTTCACCATAGCGGCAGGCCAAGGGATAACACAATGGGGAAAATGCCCCGCGACGGTCCGGGCCACCGCGCGCGCCCAGATCAGAGGCAGGTCAAAAGCAAATCATCGCGGATCAGAAGCCGATCAAAGATAGTCGGACCTTTGCAACCCGTACTTGGCCATCTTCTCGTTCAGGGTGCGGCGCGGCAGGCAAAGCTCGTCCATCACCGCCGCGATCGAGCCCTTGTGCCGCCGCATCGTATTGTCGATCAGCATCCTCTCGAACGCCTCGACATATTCCTTCAGCGGCTTGCCCTCGGTCGTCATCACGGGCTGCATTTCCTCGTTATCGGTCATCAGCAGCGATGCGATGGTGCCAGACCCGCGCCGCGATTGCAGCACCGCGCGTTCGGCCACATTGATCAACTGGCGCACATTGCCCGGCCAGGGCGCCTGCAACAGCTGTGCGGCCTCCTGCGCGCTGACCTGCGGCGCCTCGCAGCCATATTCATCGGCGAACTGCTCGCTCAGGCGGGTGAACAGCGTCAGGATATCCTCGCCGCGCTGGCGCAGCGGCGGCGGCGTGATCCTGAGAGCGGCAAGCCGGTAGAACAGATCAGGGCGCAGCGCATCCTCGCAGGTGCGATCCTGCTCCTGCAGGTTCGAAATTGCCACGATCCGTGTCTCGGCGGGCGTGCCCTGCTCATTGATGAAGCTCAGCAGGCGCGCCTGCAGACTGTCCGACAGGGTTTCGATATCCTCCAGCACCAGCGTGCCACCGCGCGCCTCCTCGACCGCGGGAAGCTGGCTGTCCTCGGGCATCATCGGCCCGAACAGCCGCTTGGCCAGCTTTTCCTCGTCGAAGGCCGCACAGGAAATCAGCACGAACTTGCGCCCGGCCCGCGCCCCCACCGCATGCAGCGCATGGGCCACCAGCGTCTTGCCGGTGCCGGTTTCGCCATCGATCAGAACATGGCCATCGGCCTGGCCAAGATCCAGTATATCCTCGCGCAACCGTTCCATCGCGGGGCTGGTGCCGATCAGCTTCTTCATGATCTGCCCGCCGTCGGACAGCTCGCGCCGCAGCGCGCGGTTGTCCAGCGTCAGCCGCCGCGTATTGGTGGCCTTGCGCGCCAGCTCGTTCATCCGGTCAGGGTTGAAGGGCTTTTCCAGGAAATCGAAGGCGCCCACGCGCATCGCCTCGACCGCCATCGGCACATCGCCATGCCCGGTGATCATGATCACCGGCAAGGTGCTGTCGCTGCCCATCAGCTTCTTGAGAAACTGCATCCCGTCCATTCCGGGCATCTTGATGTCCGAAATGACGATACCGGGATAATCGGGCCCCAGCACCTTCAGCGCATCCTCGGCGCTGGCGAATGTTTCCGTGTCATAGCCTGACAACGCCAGCCATTGGCTGATCGACTGCCGCATGTCCTGCTCGTCATCGACAATGGCGATTTTCATCCCCTTAGACATGGATCCTACTCCGCCGCTTCAATTTCATCTTCATTACTCAGGATCGGAAGCTGGACTTCAAAGACCGCCCCGCCATCGCTGGCGTTGCGCGCCATCAACCGTCCGCCAAGGTCGTTCACGATCCCGGACGAAATGGCAAGCCCCAGCCCGACCCCCTCGCCCGGCTTCTTGGTCGTGTAGAAAGGCTCGAACAGGTTCTCGAGGTCCTTGATCCCCTCGCCATTGTCGCGCACCGTCAGGGTCGCGGTCTCGCCCGCCGCCAGCAGGATGTCGATCTCGGGTTCGGCCACGGCCTGGGTCGCGTCCATGGCGTTACGCAGCAGGTTGATCATCACCTGTTCGATCCGCACCCGATCCCCCATCACCATCACCGGCCGATCCGGCAGCGCGCGGGTGATGCGGATGCGCCGCTGCTTCAGTTGCGGCTCCATCATCGACAGGGCTGATGCCAGCGCATCGCTCATGTTTACAGGGGTCAACTGGTCCCCGCTCTTGCGCGCGTAGGATTTCAGCTGCCGCGTGATCGACCCCATCCGCTCGATCAGATCGTCGATCCGCTGAAAGGACGAAAGCGCCTCTTCGGGGCGGTTGCGGCGCAGCAGCAGACGCGCCCCCGCCAGATAGGTCTTCATCGCCGCCAGCGGCTGGTTCAGCTCGTGGCTGACGGCCGCCGACATCTCGCCCAAAGCCGCCAGTTTCGAGCTTTGTGCAAGCGTCTGTTCAGCCACGGCAAGGGTTTCCTGCACCTTTTCCCGCTCGGCGATTTCCCGCTGCAGACGCGCGTTCAGCAGGCGCAGTTCCGCCGACTCGCGCTGAAACAGCGCCAGGCGCACCGCGGTCTTGCGGCTGGCCATGTAGAAGGCCAGCGCCAGCAGGATCGCGAATCCCATGATCTCCAGCGCCAGCACGCCGTTCACGCGCTCGCGCACGCTGGTATAGGCGGTGAAACTGGCGATGCGCCAGCCACGGAACGGGATGCGCCCCTCCATGCGGATCACCGCCTCGCCCTGCAGATAGGCATCCGCCGGCAGCGCGGTCCAGTCCGCAGTGGCCTGTATCGCGCGCTGGATGGCGCTTTCGGGCGGCTGCTGCGCCAGCGCCTCGGCCTCGGTCAGGCCGCGCCAGCGCGGCTCGGTCGCCAGCATGATCATGCCTTCGGAATTGGTCACCAGCACCGCATCCGAAATGCCCGCCCAGGCGCGTTCGAATTTCTGCAGATCCACCTCGACCACGATCACGCCCAGGGTCTGCCCCTTGTCGATGATCCGGCGCGAATAGGAAAACTGGTAACTGCCCGCCTCGCGGCGCTGCGCGGTAAAGATCGTCTCATTCGCACGCAACGCCTCGACGAAATAGGATTCAGCGCGGAAATTGCTGCCAAGCTTGTTGCGATCGGTCGAGGCAACGGTGCGCCCCTCGCGGTCCAGCAGCATCAACGAGGCCGCGCCGATTTCCTCGACGAAAGAGATCAGGCGCTGGGTCGACAGCGAATAGTCCCGCGTCGCCAGCGCCGAGATCAGCGTCGGATCGCGCGCCAGCAGCTGCGGCACGATCGCGTTGCGGCGCAGCTCGCTCAGCAGGTTGCCGCCATAGAGCGCCAGACGCAGTTCAGCGCGGTTCCGGGTGGTTTCGGTGAAGCGATCCGTCAGCAGCCGGTTGGTCACCGCGACAGTGATCACCGCGACCAGCATCAGCAAACCCAGCCCCACGCGCCCACGCCAACTGACGTTGCCCGATGTCTCGGACCGTCGACGGCCGTGGGTGGTGGTGGCGCGGTCTCGGGATAGGGATGCGCTGGACGAAGGTTTCATGGGACCAGACTACGCCGGCCGGGCCCCGTGCTCAAGTCAGGCCGCCGTCAGCGCACCCACCAGACCGGCGAATATCTGCCGGCCATCGGTGCTGCCATGGGCCTCTTCGGCGGCGCGCTCGGGATGGGGCATCATGCCCAGGACGCGGCGATTCTCGCTCAGCACCCCGGCGATCTCCCCGGTCGAGCCGTTGACCGGCGCGGCATAGGTGAATGCAATCCGGTCCTGGTCGCGCAATTGCGCCAGAAGATCGGCGCCAACCGTGTAATTGCCGTCGTGATGCGCCACGGGCACGCGCAGCCGCTGCCCCGCCTGGTATCCCGCGGTAAAGGCGCTGTCCGTTGTGGCCACGTCCAGTTCGACCGTGCGGCAGATGAACTTCAGCCCCGCATTGCGCATCAGGGCGCCGGGCAGCAGCCGTGTCTCGGTCAGAACCTGGAACCCGTTGCAGATCCCCAGAACATAACCGCCACGCCCGGCATGGGACACGACCGCGCGGCTGATCGGCGAATTCGCGGCAATCGCCCCGCAGCGCAGGTAATCGCCAAAGGAAAACCCGCCCGGAATGCCCACCACATCGACACCCGCGGGCAGTTCGGTATCCTTGTGCCAGACCCGGCTGACGCGCGCGCCCGCCTTCTCGAAGGCGGTCACAAGATCGCGGTCGCAGTTCGAGCCCGGAAAGGTGATCACCGCGGCATGCATCAGGCGATCTCCACCGTGTAGCTTTCGATCACCGTGTTCGCCAGCAGCGTCTCGCACATGCGGGCGACCTGCGCGCGCGCGGCCTCCGGGTCCGTCTCGGCCAGATCCAGCTCGATCACCTTGCCCTGGCGCACGCCGTTCACACCCTCGAAGCCCAGCGTTCCCAATGCGTGACGCACGGCCTCGCCCTGCGGGTCCAGCACTCCGTTCTTCAGCATCACATGCACCCGTGCCTTCATCGGTCTCTCTCCGGTCTCGCAGGGGCATTCGCGGCCCTGCTTCTTCTTGCTTCAAATATCCGAATGCACCGCTTGCGGCGGTACACTCACGTATCAGTTGATCAGCGTGGGTTTCGTGATCGGGGTTGCGGTCTTGGGCATCACGCCCAGCCGGCGCGCGACCTCTGAATAGGCATCCGTCAGGCTGCCCAGATCGCGACGGAACACGTCCTTGTCCAGCTTGCGCCCGGTTTCGATGTCCCACAGGCGGCAGCTGTCGGGGCTGATCTCGTCCGCGACCACGAGGCGCTGGAAATCGCCATCATAGATGCGGCCGATCTCGATCTTGAAATCCACCAGCTTGATGCCGACGCTGAACATCACGCCCGACAGGAAATCGTTCACGCGCAGCGCCAGGCTCAGGATATCGTCCATGTCCTGCTGGCTGGCCCAACCGAAGGCGGCGATATGTTCCTCGGTGACCAGCGGATCGCCCAGCTTGTCATCCTTGTAGTAGTATTCGATGATCGGACGCGGCAGTTGCAGCCCTTCCTCGATCCCCAGACGCTTGGACATCGACCCGGCGGCGTAGTTGCGCACGACGACTTCAAGCGGAATGATCTCGCAGGCGCGCACCAGTTGCTCGCGCATGTTCAGGCGGCGGATGAAATGCGTGGGCACGCCCACGCCCGCAAGCCCGGTCATGAAGAATTCGGACAGCATGTTGTTCAGCACGCCCTTGCCTTCGATCACGTCGCGCTTTTCAGCGTTGAAGGCCGTCGCATCATCCTTGAAATACTGGATGATGGTTCCGGGCTCGGGCCCTTCATACAAGGTTTTTGCCTTGCCTTCGTAGATTTTCTTGCGCCGTGCCATGGCCACTCCGGTGCTGGGGACGGGCATGAGTCCCATCCAGTCGTCCCCCCTTTAGTCCATGGGCGGCATTGTCGCAAGATGCGCCCTGCCCCTTGCGCCAAGCGTCGCAGGTGTGCATATCGGACTATGACGAAACCGCCACCCGAGGAAGTGACAGATGACAACCTTCGATGACCGCGAACATGCGTTCGAGGCGAAATATGCCCATGACGAGGAAATGAAGTTCAAGGCCGAGGCGCGCCGCAACAAGCTTCTGGGTCTCTGGGCGGCAGAACTGCTGGGCAAATCCGCCGAGGAGGCCGCGGAATACGCGCGCGCCGTGATTAAGGCCGATTTCGAGGAAGCCGGGCATGAAGACGTCGTACGCAAGGTCGCAGCCGATCTGGACGGCATCGCGGATGCCGACGCCGTGCGCGCCAAGATGGCCGAACTGCTGGTCGTGGCCAAGGCCCAGCTGATGAGCGAAATCTGATCCGCCAAAGCGTGATCGGACCGGGGCATGCCTGACCGGCATGCCCTGCGCCACCGGCCATGCCAGCTGACCATGCCACCTGACCAGGCCCGCTGACCAGGCCCACCCGCCCGAAATGGCCGCCCGTTGCACCGACAGATGCAACCTGCCTCACGATCTTCATGAAACATATGAATTTGCCTGCACCCTTCTGATATGACAGGACACGGGGGGCGCGGGCACAACCGCATCCCATTTGAACAGGACCATTCTATGACTGACGCGCTGTCCCGCCTGCTTGAAACCCGCGACTGGCTGATGGCCGATGGGGCCACCGGCACCAACCTGTTCAACATGGGCCTGACATCCGGCGACGCGCCCGAGATGTGGAATGAGGAACATCCCGACCGCATCCTGTCGCTTTACAAATCCGCCGTGGACGCGGGCAGCGACATCTTTCTGACCAACTCCTTTGGCGGCAACGCCAGCCGTCTGAAACTGCATGGCGCTGAAAAGCGCGCCCGCGCGCTGTCGCGGATCAGCGCGGAACTTGGCCGCCAGATCGCCGACAAGGCCGGGCGCCCTGTCGTTGTGGCAGGCTCTGTCGGCCCCACCGGCGAAATCTTTGCCCCCATGGGCCCGCTGACCCACGCGGTCGCGGTCGAGATCTTCCATGAACAGGCCGAGGGTCTCAAGGAAGGCGGGGCCGATGTGCTCTGGCTCGAAACCATCTCGGCCCCCGAGGAATATCGCGCCGCGGCCGAAGCCTTCGCCCTGGCGGGCATGCCCTGGTGCGGCACGATGAGTTTCGACACCGCCGGGCGCACCATGATGGGCGTGACCAGCGCCGCCATGGTCGATATGGTCGAGGCCCTGCCCAACCCGCCGATCGCCTTCGGCGCCAATTGCGGCACCGGCGCGTCCGATCTGCTGCGCACGGTCCTGGGCTTTGCGGCGCAAGGCACGGAACGCCCGATCATCGCCAAGGGCAACGCGGGCATCCCGAAATATCATGACGGGCACATCCATTATGACGGCACACCCGAGCTGATGGCCGAATACGCCGTGCTGGCGCGCGATGCGGGCGCCACGATCATCGGCGGCTGCTGCGGCACCATGCCGGAGCATCTGGAACATATGAAACGCGCGCTGGAAACCCGGCCGCGCGGGCCGCGCCCGACGCTGGATCAGATCACCAGCCTGCTGGGTGGGTTCACCAGTGCGGGCGACGGCACGGGCGATGATGCGGCCGCCCCGCGCCGCAGCCGGCGCGGCAGCCGCCGGGCGGAATAATCGCGCGCGACACCGCCGAAAGCGCATCATTCCGGCCACGCCACGCCCAATTCTGCGGCGCAGGTCGGAACAGGTTTCGGCAGTGTCGCAAATCGACCAGTGTGCGTGACACAAAAGCCCCAGATGGGGCAGACCACAGACAGACGCTGGCGCAATCGCGCCGCACAGCCAAGGAACCCGCCATGTCCGACGATCAAGAAGACATCATCCTCGCAGACCTCGACGATGACGAACTGGTCCAGCAGATGTTCGACGACCTTTACGACGGTCTCAAGGAAGAGATCGAGGAAAGCGTCAACATCCTTCTGGCGCGTGGCTGGCAGCCCTACGAGATCCTGACCGAGGCGCTTGTCGCCGGCATGACCATCGTGGGCAAGGATTTCCGCGATGGCATCCTGTTCGTCCCCGAGGTGCTTCTGGCCGCCAACGCGATGAAGGGCGGCATGGCCATCCTCAAGCCGCTGCTGGTCGAAACCGGCGCGCCCAAGCAGGGCAAGATGGTGATCGGCACCGTCAAGGGCGACATCCACGACATCGGCAAGAACCTTGTCGGCATGATGATGGAAGGCGCGGGCTTCGAGGTGATCGACCTTGGCATCAACAACGCCGTGGACAGCTATCTGGAAGCGCTGGAAAACGAAAAGCCCGACATCCTGGGCATGTCCGCGCTGCTGACCACGACCATGCCCTACATGAAGGTCGTAATCGACACGCTGGTCGAGAAAGGCATGCGCGAGGATTACATCGTGCTGGTGGGCGGCGCCCCCCTGAACGAGGAATTCGGCCGTGCGATCGGGGCTGACGCCTATTGCCGCGACGCAGCCGTCGCGGTGGAAACCGCAAAGACCTTTGTCGCGCGCAAGCACAACCAGGCCGCAATGCGCGCCTGACACCTGGCGCAGGGCTGACCGGATCGAAGGCCCGCGCCCATGGCGCGGGTCTTGTCACATGAGGGGATGATCATGGACCTGCCCGATGATGACCACCTGACCCGTGAGGGGCTTGACCTCGCCGCCCCCCCGCCAACGCCGGAACGGGTGCTGCTGATCGCCTGTGGCGCGCTGGCCCGCGAAATCCTGGACCTGATCGCGCGCAATGGCTGGTCGCACATGGATCTGACCTGCCTGCCCGCGATCCTGCACAATCACCCCGACCGTATCCCGGACGCCGTGGAAGAGGCCGTGCAAAAGCATCGCGCCTCCCATGCCCGCATCTTCGTGGTCTATGCCGATTGCGGCACCGGCGGGCGCCTGCGCGCGACCTGCGACCGGCTGGGCCTGGACATGGTGGACGGCCCGCATTGCTACAGCTTCTTTGAGGGCAACGCCCGCTTCGCCGCCACCGCAGAGGAAGAATTCACCGCCTTCTACCTGACCGATTTCCTTGTCCGCCAGTTCGATGCCTTCGTCTGGGAACCGCTGGGCCTGGACCGGCACCCGCAGCTGCGCGACACCTATTTCGGCCATTACACCAAGCTGGTCTATCAGGCCCAGACCGATGACCCCGCCCTGACCGCCCGCGCGCAGGACTGCGCCGCGCGGCTGGGGCTGGCGTTCGAGCGTCGCCTGACCGGCTATGGCGATCTGGAAACCGCGCTGTCGGGCCTGTCCGCCTGATCAGGCGGCCCGGTCAATTGGCCTGCGCCGCCACCAGGCGGATGCGTTCGATCATCGCGCGCAATCCGTTCGACCGTTGCGCCGAAAGGTGATCATTCAGGCCCAACCGCGCCAGTTCGGCGGGCGCATCGACGCGCCCCACCTCGGCCAGCGGCAGCCCGTCGTAAAGCGCATGCAGCAGCGCGATCAGCCCACGCACGATCATCGCATCGCTGTCGCCCTCGAAATGAAAGGTCCCGTTCTCGATCACCGGATGCAGCCAGACCTGGCTGGCGCAGCCGTCGACCTTGGTGGCGGGCACACGCAACGCCTCGGGCAAAGGGTCCATCGCCTTGCCCTGTTCGATCACGTAGCGATAGCGATCCTCCCAATCTTCAAGGAACTCGAAATCCTCGACGATCGCCTCGAACCTTTCGCTGGCCATGCTCTGCCCCTTTTCACTGATGCCCCTTCAGTTAGGCAAGCGACAGGCAAAGGTCCAGTCCGGGCTTGCGTCTTTTCAATGCGGCCCCGATAAGATAGGCAGAATGGAACAGGTCAATCAGCGGATGGGGCAGCACAGGATGCGGAACCTTACTTCGGCCCTCTTGGTCTCGGCCCTTGTGCTGTCAGGCTGCGGCAGCATCAGCGAGTCGCGCTTCAACCCGTTCAACTGGTTCGGGCGCGCGACGGTCGAACCGGTGCAGGATGCCAATGTGAACCCCTTGATCCCCACGGGCACCGGCGGCATTTTCGCCAACCGGCGCGCGGCGCGCGCCGCGGTCGTGGCGCCGCTGGCCGCACAGGTTTCGGACCTGACGGTCGAGCGTGTTCCGGGTGGCGCGCTGATCCGGGCCACGGCCCTGTCCGATACGGTCGGCGCCTTCGAGGTGTCGCTTGCCCCTGTGAATGACGGCGTGCCGGTCGATGGCGTTCTGACCTATGAGCTGCGCGCCTTCACGGCGCCGGCGGGCCGCGTCCCCATGCCCGAACGCGCCCGCAGCCATGTGGCGGCGGTGCATGTCACCGACGGCGATCTGGAAGGCGTGCGCCTGATCCGGGTGCAGGCGGCGCGCAACGCGGCCACCAGCACCCGCCGGTAAGGTTACAGCTCCACGATCCTGACATCGCTGCCCTTGGCGGACAGGGCGATCTTGCCCTCGCACAGGCGCAATGCATCCTGGCCGAACACCTCGGCCCGCCAGCCGCGCAGGGCTGGCACATCGCGTTCGCCGGCGGCAATCGCATCCAGATCGGCGCTGGTCGCGATCAGTTTCGACGCCACGCCAGAATCTTCGGTCTTGGCCTTCAGCAGGACCCGCAGCAGATCGGCCAGCGCCGGATTGACCTGCATCTTCTCGCGGCTCAGATCGGGGCGGGGATAATTCTCGGGCGCGCAGTCCATGCCTGCCTTGATCGCGGCCAGGATACCATCCGCAATCTCGCCCTTGCGCGCCTCGCGCAGCAGAAGACGCGACCGGCCAAGGTCATTCATCGTGACCGGCTTGGTCGAGGCCAGCTCGACCAGGGCGTCATCCTTGAACACACGGCTGCGCGGCACATCGTTGGACTGGGCGTAATCCTCGCGAAAGCGCGCAAGCTCACGCACGATGGCCAGGAACTTGCCGGAATTGGTGCGTGTCTTGACCCGTTCCCAGGCATCTTCGGGATGGGTGATATAGGTGTCAGGGGTCGTCAGGATCTCAAGCTCTTCCTCGACCCATTTGGCGCGGTCGGTCTTCTTGAGCTCCTTGGCCAGGTATTCGTAGACCTTGCGAAGATGGGTCACATCCGCCAGCGCATAGGCTTTCTGCGCGTCACTCAGCGGGCGGCGCGACCAGTCGGTAAAGCGCGAGGATTTGTCGACGCTGGCTTTCGCGATCTTCTTGACCAGGGTCTCATAGCCCGCCTGCTCACCGAAACCGCAGACCATCGCGGCGACCTGGGTGTCGAACAGCGGCTTGGGAAAGACCCGCGCGTTGACAAAGAAAATCTCAAGATCCTGACGCGCGGCGTGGAACACCTTGACCACGGAGGTATCGCGGAAAAGTTCGTAGAGCGGTTCCAGTGACAGGCCATCCGCAAGCGGATCGACCAGCACAGCCGTGCTGTCATCATTCCCCGGCATCGCCATCTGGATCAGGCAGAGCTTGGAATAATAGGTCCGTTCCCGCAGGAATTCAGTATCCAGCGTCACGAAAGGATGGTGACGCGCCTCTTGGCAGAAAGCGGCAAGTTCTTCGGTCGTGGTCAGTGTTCGCATTGAGGGCCCTGTTGCGGCAACTGCGCGCCGGACGCAACGCAGGTTGAAGGCTCTTACGCGATTGTCGCGCCAAAGGAAAGCGCACGAAACCACGGCGCGCGGGCGGTCACAACCCGGCTTGACAATAGCGGCCCAAATGGTGCCGCTAGGCGAAGCCAAACCCGGCGCGCAAGATGATCCGCATGAAGTCATGATGTCCCGCCTTACGTCGCCTGATCCCGAACGCTGGCTGCACCTGCGCCTGGTCATCGGCGTGGGCATCACCCAGATCATCGGTTTCGGCACGATGTTCTACGCCTTCGGCAGCGTGGTGCCTGCCCTCTCGGATGAGCTGGGCATCACGCCAGGCACGGCCTTTGCCGCCTTTTCCGCCGCATTGCTGATCGGCGCGCTGGCCGCGCCGACCGCGGGGCGGCTGGTGGACCGGCAGGGCGCGCGCGTCGTCATGGCGACGGGATCGGTGCTGGCGGCGCTGTCGCTGACGGCACTCAGCCAGGCGCAGGGCCTGGTCTCGCTGGTGCTGGCGCTTTTCGCGATGGAGGTGACGGCCACCCTGATCCTTTACGATGCGGCCTTCGCGGCGCTGGCGCAGGGGCTTGGCCCGGCCCGCGCCCGACGCGCGATCACGCAAATGACGCTGTTGGGCGGCTTTGCCTCGACCGTGTTCTGGCCGCTGACGCAAGCCATCCAGGTCTGGGCAGACTGGCGCACGGCCTATCTGGTCTTTGCCGCGCTGAACCTGTGCATCTGCTTTCCCCTGCACCTGACGCTGACCCGCGCCCCGGATCTGGCCCCTGTCGCTGGCGCCAGGCCGGCAGCGCCGCTGCAATTCGCCCCCCTGCCCGCGGAACAGCACCGCCGCGCGATGATCTGGGTCGGCACCGCCTTTGCCGTGGCGGGGCTGGTGTTCTCGGCGCTTTCCGCCTCCTGGGTCACGACGCTGACCGCCTTTGGCCTGCCCGCCGCCGCCGCCGTGACCGCGGGCACCTTGATGGGGCCGGCACAGGTTGGTGTACGGGTGCTGGACATGCTGTTCGGCCTGCGGCTGCACCCGCTGACGACCACGATGATATCGACCCTTCTGCTGATGCTGGCGCTGGCCGTGCTGTGGCTGACGGGACCGACATTGGCGGGGGCCATGATCTTTGCGGTTCTATTCGGCCTCGCGCAGGGGCTGACATCCATCGTGCGGGGCACCGTGCCGCTGGTGCTGTTCGGCGCGCAGGGCTTTGCCGCGCGACTGGGGCGGCTGGCCTCGATCCGGATGGTGATGGCCGCAATCGCGCCCTTCGGAATTGCGTTGCTGATCGACAGGTGGAGTGCCAGCGCCGCCTTGCTGGCGATGCTGTGCCTTGCCGCGCTGGGGGCGATGGCGCTGAAAATGATCCCGCGTTAGCGGTGGCGGGGCTGCTGGCTCTGCTGGTGGCGGGGCGCGGCCCCTGTCAAAGGTCGATCCGTGTCATGTCGCCACGCGCGAACCGCTCAAGCACCAGGGGGTAAAGCCGATGCTCCTGCGCCAGCACGCGCGCGGCCAGCCTGGCCTCTGTATCGCCCGGCAGGATCGGCACCCGCGCCTGGCCCAGGATCGGGCCGTCGTCCAGAGCGGGCGTGACCAGATGAACGGTGCATCCGGCCTCGCTGTCGCCCGCCTCAAGCGCGCGGGCATGGGTGTGCAGCCCCTTGTATTTGGGCAGCAACGAGGGGTGGATGTTCAGCATCCGGCCTTCCCAGTGCTGGACGAATGACGGCGTCAGGATACGCATGAAACCCGCCAGGCACAGGATATCTGGGGCGGCCTTGTCCAGTTCGGCCTGAAGCGCCGCCTCGAAAGCCGGGCGATCCCCCTTGTAGGCGCGGTGATCCACCGCCGCCGTGGGAATGCCCATGGCCCTGGCGCGCGCGAGGCCAGCGGCCTCAGGGTCGTTCGAGGCCACAAGCACGCAGCTTGCGGGATGGTCGCCCGTCATGCTTTCGACGAGACGGATCATGTTCGACCCGCCACCCGAGATCAGAATGGCGACACGCCTGCTCACAAAAGCGCGCCCGTATAGGACACGCCCGCACCGCCCGTGGTGACATGGCCCAGCGGATAGACGGCTTCACCCGCCTCGCGCAGCAGGGCTGTCAGCGCATCAGCACGATCCGGCGCAACCACCAGGATCATCCCGATCCCGCAGTTGAAGGTCTTCAGAATCTCGGCCTGCGCCATGCCGCCGGTCTGCGCCAGCCAACGGAATACCGGCGGCAGATCCCAGGCATCCAGATCGATCCGCGCCCCCAGATCGTCAGGCAGGACACGCGGCAGGTTCTCGGTCAGCCCGCCGCCGGTGATATGGGCCAGCGCATGCACGCCCCCTGCCCGGATCGCGGACAGAACCTGGCGCACGTAAAGCCGCGTCGGCGTCAGCAGCACCTCGCCCATCGTGCCGGTGCCAAAGGGGCAGGCATCAGCCCAGCCCAGGCCCGAAACCTCGACCAGTTTCCGCACCAGGCTGTAGCCGTTGGAATGCACGCCATCGCTGGCCAGACCCAGCAGCACATCGCCTGCCGCGACACCCGCCGGCAGATCCTGACCGCGTTCCATCGCCCCGACGGCAAAGCCCGCCAGATCGAAATCACCGCCGTGATACATGCCCGGCATTTCGGCCGTCTCGCCCCCGATCAGCGCGCAACCCGACCGGGCGCACCCGTCGGCAATGCCCTCGATGATGCGGGCGGCGCTGTCCAGTTCCAGCTTGCCGGTGGCGAAATAATCCAGGAAGAACAGCGGCTCTGCCCCCTGGCAGACCAGGTCGTTGACGCACATGGCGACAAGGTCGATCCCGATGCTGTCCACATTGCCCGTGTCGATGGCGATCCGCAGCTTGGTGCCCACACCATCGGTGGCCGCCACCAGGATCGGATCGCTATAGCCTGCACCCTTCAGGTCGAACAGCGCGCCGAACCCGCCCAGCCCGGACATGGAGCCTGCGCGCGTCGTGCGCTTGGCCGCCGGCTTGATCCGTTCGACCAAGGCATTGCCCGCGTCGATATCGACGCCCGCATCGGCATAGGTGATCCCGTTCTTCGCGCCCTTGGCGCGATCTGCGGCCTGCTCTGCATCCGACATGGAAAATCCTTTCATCGCTTGGCCTGCGGGTTAATCCAAAGCCCGCCGCTTGGCAATCTGAAAGCCCCTTGCGCGGGGCACCGGGGGCGAAACCCTTGACGCGCCCCGCCCTTCTGCTAGCAAGACGACAGGTCGGGCCTGTAGCTCAATGGTTAGAGCAGAGCGCTCATAACGCTTTGGTTGGGGGTTCGAGTCCCTCCGGGCCTACCAAACGATTCCCTGCCACCGACCCGGGTCAGCCCTTCGCCCCCTTGGGGTCAGGGATCGGAAAGATCACGTCATACGCCCAGTTGAAGCAGAAAGCGTAGACCAGGTAGAAGCCGGCAAAGGCCACATCCATCACGAAGGCGGTCCAGAGGCTGACCCCCAGAAATAGCGCGATGAACGGGATCAGCACCACCAGCAGCCCCGCCTCGAACAGCACCGCATGCAGAACGCGGATCGCGGGCGTCTTGTGCACATCGCCGCGCCGCCGCAGCATCGCGTGATCGAACAGCAGGTTGTAAAGATAGTTCCACCCGGTCGCGATGGTGGCGCTGACCACGGTCACCACGCCCATGTCGCGCAAGGCGGTGTCAAACACCCATGCCCCCAGCGGCGTGATGATGGCAAGCGCAATCACTTCGAAGCTGATCGCGTGACGAATCCGGTCTGCCGTGCGGCGCATCGCGCTCTCCCGTCGTGGCCGGGCCGTCCCGGAAAATTGCCCGCCCCCCGCGCCGGGGAAAGTCGTTCGCGTTTGGCCTCGATATACACCCCTGCCACACGCAGGCAAGCAGGCCCGGCTAGCGCGCGATCACGATATCCGCGCGCAAGCCACCCAGACGCTCGCTCTGGCCAAGGCGCAGCACGCCGCCATGGGCCCGGGCGATATCGGTGGCGATGGCCAGCCCCAGCCCGACACCCGACCCCTTGTTCTGGTTGCGCGCACGGTCCAGCCGCGTGAAGGGTTTGACCGCTTCGCCGCGCTGGTTGGCGGGAATGCCGGGGCCGTCATCCTCGACCCTGATCCGCAGCGACTTGTCGGTCAGAAGCATCGACACCTCGGCATGGCTGCCATAGCGGACCGCGTTGTTGATCAGGTTCTCGACCGCCCGACGCATCGCCAGACGGCGCAATGGCACCTCGCCCTGCCCGTCGATCGCGGCCAGCGTCACCGGCTTGCCCGCGCGCACGAAATCCTCGACCAGATCGCGCAACAGCTCTGCCGGCTCGACCGATTCCGGCTCGGCCTCGGAAATGCCGCGGGCGAAATTCAGGAATTCATCCAGCATCGACTGCATCTCGTCGACATCGCGCTGCAGGTCAGCGACCTCATCCTCATCCAGCATCGACAGTCCAAGCTTGAGGCGGGTCAGCGGTGTGCGCAGGTCGTGGCTGACCCCCGACAGCATCAGCGTACGCTGCTCGATCTGCCGTTCGATCCGGGCGCGCATGTCCAGAAACGCATTGCCCGCCGCGCGCACCTCGACCGCGCCCGAAGGCTTGTAGGCCATGTGACGCCCCTTGCCGAAGGCTTCGGCGGCCTGCGCCAGCCGCGTGATCGGCCGCAACTGGTTGCGGAGATAGATAAAGGCGATCAACGTCATGAGCGCGCCGAAGAACACCATGTTCACGAACAGCTGATGCGGATTGGTCGGCGAGACCCGCCGCCGGTCCAGCGCGACTTCCAGCAATCCATGTTCTGTTTCCAGCACCAGCAGGACAATTCTGTCATCTGGCAACTGCACCGCCGCAAGACCGGGCAGAAGCGCGCCGAAAGTCTCGATCACCCGCAGCCCCGACAGGTCATACCAGCGGCGCACCGACGGCGAAACCGCATTGGCCGGCAGGAATTGCAGGCTGATGTCCAGCAGGGACGCCACGCCAGAGACGCCCGCCAGCGCGGTTTGCGGATCAGCTGCGCCGCGCATATCCAGGATCAGCATCTGGACCTCGCGCGCCGCGGTGCGCGTCATCTGGCGTGTCACCCCTTCGAAATGGCGCTGGATGAACACCACCGACACCACCAGTTGCAGCGTCACCACCGGCAGGATCAGGATAAGGGCAGCCCGGCCATAAAGACCGCGCGGGGAAAAGCGTTTGAGCCAGCCGAAGAACATGCGCTAAACCTAGACGCAGCCAGACGTCAAAGGAAGCAGAATGCAAGCGGACCCGGGCTTTGACCCAACAGCCGGCGTGCCCGAGGAGATCAGACCCGGCTTGCGCCGCATCCTTGCGCCCAACCCCTCGCCCATGACCTTTCGGGGCACCAACACCTATGTGGTGGGACAGACGGAACTGGCCGTGATCGACCCCGGCCCTGACAGTGCCGCGCATCTCGAGGCGATTCTTGCCGCCTGCGGCCCGGGACAGCGGATCACGCATATCCTGGTGACCCATGCCCATGTCGACCATTCGCCCCTGGCAAGGGCCCTGTCCCAGGCGACAGGCGCGCCCGTGCTGGCTTACGGCGATGCCCGGGCCGGTCGCAGCGCCGTGATGCAGGATCTGGCAACCGCCGGACTGGCCGGTGGCGGCGAAGGCGTGGACGCGGGCTTCGTCCCGGATGTCCGGCTGGACGACGGGGCGACCGTGACCGGATCGGACTGGCAGTTGCAGGCGATCTGGACACCGGGCCATTTCGGCAACCACCTGTGCCTTGCCTTGGGCGATCTTCTGTTCACGGGCGATCTGGTCATGGGTTGGGCCAGTTCCCTTGTCTCGCCGCCCGACGGCGACCTGACCGATTTCATGGCCTCCTGCCGCCGTTTGCGCGCGCGCCGGGACCGGATGTACCTGCCCGGCCACGGCGCGCCGGTGACGGATCCGGCCGCGCGGATCGACTGGCTGATCGCACATCGCGAGGCGCGCGAAGCGGCGATCCTTGCGGTGCTGCGCGAAAGCCCCGCCACGGCCGAGACACTGGCCCGGCGCATCTACACCGACACACCCGCCCCGCTTCTGCCCGCCGCCACGCGCAACGTCTTTGCCCATCTTGTTGATCTGACGGGAAAAAACATCATCGCCCCCGAGGGCCCCCTGGCCTGGAGCGCACCATTCCACCTGCTTTGACAGCGTAATCAAAGCTTTTGCAAAAATATGCCAAATGCCTCTGGACGCGACAAAACCCTGTTGTTATATCCGCCCTCGTGTTCCGGCGTAGCTCAGCGGTAGAGCAGTTGACTGTTAATCAATTGGTCGTAGGTTCGATCCCTACCGCCGGAGCCAAAAATCATAATAAAATCAGCTAGTTGCCACCCTGTTAAATTGGGTGGCTCTGGTCGATTTATTTATTTGTAACCGGATTTGTCACTGAATTTTCACCATCGAAACACCCCAGATTCTTCAATGAAGAAAGCCCCGCTCTTGGCGAATTTCCTCATTTCCCGAGACCGCTAGCCCCCACCATCAGGATCATGGGACTTGCAACACCAACCTCGCGAGTGGATCCATAAACTGCTGTGGCTTATCCCCTTCTACGCGCAAGGAGTGTGGGATCCGATACGAAGGGCGGAAAGCAGACCCTCGCTGTAGTTTGGGCCAAGGTCAGCTACGGGGACGAAGGTGCCAGCGCGGGCAAGTCATATTCGATGCCAGTTTTCGACTGCTCGGGTGGCGGCTTCGGCGTCCATGTCAGCTTGGATCGCTGCGATCGCATCCGCGACCTCTCTAGGCGTCGCGAAGATTTCGAAAATGTCACCCTGAATATCGTGGGCCGATCCGCTACTCGCATACAATGTGTCCACGTCCAGAGCCTCTGCGTTCCGATTCCGCAGCAGATGATCGAAGAACCGACGATACAATACCTCGTCATATCTCCGCGGGCTCTCGCCTTCTGCTGACGGGAGCAGCCCGAGTTCGATGGACTTTGTACAGGTCAGATTCCACGCTAGGTCCATGGTTGCGGGAGGTGCATCGTTAGCCTCATGTGAGTGCTTTGGGTTCGAAAAAGTCTCTCTCCGAATGGCTTCCAGTTTGCTTCGTATTTCCTTGGTAGGAACTGAATAGACAAAAGTCGTCGTCTCGGACGCCAACGCTGCCTCGACCTCGTCCGAAAGCACTTTCACCAACTCCGAAAACCGGTTGCCGACGATAGGGACTTCCCCGATAAGAACGTCCGCGTCATCCGGATGCATTTCCAGCCAACGCGCAACAGCCTGCCGCCCCCATAGTCCGGCCGCCCTTCGAACGATCGGGTGGCTTCCATCCGCGACATCCGGGTAGCTGGCCAGGATTTCATCCGTCTGAAACGATGCCAGGGCCGCATCCCAGCGGATCAGGTGGACGCAGCGCCCGACATTCCCTGCGATTGAAATCAGCTCGCGGAGAAAGAACGATTTGCCGGATGCTGGCAGCCCGGTGAAAAAGATCATGCGGCAGTTTCGAGCCATCTCAGCCAGTATCCTGCCATTCTCGGTCTCGGCAAAACCGCGGTCCATCCTAGCCTTTCCTCGCAGGCTGTCATCGCGCGAGCCAAGCCTGTGAACCACTCGGCTTTGCCTTCTCTTGTCGCGATGGCCGGATCATGATCCCGCGACCTGCGGCGAAGAGGCTGTTTGCCGAAACGCCCAATGCGCAAAGATCGCGAGCAGCATCATGCCGGCACCCAGAACGAAGGCGACGCTCACATCGCCGACGTAATCGGCAAGGGCGCCCGCCAAAGCTGGGGCGATCATCGTCAGCACGTAGTAGATGGAGTAGAACACGCCGGTCCCGAAGGCGCGCATGCCGGGCGCAAGGATAAGGCCTGGCATGGCGACCACGGGCCCAGGCGCCAGCCCGGCCAGCAGGCCGCCCAGCACGAGTGCGGCGAGCAAGAAGCTATTTGGCAGATAAAGAACTGCCGGAAATACGAGCATGCCGCCAACCAGACTTACGAGGATGACCCGATTGGGCTGTCCGGTCCGATCTGCCAGCCATCCTCCGACCGGAATCGATATCGCGCCCGCAATGATGTAGAAGCTGATCGCGGAACTGGCCGCGATGACCGGCATGCCGCGCTCAGCGAGAACAAGGGTGCCGAAGCTGAAGATCATCGCGAAGGCGCAATTGTAGAGGCCCCACAGAACTGCGGCGAATGCCAGTGGCGTCCAGGGCAAAGCGGAGAAGCTGATCCGCGCGTTACCAGGTACCGCGCCGGGCGGTACCTGGTAGACGACGGCGAAGAGCAGAAGGGCCGCCACGGTTAGGATCGTCAGCGCGATCCAGGCTGTCCGCAAATCCTCGTTGGCGGCGAGTGGCGGCAGTATCAGCAGTCCAAGCGCGATCCCGACGGGCCAGGAACTGATGAAGATCGCCAGAGCCGTTGAAACATTCCTCCCGGCGAACCAGTCGATCACCATCTTGGTCATCAGAACGTTGAGAACCAGCCCACCGACCGCTGAAATGATCCGACCGGCAACAGCCCATGCAAGAGTTGTCGTTGTCGTGAATATCGCCGCGCCGACGACCATGAGCACCAGACTTGCGGTGACTGTCCGCTTGTCACCAAACCAGTTTGCAACCGCACCGCCCGCAACCGCGACAATAATACCGGGTCCCGAGTAAAGACCGATCAGGATCCCTATCTCCGTGAGCGTTATCGCGAGGCTGTCCATGATGAACGGAGACAGCGCCGCCACGGACTGGAATTGGATGGCCATGACCGTTCGGGCGAAGAACAGCACAAACAGAATGACCCATCGCATCGGCACGAGAAAAATCCTCCAAGACACCGATGCGATCAAAGGCCATCGGCAGTCTGTCGCAAGTACGCTACGTCTAAAGTCAAAAAGCAGGCAAGCATTTTGCCATTGGGTACGATTGGAGCTCAATTCCTAAAAGTCCACCTTGGGCTCTAAAACGGCCGTTCGCTGCGATCGTTTCTACCGACTGCTTTGCGGGACAAAGCCCCCTTTTGCCAACTCAAACGCAATGTCTGCTTTTTCGATTTATCGGGTAGCTCTCAAATCAGTCTGCGCATCGCGAATGATCAACCAAGACGAATGCAAGAATAGTCCGGCAATCCCAAAGGCAACGATCAGATCGGGCCAACCGCTGCCGAGCCACGCGACCGGTTCAGCCGTCACAACGACGGCGGCGTTGCCAATAGCGTCGTTGCGTGAGAACAGCCAAACGGCCCGCATATTTGCATCACCGTTGAGGAACCGCATGAGTGGTAGCACGGCGACAACGTTCACGACCAGAGCAACGATCCCGAACAAACCCATCAGTGTCGCATCCGGCATGGTCTGGGTGAATACCCTCCACAGCGTTGTTGCGAGCACACCGAGACCAAGGATGCCGAGGAATATGCCTTGGATCAGAGCAGATCGCGCTCGCCACGCAAGGCTCCAACCAATGGCTAGAAGACCAAGAAACGTAATGAGGCCGTCGCCGATAAAATCGAGCGCGTCCGCCTTGACGGCCTGTCACTCAGCCAGAAATCCGCCAACCATTTCTATCACTCCGTAGCCGACATTCGGAAGGACTACGATCCAGAGAGCACGACGGTAGGCCGGGTCTTGGTGCGCTGCGCCGGGCCGAGCATCATCGTCGCCCTCTATGCGGTCAAATCCGTACCCTGTAACAGCAACTGCTTTTTCGATCTCCGGGAGCCGCCCCTCAGGTACATTGAGGGTCATGATGTGAGTGGCTGCCGATACCTTCACCGCGTTTGGCGCAATTCCGGCGGTCTGTGCCGCGCGTTCTATCTGCGCCGCATCCATGGCGCAGTCCATGCCCCAGACACGGTAGCGAATAAGTAAAGCTTCGGAGAGTTGATTGTCGGTCATGGTGGCAAAGTAGACCCGGCGCAACCGACAGCCAAACGGTTAGATGGGTGTTGTCAGACAAATTCGAACCAGTCTCAGCTTAGACAGTGACACTGCCCCTTATGCCGCGCCGAGACCGCGCCACTCGACCAGGGCGGCGGCGCGGTTGACCTTGAAATTTTCGCGTGAACAAAGGTGGCGTTCCTGATTGAAGTGGTTGTGAACCGAGGAATGGACAGCGGCGAATTTCTGCAAACATCGCATCTGTCGGAAACGGAGCATCGCACGCTCCCGTCGTCGAAATGGTAGGTGGGAATTCTCCGCCCGATTGTTCAGCCAGAGCCCTGTTTCCTGTTTCCAGATGTTGCCAACGACTTTCATCGCAGCACCATAGGATCGCGGCTTATCCGTCACCAGCACTTCCGGCTGACCAAAGCGCTACATTGATTTTCTGATAAATTTCAATGCCGACTGGCGATCCCGGCGCTTGGTGACGAAGGCTTCCAGCACCTCCCCCTCGTGGTCGCCGGCCCGCCACAAGTATTGCGTCTGCCCGTTGCTCTTCACGAAAACTTCGTCCAGGCGCCACGGCAGTTAGAGTGGGCGCGCATCTGACTGACGCGGTTCTGCCGGATGTCAGCGGCGAACATCGGGCCAAATCTGTTCCACCAAAACCGAACCGTTTCATGGCTAATCTCGATGCCGCGCTCATACAGTAGGTCTTCGACATTGCGAAGTGGCAGCGGAAACCGGGCACACATCATCACCGCCAGGCGGATGATCTCTGGGCTGGTTTTGAAGTAGCGGAATGCGAAGAGTTTTGTTATCCAGAGAGGCTACGAAGCCGCCCTGGCCGTCGTAAGCCAGTTTCTTTTGACAGCACCTGCGGACGGAAGAAGATTGGTCATCTGGTGTCCTTTCGGGCTGGCAGGCGATCACGGACCAGTTCTGCCCAGAAGGCGGCCCCTATCGGCAACAGCGCGTCGTTGAAGTCGTAATCGGCCGCGTGAAGCGGCTGGCCATGCGGTCCAGTCTCTCCATTCCCCATCAGCAGGAAGCACCCCGGAACGGCGGCGCTGAAATGGGCGAAATCCTCGGAAAAGCTCATCGGTTGGCGATCACCGACTGCCTCCAGCCCGGCCGCTCGGGCGGCGCGGACCACGGCTTCGGCAGACAGCGGCGCGTTGATCGTCTCGATGAATTCAGTGTTGAAGCTCATCGTGGCGGTGATGCCGTGGGTCGCGGCAACACCGTCCACGATCTGTTTCATGAAACGCTCGACCGCGTCCCGGTCCTGCGGCAGACGCGCCCGGACATCGCCTTTCAGCACCGCACGACCCGGCAACACGTTGCGCTGTCCGTCCGTCAGGAATTCGGTTACCGAAACGACCGCGCCGGCACTTGGCGCCAGTTTGCGCGACACGATGGTCTGAAGCGCCAGTACCATTTCCGCTCCGACGGTGATCGCGTCGACACCGACATGCGGCATGGAAGCGTGCCCGCCACGACCGGCGATAGAGATCTCAAAGAGGCTTTCGCTGGAACAGATCTGCCCGACCCGGGTCGAGATCTGCCCCGTCGGCGCGCCGGGCAAGTTGTGAATGGCATAGACCTCGTCGATCGGGAATCGGTCTAGCACGCCTTCCTTGATCATCGCCTGCGCGCCCAGACCGTGTTCTTCGTTTGGCTGGAATAGAAAAACCACGGTCCCGTCGAAATCCGGGTTGCGGGCCAGCGTCTCTGCCGCCCCAAGCAGCATGGTCATATGCCCGTCATGCCCACAGGCATGCATCGCCCCGGCTTTGGTCGAGACGTGGTCATGCGTACCTTGCTCGGCGATCGGCAGCGCATCCATGTCGGCGCGCAGACCAATCGCGCGGTTGCCGCCGCCTGCGCGCAGGATGCCCACAACACCCGCTCCTTCATGCACCTCAAGGCCCAGGTCGCGCAGGATCGCAGCGACCTTTGCCTTCGTCCGCTCCTCCTGAAACCCAAGTTCGGGATGGCGATGAAAGTCGTGGCGCAGGGCCATCAGCCTCTTGTGAAATCCGTCCATAATCCAACCCTGAAACTCTCATGATGACTTTACAAGCGCGATTCGGGTGCTGGCAGACTAATTTGAACCAGTCTCTGCTAGGACAGAGAAGCTGCCCCTTATGCCGCGCAAATACCGCGCCACTCGGCAAGAGCAGCGGCGCGGTTGAGTTTGAAATTGGGTCGACTTGAGAGGCTGCGTTCATGATTGAAGTGATTGTTGACGGAGTTGTGAACAGCGGCAAATTTCTGCAGACGTCGCATGCGCCGGAAGCGGAGCATGGCCCGTTCTAGTCGTCGAAAAGGCAGATGCGAATTCTCTGCTCGATTGTTCAGCCAACGACCGGTTTCTTGCCTGTGTGCTGCGCCAATCTCCTTCAGCGCCGCTCCGTACGATCGTAGCAGGTCCGTGACGATCACCTCGGATCGACCGTGTTTGCGAATTGTTTTCTTAAAGAATTTCAACGCAGCTTTCTTGTCACGTGTCTTTGTGACGAAGCGTTCCAGGACTTCGCCTTCATGATCGACAGCCCGCCATAGATAATGCCACTCGCCGTTGATCTTCACGAAAACCTCGTCCAGATGCCACCGCCAACCGCTGGATTTCATACAGGTAATCCGCCGTTTTTGTATCTCAGACGCAAACATCGGACCGAACCGATGCCACCAGAATCTAACAGCTTCATGGCTGACATCGATGCCGCGTTCGTGCAGCAAATCCTCCACATTGCGAAGGGACAGCGGGAACCGGACATACAGCCTCACAGCAAGACGGATGATCTCCGGACTGGTTTTGAGGTAGCGGAATGAGGAGCGTTTTGTCATCTCGGCAAGCTACGAAACCACCCTGCCCGCCTCAAGTGATTTTGCTCTGACAGAACCCACCTAAGTCCCTGTGCAATCGAAAAAATGGTGTGGCCACACGGGAACCGCCTGCTTCACGATTGTCAGCGATCGCTTCGTACCCTTAGCGTGATCCGAAAATCGTCGCCGGCACGTCTGGGTTCCACAAGCCAAAACCCAACGATCACTAGCACGAATGATCCCCATGCCAGCAGGGAAAGGCGCTCATCAAGAAGCAGCATTGCCCATGCGATCCCGGCCAGCGTCTGCGAATAAGCCATCTGGCTTGCAAAGACCGGCCCCGCAGTGGCCACGAGATCAAGTGCCAGGACCAGCGCAACCGCTGTCGAAACCCCAAGTGCGAGCGTGATTGCCTCAGGTATTCCGAGGGGCACTGAAGGCAAGAAAAGCGCATCCTGTGCAAGAACAAACGGCAAGAGGAAAAGTGCCGAAAGCGCCATCATCATGCCCACAGTCGCACCGGCATCAATATGCCTCGGACGCCAGGACATCAAAAGTGTATGGAGTGACAGAAGGAACGGCAACGCGAGCGCTGAAGCAAGCCAGGCAACGTCGATCTCTGCACCGGTATCTTGCACAAGCAGAACCGCGGCCACAGCTGTAAAACCAAGTCCAAGACCCAAGAAGCGCCGCAGGCTCGGCTTCTCGATAGCAAGCAAGGCAGCCAGCAAAAAGACCATGAAGCCCCGCGAGCTTCCGATCAGGGCAATCATGCTCGCCTCGACATGCCCCGCGATCACGACTGTCATCAATTGGTAGAAACAGCCGAGAACAAGCGCCCAGAGAGCGAGAAAGCCGAAGTCCTGCAACTTGACAGGGGGTAGTCCCCGGCGTGAAATCGAAACTGAAAGGCACAGCACTGCAGCGACGATTGCCGACCAGAACACAAGCCCCAACGCCGGGATATCGCGCACAGAAGCAAGTCGGCCGAGTGAGGGTGCTATCCCGAAGATGCTGCCAGCCACCAGAACAAGAAGCGTTCCGCGTAAAGTGCGAACCGTCAGGTCCGCGCGGCGCTCTCGGTCGTAGATCTCTTCAGCGAGACTGTGAAAAACCTTGGCAAGCCTACCAAGGGAGTCGTCCCGCGCGGCCACGGCACCAACGTCCAGTTCAGACGGACGAAAGGCCCCGCCTTCTACGATCTGCGCGGCCTGAGTAAGCGTGTCGATGTCTCGGAAATAGGCGAGTTCACGATCACGGAACCGCTTGCGGACCAACGAGGCGTTCATCCGGGCTCTGAGGATGGTCGGCTCGAAATCCTTCGGAAGAAAATCCTCGGCGCCAAGCTCGATGGCGCGGGCCACGCTGTCAATCTCGCTATCAAGCGATGAGACAACAATCACCGGGATATCCCGAAGCGCGGCGTCGGCCTTCATCGCGCTGAGGACCGCATAGCCGTCCATATCCGGCATGACGATGTCGAGAAGAACGATGTCGGGAGGCCTCTGGCCCATAATCGCAAGCGCTTCGACGCCGTCCGCGGCAATTTTGGCTCGGTGACCTAGCGCACTAACCGCCTTTGCCAGCTTTCTTCCGCTGACCCGGCTGTCGTCAACGATCAGAACAGATGCCGGCTCTATGGTCTCGCAAGGCCCCTTACCTGTCATGCGACCGAACCCGGACCGTCAAGATCATCAAGGCTAACGTCCAGCAACGCGAGCCGTGCGGCTTGTTCTGCTTGACGGATGCGGTCAGCATAGCCCTCGGGGTCTTCAGGTCTGCCCTCGACACAGGCCTTCTCCAGGCCGGCGCAAAGTTCGGCAAGCCGCGTTGCACCGAAATCCCGGGCATTCGACTTGAGCGTATGTGCAGCAATCCTGAGAGCTGTCCGGTCGCCCTGAGCGGCCGCTTCGGTGATGCGCCGCGCGAGGTCCGGGGCGTCCTCTATATAATCCTGGAGGAGGTCTTGAAGTTCTGCGGTGTCGTTGCCCAAGACATCAAGAAGCCGCTTCAGCGAACTATGATCTATCTCTGAAGTGCTCATTGTTTAACCCTTGTTTCTGCCCGCCGGTGACTGACATCCTCAGAGCACTGTGACCTGCGGAACGCAGCACCCCGCTTCAGCGTCTCCAGCAGCGCCCCCTCGTCCACCGGCTTGCTGAGGTAATCGTCCATACCTGCCGCAAGATAAGTACCGCGCGCCGAGGACTGCGCGTTCGCCGTCAACGCCACAATATAGGGTCGCGGCTGCCCCTCCAACGCCTGCCTGATCTGGGCAGCAGCCTCGACTCCATCCATTTCGGGCATCTCGATATCCATAAGTATGACATCGAACGAGTTGCTTGTCGCAAGTGCGACCGCTTCTGCTCCCCCTTTGGCGAGATCAGTTTCATACCCGTTCTTCTGAAGCATCTTCTGTCCGACCTTACGGTTGATCCGGTTATCGTCGACCAAAAGAATCGTAAGGGGCTCTGTCGTATCCTCAGAGGTATTGGACGAGCCGGCCACCATTCCAGGGTCCTGATCCTGACCGCCAAAAACCAAAGCCAAGGCGTGCAAAAGCTGCGCTGACTTCGCAGGTTTCGCCATGACCGAGGCGAATCCCGCTTCGCGGATTTCGGCCCAAAATCCTGGCTCGGCGGGGGTGAGCGATGTGAACAGGATCATCGGTGGCGTAGCATCGGCAAGGGTCGCGCGGACCTGCCAAGCAAGGTCGAGCCCAGTTATTCCTGGCATCTTGTAGTCAAGGATCAGAACATCAACCGACGGTCCGTCCTGAAGACGGGGCAGCACATCGTCCGGGTTGCCTAATGTTTCCGGTACCATGCCCCAAGCGCGGAGTCGCTGGTCAAGGATCTGAAGGTTAGTCTGGTTGTCGTCCACGACAATCGCCGTCTTGCCTTCCAGCGCTTTGATGCGCGCCTGCCGGTCGATTTGGTCAGACAGAACGCAACGCCGCATCGGGAGTATGAAGGAAAAGGTTGAACCATGTCCCGGCTTGCTTGCGACCTCGATCTTTCCTCCCATCTTTTCAACCAGACGCTGGCTGATGGCTAGGCCAAGGCCGGTTCCACCATAGCGCCGCGTCGTTGAAGCATCGACCTGGCTGAAAGATCGGAACAGCCGGTGCATCCGGTCAGTAGGAATGCCGATGCCCGTGTCGCTGACTGCGAAAATGATCTGCGCTGTTGCAGTATCCGCAAGCAAAGGTTCGGCAAGTTTGACGCTTAGCAACACTTCTCCCTTTTCAGTGAACTTCACCGCGTTGTTGAGCAGGTTGAGAAGCACCTGTTTCAACCGGGTCGGATCGCCAATCACACCTCGCGGGACCTCGGGAGCGATACTGCACGCCAACTCCACACCCTTCTCATCGGCCTTCGGCATAAGAAGTTCGGCCGCTGACTCAACCACCTCGGCCAGATCAATGTCCAGATACTCGAGATCGAGCGCGCCTGCCTCGACCTTGGAAAAGTCGAGGATGTCGTTGATGATTGTAAGCAATGTGTCGGCCGCATCGCCAATGGTGTTGGCGAAGTCACGCTGCTCGACGTTAAGCTTCGTCGAGGCGAGCAGGCTGCTCATTCCCATGATCCCGTTTAGCGGGGTACGGATTTCATGGCTCATTGTGGCCAGAAACGCGCTTTTTGCTGCATTGGCGGCTTCAGCGTTTTCCTTGGCCTCAGTCAGTTCGGCTTCCCGCTGCTTCAGTTCGCTGATGTCGGAATAGACCAATACCGCGCCTCCGTCAGTTGTCCGCCGCTTGTCGATCTGCACCCATCGGCCATCCTGCAACAGCCGAACATTCGAGGCCGGCACGTCCCGCCGTGTACCACGTTCTCCAGTACTGGCTTCCAGCCGCATCCCTGAACCGGGAGGCACATCCTTCGCAATCTCCATTGCGGAACGGCCTGGGCGGACGAAAGCGCCATCGGGATCGTTCAGGAAACCCCTGTAGCGAGTATTGCAAAGTACAAGGCGGTCGTCGGAGTCATAAAAGGCGAAACCCTCTGAACTGCTCTCGATGGCGTCCATCAACCGCTGACGGGTCTCGGCGATTTCGCGCATGTTGCTTTGCTCCATCTTCACAGCAGTGTCGCGGAAGACGGTCAGAGCCCGCATTAGGCGCGAGACCTCATCCCGTCCGCTGGGTTCTGGCAGGGCAACATGCAGATTTCCTTCGGCGAGGGACAAAGCGGCATTGCTGAAAGCAGCAAGCCTTGAGCCGAGGCTGCGGTTCACATAGGCGATGGCGCCGAGAATGATTGCAAACGAGAAAATGAGAACGATGACAAGGGTCGATCGACTGGACGCGAGCGAGACAAGCACAGCTTCAGCAGAAGCACTTGTTGCCCGACGGGTGTTGGCGACGATGGTCGCCGCAAGATCGCTCATCCTCTCGGTCAACTCGTTCGTCTGGAGCAGCAACCCGTCCGCTTGCTCTAGCACGCTCAGTTCCCGCATGCGAAGATTGAAGACGCCTGCGTTCCCTCCTCCGAAACCGATCAACCTTTCCGCAAGCTCTGCTATTTCCGAAATGTCAGTGCGCGCACCGAGCCGGACAATCAATTCCGAAGTTTGAGCCTCGACTTCGTTCAGGTCAGTTATCAGCCTTTCGAGTGCGGCTCGGTCTTCCGCGAAAGGCACCAGAGACAATATGCCGACAGTCCGATTGCCTAGTGTCTCGAGTGCGAGCAGCGCCCCGTAACCAACTACGCTAGCACCGTTGATAGCTTCAAGACTGGCCGAAACCTCGCTGTTCAGATCAGCGCCCACGGTCACTGTCTGCCCCCGGATAAGGATGATCGAGCGGCGCAGGACGCTTTCGACTTTTGAAAAGTACTGACGCAGGTCACGTTCAGCCTTTTCCTGATCAAACCCGTTCGCAGCATCGGCAAGTGCCGCCCGGCGCCTTTCAAATATGCTGTCATCGCCCGCGCCGAAGGCAATGATACGTTCAATGAGTTCGGATAGTTCATCGACATCGACAACCTGTCCAACGGCACGGTTTCCCCGCAACTCCTCGACATTGCGTGCGGCGACCGAGCTTGATGAGACGAAGGCGCTCCATGTGTCACGAACCGCATCTTCAGTTTGCGCGGTAAGAGCGCCAATCATAGATTGTTCGATTAGCCCAAGCTGAACCCACATTGTGAGAAGCGGGATCAGTCCCCGAACTCCTAGGTCATTGAGGAATTCGACAGAGGCCTTCGTGTTTCCATTTACACGCTCAGTTTCGGCGCTGAGAACGTCCAGTTGCTCGTCGATTACTGGTTCTATGGAACGATTGAAGTCCGTGTGGGTTCGCGCAAGGTCCCGGATATTTTTGGCGAGCGTCTCCGCAACTTCGATCCTCTGCGCGATAGTGGCCGCAAGGGCCTCGGACACCGTACCTAATTCGCGGATTGATGTTTTCAGGCTGGCAACCGTCTCAGCGCTGCTGCCGCGCAACTCCAATTCGCCTATGACGGCGCCGACACGCTGGCGATGCCCCTCTAGCGTCTCTATTCGCGCCGCGAGTTGGTCTGCGTTCTCAGACGTGGCGACCGAGGCGGCTGCATTTCTAATGTTCGTTGTATCCTCGGAAACGCGATGAGCGATAATGAGAGAAGGCATGTTGTCTTCAGTGATCGACGTCAGTTGTTTCTGAATGACAACGTTGGCACGATGGGCAATCACCGCGCTCACGGCTGCTGCCAGAAAAATGATCGCAATCACCAGAAGCAGTTTTCCCCGGATGGTGTAGGGGAGGAAGGCCGCCAAACCGGACCGTTCGTGTTCTGCCGTTGCCATTGCGTAATATTCCTCGACGGCAGGACCCTGGCGCACCCTCGGCCGGCTGGCATCTGATGGTCAGAGTTTCAATTCAAAGTCCTTGATGTCGTCCGGGCTGATGTATGCTACCGCCGGGTTGAGCATCACATCGAGGTGCAGTTTGAACACCCGAGCAGAGTCTGGGTCGCGGTTCGCCCATTCAAACCAGAGCGGCAAAGCTATCTTGCGAAATCGCGCCACGTCGTCCTCGGACAGCCGCGTCACTTCGACTCCTGCCTCGGTGAAGCGGGCCCATGCATCTATGTTTGCCTGCTGGTGAGCGGTGAAGTGCTTGACAGAAAACGCCCTGACAAGTTCGGTCAGTAGGTCCTGTGTGGCCGGCGCGAGGCTTTGCCAGACAGTTTGGTTGAAAACCACGATCGTCAGGTCGACGGGTTGATGCAAGCAAGGCGTCGATGTCGGCCCCATTACAATGTACTTGCTGACATCTGCGAAGCCGAGATCAAAATTCATTGCCGGCCCGGTAAAATCCGCTGCGTCAATGGCGCCTGACGCAAGCGCAGGCTGCACCTCTGAACCTGCCAGAGCAATGGTACGTGCGCCTATGGCCTCGAAACAGTCGGCAATAAGGCCGCCCGGCATCCGCAGGTTCAAACCCCGAAAGTCGTCCAGAGACCGGATCGGCTTGTTCGAGTGGATCAGGTTCATGTCGTGGTGAACGTGGCCTACGAAGTGAAGGCCATGACGTGCGTAAAGATCGCGGGCAAGCTCTGTTCCACCATAACTATCAAACAGCATGTCCCACTGATGCGGATGCGGCAGCCCCATCGGGAAGGACGTCAGGAAGGCACCCGCAGGCATTGCCCCGCTTATAGCAGCATAGTGGGGAACCCAATGCATTCCATCGAGAACGCCGGCCGAAGTGGCCGTCATCATGTCGAATATTTCCGAAACCGTACCACCGGCAAAGGGAACAAATTCAACTTCGCCTCCGGTAAGTTCAACGACGCTTTCGCACCAGTTCTTGAAAGTCCGGTATCCAATCGTGTTCTCGGTCCAGAGAGACTGTATCGTAAGTTTCCGCCCGTCCGAGACCTGCGCATTTCCGATAAAGGGTGCCGTAAGGGCGCCCACACTGACCGCAGCTGTGGCGAATAGCGCGCCGCGCCTCCCCTTGTTCAGTGTCGACTGTTTCGTCTCTCGATCGGAATGGATCCTGTGCTTCAAGTAACCTCTCCCTCCGTCGGTGCGGCCTGACCGGGCATCTCATGCCTTGGGGCAGCTGCGCCAGATTATCAGAATTCAAAGGCATTATTGGCCAGGAAGGGATTCATCGCTACAAAAAACAACTCAAAGACGACTTTTTCGGAAAATTCGACTAATCCCAACAGACCACGAGTGTTTTCAGGCTAGTCTGCCATCACGGTTTCACAGCGCCCATTTCGGGCGTCGGCGGGTCAAGTTTAACCGCGAGTTACGAGCACCTGATGGCCGGATACATGAGATTTGTTGCATAAATCGGGTGAGGGTCGGACCTCCCCTTTTCCTGCCTGGATTTATCCCACGCCTCCCTGCGTTGGTTGGCCTCTAGCCCTCAGTGTTTTCCGGAAGCTGTCAGACCAATTCGAACCATTCTCTGCTAGTACTGTTGAGTTGTCGTTTATCCCCCGCCATGTTGGCGCCATTCAGCGAGAGCGGCGGCGCGGTTAAGCTTGAAATCAGGTCAACTTTAAAGGCTGCGGCCCTGGCTAGAGTGATTGTAGACAGAAGCGTAGACGGAGGCGAATTTCTGCAAACTTCGCATACGCCTGAAATCAAGCATGGGCCGTTTTCGTCGTCAGAATTGCAGGCGAGTGTTCTCCACTCGTTATTTCAGCCAGCGTCAAGTTTGTTGTCTCGGTGCCTAGACGGCGATTTTCATAGCCGCGACGTAGGGCCACAACTTATCGGACACCAGCACTTGCAGAGAATAGTTCGAATATGCTCGCATCCGGCTGATCCTGTTTAGCCTAATTTCAGAGGCAAATATTGGATCAAAACGGCTGCACCAAAACCGGACAGTCTCGTGGTTGACTTCGATCCCGCGCTCATGCGGAAGATCTTCCATGTTCGTTGTAGATAACCCGAGCCGGACATACATCATCAACGCTAGGCGGATGATCTCAGGACTAGTGCTAAAGTAGCGAAATGGGGAGCATTTTATCATCCAGGGAGGTTACAAAATCACCCTGTCTGTCTCAAGCCGGCCCTGTCTGACAGTGCCCTAAACAGCGCTTACTTTTCACCTCATCTTTCTAATTTATTCAATAGATTCAGAAACTTAAAATATTTCAGGTGATTTAAGTTGCATAAACCAACACCGTTTGCCAGTCTAGTTTGACAAGTTTTTCGTTCTATTGGCTGGGAATATTGACAGCCAAACGACTGAGAAATGACTTGGAAGGGTGCGGTGCTGCTTGCTCTAGCCGCCCCTAAAAAAATAACAATCCTTCCGAAAAGGAAGGCGCGACACGACGTAATCAACTGGGAGAAATCTATGAGGATTTTTAAGCACCTTGCTTTTGCGGGGGCCATGTTGGCCGGCACCGCAACGACTGCTCAGGAGCAGTTCATCACCATCGGTACCGGTGGTCAAACTGGCGTATACTTTGTTGTCGGTCAGTCGATCTGCCGCCTGGTCAATCGCGGCACTGCAGAACACAATCTGAAGTGCACAGCCCCGTCAACCGGTGGGTCGATAGCGAACATCAATGCTATCATGGCTGGCGATATGGACATGGGCGTGGCCCAATCCGATTGGCAGTACCACGCCTACAACGGGACATCAGAGTTTGAAGGAAACCGGTTCGAAAAAGAACGCTCTGTCTTTTCCGTGCATGGTGAACCCTTTACTGTGATTGCTCGCGCAGATGCAGGGATCACGACGTTTGCTGACCTCAAAGGCAAGCGCGTCAACATCGGCAACCCCGGCTCTGGCCAATATGCGACCATGCAGGTTGTCATGGACGCCTTGGGCTGGACGATGGATGACTTTGCATTGGCTTCTGAGTTGAAGCCAGCCGAACAAGCCGCCGCTTTGGGCGACAACAAAGTGGATGCGATCATCTACACTGTCGGTCATCCCAACGGATCGATCCAAGAAGCGGTCTCAACCGTTGATGCTGTACTGATCCCAGTCAATGGCCCGGAGATTGACCAACTGATCGCGAACAACCCTTACTATGCAGCCGCGTCTATCCCCGGCGGCATGTATGAAGGGTCACCCGATGACGTTGCAACCTTTGGTGTGAAAGCCACTTTCGTGACATCTGCCGATGTTGACGAAGAGGTGGTTTATCAGGTGGTTAAGGCCGTGTTTGACGACTTTGACCGGTTCAAGCGTCTGCATCCAGCATTCGAGAACCTGTCAGAAGAACAGATGATCCGCGATGGTCTATCCGCTCCGCTGCACCCCGGCGCAGAGCGTTATTACAAAGAACGTGGCTGGATGTAATCCTACCCAGCATCGCATGACCTTTGGTGCGGCGAGTGATCCTGCCGCACCAATCAGACGTTGAAGCTAAGACGATGCGTCTTGATAAAGCGCGCAAGGGGAACCGCATGACAGACAATCCAAATCAACAGCAATCTGCCGCTGTCGAGAATGCAGCTGCCGGACGCGGTGGACTGAGCCAAGCAGAGCTTGACGCGCTGGTAGCCTCTTCTGACACAGGCGGTCGCGGTGCGGCGGGCACCGTCGGGATATTCCTGACCTGCGTCGCGCTTGCGTGGTCGCTTTTTCAGCTTTGGATCGCATCCCCGATCCCGTTTATTGTTGGCTGGGGCGTTTTTAACGACACTGAAAGTCGGTCTATCCATCTGGCCTTTGCCATCTTTCTTGCCTTTGCAGCCTTTCCCGCCACACGTTCAAAATTTCAGCTTGGACTCGGGTTCGTTGTTCCTGTCGTTCTGGCGTTCCTATTCATGGTAGCAGCCAAAGAAGGCTCGGTAATCTGGTGGATTCCGCTGGTTAGCCTCGCTGTCATTGCCGCTGTCGTGCTTGGCTCTCCCAAAGACCGCGTGCCGGTTTGGGAATGGGCGCTGGCCGTAGTCGGCGCTATGGCCGCCCTCTACCTCTATGTCTACTACCGCGACATTGCGAACCGGGTTGGCGCGCCGATCCTGCAAGACTTTGTTGTGGCAGTCATCGGTCTGATGCTGCTCTTGGAGGCCACGCGTCGTGCACTTGGCCCCGCGCTGATGATCGTGGCGTCTGTTTTCCTCGTCTACACGGTTCTTGGCCCTAATATGCCCAGCATCATCGCACACAAAGGCAACAGCCTTTCTGAGATTGTGAACCACCAGTGGATCACGACCGAAGGCGTCTTTGGCATTGCTTTGGGTGTATCGACCTCTTTTGTTTTCCTATTCGTGCTTTTCGGCTCATTGCTGGACCGCGCAGGAGCGGGCAACTATTTCATCCAAGTCGCCTTTAGCCTCATGGGGCACATGAAAGGCGGACCGGCCAAAGCGGCAGTAGTGTCTTCCGCCATGACTGGCTTGATTTCGGGCTCGTCCATTGCCAACGTGGTCACAACCGGTACTTTCACAATACCGCTTATGAAAAAGGTTGGCTTTTCATCTGAAAAGGCCGGCGCTGTAGAAGTAGCCTCTTCCGTGAACGGACAGATCATGCCGCCGGTTATGGGCGCTGCGGCCTTTCTCATGGTCGAGTATGTGGGCATCCCCTACTTTGACGTGGTTAAGCACGCGTTTCTGCCAGCTGTGATTTCCTACATCGCACTAGTCTATATCGTGCACCTTGAGGCACTGAAGGCCGGCATGCAGGGCCTTCCCCGCGCATATACGCCCAAGCCCATCGTGCAGCGCCTCATCGGGATCGCGTTCACGATCGCAGCGATTTGCGCCATCTCTTTCATTGTCTACTACGGCATGGGCTGGCTTCGTCCGGCTTTCCCGAATTCGGCGGCCTACATCATCTTTGCCTTCTTGACGTTTGTTTATGTGGGCTTGCTTTATGTCTCGTCGAAAGAGGAACCACTTGAGCTTGATGATCCCAATGCGCCAGTAACTACATTGCCTCTGCCAGGCCCCACGATCCGGTCAGGTTTGCACTTCATCCTGCCAGTTGTTGTGCTGGTTTGGGCTCTCATGGTGGATCGCCTTTCGCCCGGGCTTTCCGCATTCTGGGCGACGGCTTACATGGTTTTCATTCTGCTCACACAGCGCCCTTTAACTGCGCTTATGCGCGGCGAAGGCGCATTGGGTGCAGCTGTCTTCCAAGGCGGGAAAGACCTGATTGACGGTCTTGAAACAGGCGCGCGCAATATGATTGGCATCGGGATAGCCACCGCAACGGCGGGTATCATCGTGGGTGCGGTCAGCCAAACAGGCGTTGGCTCGGCGCTCGCGGACGTCGTGGAGGTTTTGTCAGGTGGCAATATCTTGGCTATATTGTTCCTAACTGCAATCTTGTCACTAATCTTGGGAATGGGCCTGCCTACAACTGCGAACTACATCGTCGTTTCAGCACTGCTCGCACCCGTTATTGTCACTCTCGGCCAACAAAATGGCCTGATCGTACCCCTGATAGCGGTTCACCTTTTTGTGTTCTACTTCGGGATCATGGCTGACGTCACTCCACCGGTGGGCTTGGCGAGCTTTGCGGCCGCGGCAGTCTCAGGCGGTGATCCTATCAAGACAGGCGTTGTTGCATTCTTTTATAGCCTACGCACAGCTGCCCTGCCCTTCCTGTTTATCTTCAACACCGAGCTGTTACTAATCGACGTTACATGGGCACAAGGTGTCTTCGTCTTCATTGTCGCAACCATAGCGATGCTCCTATTCGCGGCAGCGACGCAAGGCTGGTTCTTGGCAAAGAACCGTATCTACGAGACGGCTGCTCTTCTCCTAATCGCTTTCACGTTGTTCCGTCCTGGCTTCTGGATGGATATGGTCTACCCGCCATACACTGAGGAAAACCCGACTGAGATCGCGGCTGCGGCCCTTTCTACACCGGCAGGCGAAGACTTACGTCTGCGTGTTGCTGGGTTGAATGATCTTGGCGACCCAATTGAATTTGTTGCGATTCTGACAATACCAGATGGTGCGACCGGCGAAGAGCGCTTGGAAAACGCGGGCCTCATGTTCCGCCAAGACGGCGACACTCTGATCATTGACGATGTCGGCTTTGGGAGTGCCGCCGCAACTGCTGGGCTGGATTGGGATCAAGAGGTTCTGCGCGTGTTGCGCCCGGTCGGTCAGCCGACGAAGTATCTGATGTTCATTCCTGCATTGTTGTTGTTGGTTCTGGTGATTTTTCTTCAGCGTGGTCGGAACGGTCTTGACGCTCGCAAGACCTCAGAAGCATAGAAAGGATAGACTATGTTCAACTGTGTTCTCTTGACCGTTGACCTCAACCATACGGCATCTTGGGCGAAAGCACTGCCTCAAGCGATTGAGTTGGTGCGGGCTTCCAAGACCAAACTGCACATCATGTCTGTGGTGCCTGACATGGGCACACCGCTTGTCGAAGGGTTTTTCCCCGATGACTTTGAAAAACGGGCCGTCGCAGCTGCAAGCAAGGCTCTTGATGAACTGGTGCGGGCCGAAGTGCCGGCAGATGTTTCTGTAAAACAACATTTGGCTTTCGGCAAAATCCACAAGCAGGTCTTGAAGACAATCGAAGAGATCGAGTGCGATTTGGTTATTATGGCTTCGCACAAACCAGACCGTGTACGCGAGTTTCTCGTCGGCTCAAATGCGGACCGTGTTGTGCGTCGATCACCTGTTTCTGTTCTGGTCGTAAGGGCGTAAGGGTTGACAGAAGCGGAGATCATGACGGCCCTCAAGGTGCGCCTCCGTATTTACGGAGAAATCAAGCTATGACACCTTTCGCAATTGCTGGCGTGCAGATGCACGTCAACGCCCTGCATTCAAATGTCGAAGGCATGCTGCATCGCATTGATCTTTTGATGCTGCGCTTTCCTTGGACTCAGATGGTGCTGTTCAGCGAACTTGCGCCGTTCGGACCACTGGAAAAGTTCAAACTGCCGCCAGAAAATGACGTGATCAACCAATTTTGCGAGTCTGCGCGGCGTCACAAGATTTGGCTGATCCCAGGCTCTATGTTCCTGAGCCATCCACATGATGGCCGGGTCTACAACACCTCACTTGTCATTGATCCCGACGGTAACGTTATCCGCCGCTACGCAAAGATGTTTCCGTTCCTACCCTACGAAGCGGGCATCGCGGCGGGTACGGAGTTCTGCGTGTTTGACGTCCCTGATGTGGGCCGTTTCGGCCTATCGATCTGCTATGACATGTGGTTCCCTGAAACAACGCGCCAACTCACGTCGCAGGGCGTCGAGGTGCTCCTGCATCCGGTTCTTACCGGCACGACTGACCGTGATGCGGAGTTGGCGATTGCGCGGGCCACGGCGGCGCAATTTCAGTGCTACGTCATAGATGTGAATGGCCTTGGCGCAGGTGGTGTCGGTAAATCGCTTGTTGTTGATCCGACTTCGCTGGTTTTACACCAATCAGCTGGCCAAGAGGACATGTTCCCGATCGAAGTGGATCTGTCGATGGTCCGCCGCCAGCGCGAAACTGGAATGAAGGGTTTGGGCCAAGTCCTGAAGAGCTTCCGCGATCGGTCAACTGATTTTTCCGTCTATGATCGCAACAGTGGCACAGACGCTTACCTAAAGTCGCTTGGGCCACTTGAAATTCCACAACAGGGTTCACGGGCCGGACTGCATGTAGATTTGCCGGCAAAGGCTGAGGCTGAAGCACAGGCGGTCCAGCAGGCACGTGTGCCGGGCTTATCACCCGTCATGGGCAAGATAACGAGCGGCTGAAGGTTGGGACGGCTCGTAGTTTGAGCCAGTCGTCGCCTGTCGGCCAGAATTAGGAGAACGACCTATGGATTCCGTCAGCGACTACTACTCGGCAACGCAGCTGCGCTCAGACAGGTGGAGTGCGCTCCGAGAGGCTACAACGTCGATCAGCCGTGAGAGTGGCGGCAAACCGGCAGCTGCACTTAAAGCCCGGATCAACGATCTATTTGAATCACTCGCGCTGATCGAGCCCTATTGGGCCTTCCCCGGAATGGCGGCCTTTGACCATATGCGGCGCCAATTTGAACACAAAAACCATGACGATCTAGCATTCACCGTTCAGCGCGTCACCCGCGCCCTAACGACAGGGGCATACCGTCGCCGCAGCATACCACTGGACCGCGAAGGACCCGAAGACGAGGACCACAACGACGAAGCGATGCTTTCGCCCGAAGCGCGCGCAATGTCCCGCCCCTATTTCGAAGTGCTCATCGTCGACAACGTCAACGACCAACAGGAACGCTGGCTAAAAAGCAACGTTTCGCGGATGCGGCGGCCAGAAGATCCTTTTCACTATGAAGCCGTCGTGGTGCCAAGCCTTGAAGATGCACTGATTGCCGTTCTGTTTAATCACAACATTCAAGCAATTGTCGTGCGCCCTGGGCTTGTCTTGAAATCCAAGAACGCCAACGAAATCCTGACCAAATACCTGAGTAACGCGAGTGATTCAGGTGAACTTGACGCGATGCTGCCCGAGAACTACGGACCGGAACTTTGCCGCCTGATTGCGCGAGTCCGGCCGGAATTGGATGCCTATCTGGTCACCGAGCGATCTGTTGAGGATATTGCCGGGCTTGACCTCGGCATTTGCCGTCGCGTTTTTTATAATCAAGAAGACTTCATGGAGCTCCACCTGAACATTCTGCGCGGTGTGGCAGCCCGCAACAAGACACCGTTTTTCACGGCATTGGTGAACTACTCCAAACAGCCGACCGGCGTATTTCATGCCATGCCAATCAGTCGCGGTAAATCCATTACTCGGTCGCACTGGATTCAAGATATGGGCGCATTCTATGGCCCAAATATTTTTCTTGCAGAAACCTCTGCGACGTCTGGTGGACTGGATAGCCTTCTTGAACCGCATGGCCCGATCAAAGAAGCGCAGGAATTGGCAAGCCGGGCGTTTGGTTCCAAACAAACCTTCTTTGCGACGAACGGCACATCAACCTGCAACAAGATCGTCGTGCAGGCGGTGGTGCGGCCGGGTGACATCGTTCTGGTGGACCGTGACTGCCACAAATCACACCACTACGGCATGGTTCTGGCAGGGGCCGAGGTTGTCTATCTCGATAGCTACCCGCTTAATGAATATTCCATGTATGGGGCGGTGCCACTCAAAGAAATCAAGCACCAATTGCTTGCCCTCAAAGCGGCAGGCAAGCTGGACCGCGTGCGGATGCTTTTGCTCACAAACTGCACCTTTGATGGTCTGGTCTACAATGTCGAGCGGGTCATGGAAGAATGCCTCGCGATTAAACCTGACCTAGTGTTCTTGTGGGACGAAGCATGGTTTGCATTTGCACGTTTCAGTCCCACGTACCGCCAACGGACAAGCATGCGCACGGCCAATAATCTGCGCAAGCGGCTGAGGACCGACACACACCGCGCGGCCTATGAGGCACAGCAAAAGGTACTGGCCGACGCCAATGACGACGACCTACTGAATACCCGCCTGATTGCACCACCAAACGCGCGGATCAGGGTCTATGCGACGCAATCGACGCACAAGACGCTGACATCATTGCGGCAAGGGTCGATGATCCACGTGAATGATCAGGACTTTAAGGGCGAAGTGGAGCAGTCGTTCCACGAGGCGTATATGACCCATACGTCGACCTCGCCAAATTATCAGATCATTGCCTCGCTTGATGTGGGCCGCCGTCAGGTGGAATTGGAAGGGTTCGAATTTGTGCAACGCCAGATCGAGGCTGCCATGTCGATGCGCAAAGCGATCAGCAGCCATCCGTTACTACAAAAGTATTTCAAGGTGCTGACTGCGGGCGACATGATCCCCGATCAATACCGGCAAAGCGGTGTCACCAGCTATTTCGACAACGATCAAGGTTGGACGGATATGTGGGATTGCTGGGAACAGGATGATTTCGTGCTCGACGCCACTCGCGTGACTCTAGCTGTCGGTGGCACTGGCTGGGATGGCGATACATTCAAGAACGATGTGCTGATGGATAAATATGGTATCCAGATCAACAAGACGTCGCGCAATACCGTCCTGTTCATGACCAATATCGGTACAACTCGGTCTTCCGTCGCCTATCTGATCGAAGTGCTGGTCGAGATCGCGAACGAACTAGATGATTTGCTAGACGATGCATCACGGATGGAACGGCTCTCTTTTGACAAACGGGTAAAGAATCTTACGGAGAACTATCCGCCTCTGCCCGATTTTAGCCGGTTCCACGATGCGTTCCGTCCCGATCAGATCACGCCAGAAGGTGATATACGGACCGCCTATTACCTCAGTTATGAAGAGTCCAACTGCGACTATCTGGAATTGACGGGCTCGCTGAAAGATGCCCTGGATGCCGGACAAGAAGTGGTCTCGGCAGGGTTCATCATCCCCTACCCGCCCGGCTTTCCAATCTTGGTACCCGGGCAAGTCATCAGCCAGGAAATTCTCGCATTTATGCTCGCGCTTGATGTGAACGAAATCCATGGCTACCGCGCCGATCTGGGTTTGCGCGTTTTCACCCCCGAGGCGCTGGCCAAGTTATTGGCCTCCAAGCCCCTCAAAACCGCCGCCGAATAAGAAAAGGAAAATATGATGGCAACAGTGCTTAAGAATATCTCTGAGATCCGCCGCTTCTTTCATCGCAACGAAGATCCGATCTATTTCATTTCGGCGACGAACTTTAACCTTTTGGGCCTTGATGAGTGGGTCAAGAATTTCAAGTATATCTGCTACATTGACTGTTACGGTGGCAAGCACCCGAACGTCTTTTGCCCGTCAGAGCAACCGCACGCGGAATTCCAATCCATCGAGGACATCAACAACTATCTGTTGCAGCACAAAGAGGTCATCGACTTTATCAAGCGGCGTGGGGGCAAACCAAAGTTTGTGTTCTTGATGTTTGACGAAGAAACTGAGCGTCTGTCGAAAGAACTGGGCGCCGATGTTTGGTTCCCGAAGGCAAAGCTGCGCACGGCGATGGACAACAAAATCGAAACTGTCCGCATCGGCAACAAGGCAGGTGTGCCTTCGGTACCTAATGTTTTGGCCGAAGTGAAGTCTTATGAAGACCTAAGAAAGACCTGCGAAAAGGCCGGAATCGGTCACGATCTAGTGCTGCAATCTGCCTTTGGCGACAGCGGCCACACGACCTTCTTTATAAAATCCGAGGCTGATTTCAGACGTCACGAGCACGAGATAATCGGCGAAGGCGAAATCAAGATCATGAAACGCATTGATTGCCGGGGTTCGGCGATCGAGGCTTGTGCTACCAAGGAAGGTACAATTGTCGGCCCGCTGATGACCGAACTTGTCGGTTTCAAGGAACTGACACCATACCGCGGCGGTTGGTGCGGCAACGAGATACTCTCGAGTGCATTTCCACCCAAAGTGCGCCAGAAGGCGCGCGACTTGACTTTTAAGTTTGGTGAACAGCTGCGCAAAGAAGGCTATCGTGGTTACTTTGAGCTTGATTTCCTGATCGACAAAAAGACCGGAGATCTTTGGCTCGGCGAACTGAACCCGCGCATTACTGGCGCATCGTCGATGACGAACCATGCGGCGTTCGCGCATGCGGACGCACCATTGTTTCTGTTCCACCTGCTCGAATTCTCGAAGAAACAGTTCGAATTAGACACCACAGAGTTGAATGATCGCTGGGCCGACCCCGACATGATCGACAGTTGGTCGCAGATGGTCATCAAGCATACAGACGACAACGTTGATATCTGCACGGCAGCACCTGAAACTGGCATTTACAAGATGCTCGAAGACGGGCGCGTTGTCTTTGACCGCTTCGATTATCACAGGCGTGCGGTCGAATCTGAGAACGAAGCTTTCTTCTTGCAGATCATGCAACCGGGCAGTTACCGCTATGAAGGCGCCGACATTGGTATTCTTGTGACCCGCGGCCGGTCCATGACAAAGAGTTTCCAACTGAACGAGCGCGCGAAAAAATGGATCCACGGCATCAAGCAAAGCGTCAACGGAAAAGCATTGCCCGTTGCCAATGCTGGACCAGCGATCGCAGAGCCCGCGTTCAAAATTCTCTAAGGGGAAGCGATCGATGCTTTGGCGTGCCATCAGCGAAGATTTGCCCGGTCACAAGTGGGCCGGGCTTTTCGCGGAATATTGGCCTGACTACAAACGCTGGTGGCTGAAAGAGGGCGACGCGGCACGGCCCAGTTACCTAGAAAGCCGCCGCGCGCTTAAAGAGCATATGCCCGAAATTGTGCCGCTCTACGACGATCTGTGTGAACTAGCGGGCGGTGGAGATCACGCCGCGCGCTTCTTGAGTTTCTATTGTCCACCTCCCTATCTTTCCGGATGTAGCCAAGCCATTTGGCCAGGCGAAGAACCTGTGATGGTGCGAAATTACGATTATGACTCGAATGCCTTTGACAGTCTGGTGCTCCGCACAGGTTGGCAGGGCCGCGGGGTCATGGGAACGTCAGACGGGCTTTGGGGTCTGGTCGACGGGATGAATGATGCTGGTCTTGCTATCTCTCTGACGTTTGGCGGAAGGCGGGTTGTCGGCGATGGTTTCGGGGTACCTCTGATCCTACGCTACGTCTTGCAGACCTGTACAACCGCCGAAGAGGCAAGCGTGGTTTTGGCACGGGTACCAACCCATATGAGCTATAACGTGACCGTGCTGGATGCCAAACGCAAGTACTTGACCGCCATGATGGCCCCGGATCGGCGCACTATAATTACACATGCGGCAGTCGCAACAAACCATCAAGAGAACGTCGAATGGCTTAGCCATGCCCGTTTTACGGCTACCGTTGAGCGAGAGAGGTTTCTGCTGCAACGGCTAACCCTGCATCGTGACCCGCAGGACAAGTTCATAGGAGCATTCTTGCGACCACCGCTCTATTCTACCGCGTTTGCTGCTGGCTTTGGCACGCTCTACACCGCTGTTTACCGACCACGTTTACAGGAGATGGAAGTACGCTGGCCAGGCACCACTTGGCGTTTGGAGATGGCAAATTTCCAAGAAGGCGGCCGCCACGTACAAATCCCAGGCGCTGCATAAGGATCAGCCGATGTCACATATTTTTCCACGCCATACCAAACAGTTTCCGCCCATCGCTGTACGCGGGGAGGGATGTTATCTGTATGATGGCAATGGCAAACAGTATTTGGATGCATCCGGTGGAGCAGCAGTATCCTGTTTGGGGCACGGGGATCAAACCATTATTGATGCAGTCAAAACCCAGTTGGACAAACTGGCCTATGCACATACGGGTTTCTTTACAACAGAGCCCGCTGAAGCACTTGCAGATTTGTTAATCGAGCACGCACCGGGCAGTTTAGACCGCGTTTATCTTGTGTCTGGTGGATCAGAAGCGATGGAAGCCGCGCTTAAGCTCGCACGCCAGTATTTTGTCGAAAAGGGCGAACCACAGCGTGGCCGTCTGATCGCGCGCAAACAAAGCTATCACGGCAACACCTTGGGTGCATTGTCGGCTGGCGGAAACGCATGGCGACGCGCGCAGTTCGGCCCACTTTTGATCGACATGAGCCATATTGACCCCTGCTATGAATACCGTCTCAAAAGAAATGACGAAACGCCACAAGAATATGGGCTGCGCGCCGCAAACTTGCTTGAAGAAGAAATTCTGCACATTGGTCCCGAAAACGTGATGGCCTTCGCCGCCGAACCTGTTGTTGGAGCAACGGCAGGCGCATTGCCCCCTGCCCCAGGTTACTTCAAACGCATCCGCGAGATATGTGATCAATACGGCATCCTTCTGATCCTTGATGAAGTCATGTGTGGCATGGGACGCACCGGTAGTTTGTTTGCTTGCGAACAAGACGGTGTGTCGCCGGATATCCTGTGTATCGCCAAAGGTTTGGGTGCAGGTTACCAACCGATTGGGGCCATGCTCTGTAGCCGCGAAATCTATGAGACGATCGAGAACGGTTCTGGTTTTTTCCAACATGGGCATACTTATCTTGGGCATCCGACCGCTGCCGCCGCTGGGGTCGCAGTCGTTAACGCCATGTTGGATCGCGGACTGATCCCCCGCGTGAACACCCAAGGCGACAAGCTGATGGCGGCGTTACAGGCCCAGTTCGGCCAGCATCCCAATGTGGGGGACATACGCGGCCGTGGGCTGTTTCAAGGTATTGAGCTGGTCGCGGACCGGGACACCAAAGCGCCATTCGATCCGTCGCGCAAAGTCGCCCCCAAGATCAAGAAAGCAGCGTTTGACGCAGGCATGATCTGCTATCCGATGAGTGGCACAATCGATGGCCAAACCGGCGACCATGTCCTTTTGGCGCCCCCGTTCATTATAAGTGACGACCAGATTAACGAATTGGTCCAAAAACTGGCGGGCGCGATTGAAATAGCACTGCAGAATTAAGGGAGCTGTCAGACCAATTCGAACCCGTTTATGTAAGGACAAGTGGGGCTGCCCCTTTTGCCGCGCAGAGGCCATGCCACTCGGCCAGTGAATCGGCGCGATTGAGCTTGAAATCGTCACGTGAGCAAAGGTGGCGTTGCTGGTTGAAGTGATTGTAGACGGAAGAATGAACAGCGGCGAATTTCAGCAAATATCGCATCTGACGGAAGCGGAGTATTACGCGCTCCCATCGTCGGAGCGGAAGGTTTCAGTGCTCCGCCCGACGGTTCAGCCATCGACCGGTTTCTTGCCGATTGGCAGCGCCGATTTGCTTCAGTGTAGTAAATCCCACACTTCGCCGCCCGTATGCCTGCGGCCATGCAGATGCAGATTGAGAGCTGCCAGACGAATTCGAGCCAGTCTCAACCCTGACAGTGCCATTGCCAGTCCGAGCTTGCACGCATACGGCTGATCCGGTTCCGCCAGATCTCAGCGGCGAGCATCGGGCCAAACCTGTTTCACAAGAATCCGACAGTCTCTTGGCTTATCTCGATCCCGCCACTCATGCAGAAAATCCTCGACATTCAGCAATGACAGCGGGAAACCCATGCAACACATCACAGCTAGGCAGATGATTTCCGAAGATGTCTTGAACCCGTGGACGGAGCCAGATTTTCTTAATATGAACGCTATCCAGCCCCCCCTGTCCCGCTCAAGTTAGTATGATCGGACAGCACCCCGACGCATTCTCTTTTCAGTTAGTTGCAAGGAAGAGGGGCACCAGAAGCATGGTCATTATGGCATTCAGGATCATACCGACACTGGCGAAAGCACCGGCCGTGTCGGACATTTGAAAGGCCCGCGCTGTCCCGATGGCACTCGCCCCCATGCCAAGCGCAAACCCCTTGGCGCGCTCGTCCCTTACGCCGCCGGCTTCGAGGAGGAATGGGCCGAAAGCTGCGC
>NZ_JBHTKR010000007.1:0-211360 GCF_042678485.1 Seohaeicola saemankumensis | reverse complement strand
GACTGTCTGGTGATTGCTGGCGTTCGCCATTGTGTCCCTCTCTCGTTAAAGCCGTTCACTGATACCCGTTACGGGATGGGGTAGAGATACCTGCCGAAGGTAACCGTGACAAGGCCACTCAAGCAGGCCTCCGCTGTTTCCAGTACAGTGCCTGTTGTTTCCAGAGAATAACTTGAGGTTGTATCGGTCTGGCCGCAGGATGCCGATGCATAAAATGAAAGGACATCCATTGAAGAATGCATTTCGCAGCGTGGCCATCATTGGCCTCTTGATGACACCTGGCCTCGGTATTTCGGCTACGACCACGATCGGCTTCGACACCCGCTCGGAGCAGCAGGTCGAGCACGGTGGGGGGTGCCGGAAAAGCTCGCCTCCAGGACAGTGCTGCCACATGGATAACAGTGTCGGTCGAGTCCACTGCCACTGACGAGGGCAATAGCCAGCGAAAGCTGAGGCCCCCTGTGTAGTTAAAATAGAAAACATACTCAGGAGCTTAGCTTTGGAGACCCTATCCGCTTTCGGCGTTCTTGCCGTGGGGGGGCGCGCCTAAGGCCATCTTGACGACAGTCCTTTGGGTGGCCTCCCGAACCATCCCGCCTTCATCATTGATCAGGATCCTTTCACAGGACGAGGCTTTCCAAGATGTATCAGGCACGCCTGATCGAAAGATGAGTTGATCTGGGTCAACGCAAAGCCGATCTGTATGGGGTTAGGTAATCGCATCTCTGGCAGCATGCCAAAAGGAGGATACGATGTCTTTGACGCCGATTACCAGAACCCTAGCGGTCGCAACTTTGGCTGGCTTGTCTTTTTCCAGCCCGACTGTCGCGCAGGGCCTGGGTAACTCCAGCGGGTGGCAAAATGGATGGGGCCCAGGTTACATGATGGGGCAGGGCCATATGCCTGGGCCCGGTTACATGATGGGACAGGGCTACATGAATGGCCCCGGTTACATGATGGGGCAGGGTAATATGCCTAGGCCCGGCTACATGATGGGGCAGGGTTACATGAATGGCCCCGGTTACATGATGGGGCAGGGCAATATGCCTGGACCCGGCTACATGATGGGACAGGGTTACATGAATGCCCCTGGCTACATGATGGGGCAGGGAAATATGCCAGGACCCGGCTACATGATGGCACCGAATTTTCAGCAACAAGGGCCTGATGGATCAGGATGGATGCATGAGCGTCAACAGGCCCTCGATGTCGAAGATGTTAAAAGCATGATGGAACAGAAACTTGGCTGGATGAACAATCCAAACATCAAGCTCGGGAATGTCGAGGAAACGGATGACGATACCATAACTGCTGAGATCGTCACGAAAGAAGGGTCGCTCGTTCAGAGGCTGACGGTGGATCGCCGTACAGGCTGGATACAACCGAGCCAGTAAACCCGTGCAACCTACTCGGAGAATATTCTCGTTCTCTCGAAACCGCGAAGCCCTGTGTATCTAAAATAGAAACAAACACAGGAGCTTAGCTATGAAGACCCTATCAGCCCTCGGCGTTCTCGCCGGGGGTTTTCTTTTTGCCCCCGCCCCCAAGGCCATCGTGACCACGGTCCTCTGGGTCGCGTCCCGAACCCATCCGGCCATCGGTGCTCTGGTGCTACTGACGCTGGTCGTGACGTGGAGGACAGGCGACGATGACTAACCCAATCCATCCGGGCGACGTGGTGACCATCCTCGCCTTCGATGACGTGCCTGAACACCTGTTCCGCGTGGACGCGGTGCATGACGACTGCGTTACCGGGGTGGCCCTCACGGGGCCGCTGGCGGGCGAGTACGGCGAACCTGATCTTTCCTTGGTAGCTGGGATCTCTCCAGACCATCAAAGCCGCTGAAACCAATCAGAAACCTGAACTCAACAATCAATCTGGGGCGGTTGCCCCAAGGAGGACGCATGCGTATTCCTTACGCATATCTGAAACAGCAGACGTGGATGTATCGCCGGAACTACCCACGCGACCTGCAACCGATGCTGGGGCAGGCGCTGAAACAGTCCCTCAAGACCGGGGACGCAAAGACAGCGAAACAACGGGCGGCAGAGGTCAACTCGAAGTATGAGGAGATCGTGGCCAAGGCTCGTGAAGGTATCGTGCTGGAACGCCCCCAGCCGATCAAGGTGGCCGCCCCGGTCTTTGCCCCGTCCAATCCCATCATCGGGCGCAGGACGGTCAAGGAACTGGCTGCCGAGTACCTGCGGCGTCGGTCTGATCAACTGCGCCACGGGGGCTTCAAGTCGGTTCGGTTCTCCATCGGTCTGGTCGTCTCACTCTATGGCTCAAGGCAGATTGGATCGCTGTCCAGAGACGACGGGCGGCGGTTCGTATCACTGGTCGGGCAGTTGTCACCGCATGTCGGCAAGTCCTTCCGGAACCGGTCGCTGGGTCTGGAACAGCTGGTCGCGCGATCCGACAAGGCCAAGATCACGGCGCAGACGCAGAAGCGGATCGTGTCTCAGGTCAACCACTTCCTAGACTGGGCCTATCACGAGGGGCACAGCCCACAGCTCGACTTCTCAGCGGTCAGGATCGACCAGAAGGGCAGGGTGGCCTCCTACGCTGTCCCGACGGACGACGAGGTCACAGAAATGCTCAAGGCGGGGCATCCGACCATCGGGCGTGTCCTACTGTTCTGCCTGCTCACGGGGATGCGGTCCGGTGAGGCCACGGGATTGCTGCGTGAAGATCTGGTCTGGAAGGGCAATCTGGGGTGGTTCGCTCTGATCCGGCCAAACCGGGTACGGCTGCTGAAGACTGATGCGGCGGAAAGGGTCGTCCCGCTTCATGGGGTGCTGGCGGACCTGCTGCCGTCTATGCCTGACGATCGGCTGTTTCCCGAGTTAACCGTTTCGACCGTGACGAAGGAGTTTGCCAAGTTCAGGGTGGAGCTGGGGATCGATCGTCCGGGGCTGGTGTTTCACTCGACGCGCAAGTGGTTCATCACCCAGTGCGAGCGGACAGGCGTGCCGGAGCACTTCACTGCGTCTCTGGTCGGTCATCAGTCGGCCCGGTCAGAGAACCGGCTCACCTATGGCATCTACTCGGCTGGCATCAGCGATGAGCAGAAGCGGGCGATCGTGGACGGGATCCGGCTGCCATGCTGATCCCTGACATCTACGCCTTCGAGGAGCGGGCTGCCATAATGCAGTACGAGGGCGGGCTGTCCCGTGGTCAGGCAGAAGACCGGGCGGCTCAGGCGCAGGGCTTTCGTGATGCCAACCACTACTGGCAGGTGCTGGCGGACTACGTGGTCAGGAAACGGCTCACATAACACTCACCTCGGCGGCTTCGGCTGCCGGGGTGCTCCACTTTCCTTTTTTTTGTCGTCGGTGTGCCCGCAAGTAGTGTGGGGCCGCTATGCAGGACAAAACCGCATTTGACTGCGATGGGTGCGATTGATGCTTTCGGCCCATATCGGACCTTCATGACCTTCGCAGCGAACGGCAGGAATGAGCCCAGAGCGGACATTCATCCGATCGATGGGTGCCGCCCTGCAGCGAATGACCGGTACGAGCCCGAAGCAGACCTTGCTCGCACGAATAGCTTGAGCGCTTCAGTCTTCGCCCTTGTTCATCTTGGCGATCCCAACCACCGAGAGTGCGCAGATGCCCCCCAAGACTAGTATGGGGATGCCAGTGAATGCCAAGCCGCCGCCGCCAAGACCAGACAAGGTCTGAACCAAGAGCAAAGCGGCGATACCACCTGTTGCGACTGCAACCAATCCAAGAAGAATGGACGCAACGATCTTCCCATCTGACATGGTCAACTCTTCCTCACTACTTCCTTTGGAACATACCATCCCCTGGACAGATCGGTCATTGATCCTTGTCAGATCGTTCATGGACGTCCTGAAGATCTGAACTCAGTGGGTCTCAACATGTGAACGAAGGTCTGCCTTGTCCGCATAGCTGACCTTCGTGCAGAGTGCAGCGAACGGCCGCTTCCCGTCCTTCGCAACTGATGCTGCCCCTTGGACTGAGGTCTGCTGTGGGCTCCTTGCAGACCAACACGGATTGCGGATACATGCTTTTTTCGGTGGAAAGGGCCCGTAGGCCCTCTCCGTGGGTGTCGCGGGTACCACCCTTTTCAGTCACGCATGGGCATGGGAACACCTACAGAAATCGGTGGTCGACCCCGTTGGCCCAGTTATCCCAGTCATCCCGTTGGTTGTCCGCCCTCGTACCCTTCTGCAGGTGCTCCGGGTTGATACACAGCCGGTTATGGCAGCGGTGGCGAACCACATCGTCGAAGCTGGCCATCTCCTTGTTCAGGGCGCAGAAGATGAAGCGGTAGGCGGCGTACTGCTGCCCTCGAAACCGCACCTTTCGTGGGGTGGCCGTGTCGGTGACGATGCAGCCTTCCTCTGTCCGTCGCCCATCACCCACCAGACGGTGGGCAAGGGTTTCGGCTTCATCGGCGTGGTTCGTCAGGATGTCGAGCCAGCGCTGCTCGGACTCGTCCAGGAACAGGAAGTGCTGGGTCATAGGCCAGCCTCCCGTAGGATATGCTCCCCTATCGGTTCCGTGGTTCCGTCAGGCTGAATGAGGTTTCCGTCAGCGACATGGTAGCCCGGCTTCACCCAGACGACCCGTGCATAGTCGACCCCACCCCACTTGACCTTGTGCTGGGCCCAGCCAAGCTCCTGCATCATGTGGCGGGTGCGGTTGCCGTTCTGTCTCAACTCCTTCGTAACGTGCTCCTGCACGACGGTCTGTGGGATCACGTCCAGTCCCTCGCTGTCCAGGAACTCTTCAAGCTGGTCTAGAACAGTCTCGCCCGTCGTTCCCAGTAGCTGCTTCATGATCGCCGTCCCGTCGCGCTCGGTGTTCAGGCTCTTCGGGTTGAAGCCGTCACCGACACGCCGCCGCATCAGAGCATTGTAGAGGGCTGCAAGCTCGTCAGGATTGGCCAGCGCCTCGTAGACTCCTGCGATGATGTTGGTGAACTCGGTAGCCCTCGACCCCGACGCGTGGCCGTCGTGATCGGTCTGGACCACGAAGTAGCGCCGCTCCCCCGTTTCTAGCCATGTTGGCAGGTGGTTCGTCGTGAACACGAAGCACGAGATCAAGGGCAGCAACTCCGCTTCCCGGCCCTTCCGCTCGGACAGCACTGTGCTATCGGTGATGAAGGTTTTCAGGGCGTTCGACTGCTTGGACTCTGACCGTAGCGACAACTCCTCACAGATCACTAGCCGACTGGTCAGAACCTGCGTGTTGAACCGGGTCACGAGGTTGTCGACGTTGTTCTGGGTCGCGCTGTTGTTGACCCCGTGCAGGTGCCGCAGCACGTCGCAGAAGGTACTTTTACCCGTGCCCTTTGCCTTCGAGTAGAGCAACAAGGCCCAAGCCGGGCGATCGGTCTCGTTCTGCAGAGTCCAGGCCACCCAGTCGAGCACCATCCTCCGTTCCCTTGGGCGAGGGAAAAGCGCCCGGAACAGCGGCCCGAAGCGACCGTACCTAGCCCGGTTCGTCCCGTGCTGGCGGTATGCTGGTACCCTCCAGCTGTTGACGGTCACCGACCCGCTCGGGTTCCAGACCAGCCGTTCGGGATGACCCGGCAAGCTACGGATCTGGCCGCCCCAGTATGGGATCGTCCGCTGCCGATCTGTGTGCTGAAGCTCGATGGCGATCCGAAATACAGCCTTCAGTGTCTGCGGATCACGTGGCAGGTCAGGAAACTCAACAGCGATCATCTGCATGAAGGACTGCTGCAGGTCCCGCTGCGACATTGGCTCCGTAGGGTGGTCTATGTGGTAGAAGCGGTTTTCACGCCGAACGTAGCTGGATGCCAGCAGACGGATCAGCGCGTCCTGTTGCGGGGTAAGTGTAGTCAGTGGATTTTGGATATTCATTCATGATGGTTCCGTAAGGCCATATAGCGGCCCCCAGTATTTGAAAATGACGCCGGTTGCCCGGCAGATGGATGCCACCGCGTAATGTCGGTGGTAGTGCTGACATATCGATCTTCCTCCTAGTTTCAAGGTGTTACTGCCCAGTCCGAGCTGGATTCCTGCCACCCGCGGCTCCCGCTGCGAAAAGCCAGCCAGCCCGTTTCCGTGATTGCCAAGGATTTAGCAGGCTACTCACGGTCCAGGCGGTCGTGAAAAAAAATGTGGATCAGTCCCCTATCTCAGCCCGTTTGGCCAAGACATCGAAACCGCCCCAGCGATTTCCAGCGCCGCGCCAACAGGGCCACGAGAGGCCGTTTTGCGCCTTCAGGACACGAGGCTAGTTATCTATAGCGTCCCCTGGAAGGAAATCGTTTATACTCAGTATGTTGGGCTTGTCGGGTCAGACGGCCAGAAATCACCCCTGCCACCGGCTGCAATAAGCGGTTAGGTCTATCACACACTACCCGGAGCCTACATGAAGAACTTGATCAACCTATCCTGTGACGAGGCGAAGAAGCACTTCCAGAAGAGAAGTGGCGATTGCAATGGGGATTTCCCCGAGTACATCAGCTTCGAACCAATTCTCCGCGAAGTGTCTATGGTGTTGGGCAATGGTGCCAACAAATCTAGGGGCTATTCAGTTTGCAGGGCGCGCGGGATGGTCGACCCGCGTCAGCCTTCGGCAGCGTCATCCCTGCAGCGAAATTTCATTTCGAACCTGAACTTTGAGGGCCCCAGCATCGAAGTAGCCTCGAATGCGTTTTCCGATACCGTGCTGGGCACCTTGCCACGGGCCGCACATGAATCCCTAGCCGTCGCACGCGCAAGGGTCTCTGCCTCTTGGGCAGTCATCGAAGCGACACTGACGGAATAGAGTTCGCGATCGAACCAGAACCCTTCCTTGTATGTCCCGCTGATTTTCGGTTCGTCCCCGTTGTCCTGCCTGTTTGCAATCGCCGCCATTTCGATTCCGGCCACGCCCGCGCCCATCACAACAAGCGCCTCAGAAGCCCCGATGCCGATGGCCGCGCAACCGCAAAGACAAGCAAGGCCAATGGCCAGGGATATCTGTCGGCCTGCACGCCGCGCCAGGCCGAAAAATGAGGCAAATGCCGCCATCTCGTGCTCCATCTGGTTGTCGTTTCAGAAGGCCGCCTTTGAATCCCCGCGGCTACGCGGCTGGACATTTGGTCACGCCAACCGCCCGGCAAGGAGATTACCACAGACGGAAGGTCGGTTCTTCAGAAATGTCGGCTGTACCGAATGGCAAGGCGATCAGTACGTTTCAGGCAAGCCGTCGGCCACGTTCCGCGCTCCCGAGGAGAACAGCCGTAGTACGGGCAGCATAAGGGTCTCGTAAGATGGGATTGGCATAGGAAGCGACCTCGGCAGGGAAACTCAGTCACGCTACCCTGAGGTGAACGCGACCCGCAAGCTTATGTGGCCACGTGTATGCCTGATCGACATCGTCACCCCCGCCACCGGCTACAATACCCCTCAGCGATCATCACCTCCCCGAAGTCCCGACCGTCTTCCAGGGCACAGACCCCGACCTCCCGGTCATATGACCGTCGACCCTCAAGTCGACACTGCACGCTCTGGTTGGCCAACAGCTGCTTGGCTCTCCGGGTCGCCCGTTCTCCGGCAGCCGTCCCGCTCTCAGCACAGTCGAGGTTGGCGATGCGGATCGGGATCAGTCCCACGACGATGGTGTCACCGTCTCGAACCCGCGTTACTCGGTCGATCAGCATCGAACCCGTGGGGGAGGGGGAGGACGATGTGCCGCCCCATGTCGGGGATCGAAATATGTTCCAGTACGCAGCATCCGGATGAGGATTTGCCAGGACGAACCATATCCCGAAGAAGGCTGCCGATAGTGTTAGGGTCCGGACCACCCATCTTGTCCCACTTCGAATTCGGAGCCGCGAGGACTGTTTCGGTTTATTGTTCTTCCGTGCCGATCTGAAATCCACCACGTTCGCAAGGTCGCGTCTGTCATCCTTCGGCAGCCGGAGTATCCTCTCAAGCTGCTTCAGCTGGGCATCAGAAAGTCTCGTCCTCGTCCCATAGCGATCAAACCGTGTCTTCATATCTCTGAGGAATGAGGTGTCCCACGCCGACCCGCCCTCAGAAGCAAGTGCTTGGCGTATTCGCTCTTTGATAAGCTCTGTTCGATCCTTGGAGAATGGCATGAGGTGAAACGCTTGGCTGCAAAGCTATGCGCCCACGATGCCTCATCGTGTCGTCTTGGGGCAAGGACAACGAAAGAGTGGCTGTACCCAGAGTGTTCGACCCATGAAAAAGGCCCCTGGAGCACTAGGAGCCTTTCCTTTTGTGATACTTCTAAGTTGCTGCTCAGGCATCCCCGCCAGAAACGGCAAACCCGTCTTCAGCAACATCATCCCCAGTCGTCGGGTCTGTGCTGTCTTCGGTCACGTTGTCCTCATTGTCTGCATCATCGGCATCTTCAGCGACATCATCTGTGTCTCCGTCCTCTGCCTCACCTTTGTCGCCATCAGACATTCCGCGAGAGCCACCGCCCCAAGCGCCCACTTGACCGTTGGGGGACTCCCCTGCGTTTCCGACACCCATGTCGTTGCCGGGGTTTCCTGCAACACCTCCTGTTCCAGAAGCACCGCCATTGCCAGCGCCACCACCATTGCCCCCGCCGTTTCCTCCACCGCCGCCGTTGCCACCGCCACCACCGTTTCCGCCACCGCCGCCGCCTGCTTGGGCAAATGCGGCGTCAACTGTGAAATCGACTCCGCTGACTGTCAGGGGAACTGCCAAGGCCGTCGATGCTGCTAGAGTAAATGCGATCGTCTTGAGTTTCGTCATGTGTCCATCCTCAATTGATTCACGTCACGCTACCGCCGAATTTGGAACATTCTAGGGCAGAAGGGCAGTCGATCCGAGTGTGGTAGCGGGCCAATGCCGAGTGAAGGCGGAATGTAGCCGAAGGTCGTGAGTGAAGCCTTTGCAGTGCAGACTGGTCGCAAGAAGAAAGACCATTCGTCAAAAAGGAAGGGCGACCTTTCCAGCCGCCCCTCTACCTACTCTGACACAAGTGTCAGTTATTGTTCGGAGCACCTTGAAGGCCACCCTGACCGTTCCCGGAGTTCCCCTGTCCCGAGTTGCCTGAGTTCTCGGCATTGTTGTTGCCGCCCGAGTTGCCCGGCGCGGCCTGATCTCCGTTGCCGTGACCGTTATTTGCACCGGCAGATGGTGTGTCGCCCCCTGTATCTCCTTCGGCCATAACTGGTGCGGCCAGTGACATCAGTGCAACGGCAAATGTCGCCAAAGTGATTTCACGAAGTGTCTTCATAGTCCCCCCCCTAGGAAATAATGTTTCGCCGCACCTCAGTGTACAGCTTTTAAATTATACCACGAAAAAGCCACAACTTCACTGCTGAATCCGAAACGGAAGATCCCCATTGTTCAGCTATACGAAACAGTTGCCCGGTCGGATGGGCTGAGTGTTATTGCTTATGTGAGGCGATGTGGCGACCTTGGGCCTCCGCATGGGGCACACGCCACCCGGCCAGCACGGCCAACGACCATGCAATCAACGAAACGGCAGTCTATCTGGTGAGTTGGCTGGGGCGGTAGGATTCGAACCTACGGTACACGGTACCAAAAACCGATGCCTTACCACTTGGCCACGCCCCAACGTGAGGGGGTGATTACTCTGACTGCGATGCAGGTTCAAGACCCGATCTGGAAAAAATCTATGCTTCTTTCACGCGGCAAAGGCCGTGCCGGGCATCACTCGAGGACCTCGTCAAGCTTGACGCCCCAGAGGGCATTCTTGGGGGCCCAGCCGCGATAGCCGCCCGCTGACAGGCGGCACCAGTCCGCGGTGCAGTTGTCCAGCCGCGCCACCACGCCCTGTTCCAGCTGGGCCGACGCGGGCGCGTTCTGTTCGGGGCGGCTGAGCAGCGGCAGCATGTCCTGGTCCACGATGACCGTCCGGTTGCCGGACAGAAGCGAATAATGCACCCATCCGCCAGCGCCGTCCCGGTCGCGCACACGGCGCCAATGCCCATGCTCGGCCGTGATCTCGACCGGCATGTCCTTGCGTTTGAACACCCAGTCGACCCTGTGCGTCAGCGAGGGGCCGCGACGCACATTCACCTCGGCCGACTTGATCGACACATAGCGCGGCAGGGGCAGGTTGGTGACGCTGCCGCGTTCCGCGCCATAGGCTTGCGGTGTGAAACCCGCCAGAAGCAGCAGCACCGATACCGCTGCAATCATCCGATACGCCCGCACGAATCCGCGATCCGCCCGAAACTTCAGCTGTGTCATGCCCAATGCCTGCCTTCTATCCGCTCTGACCGGGTGAAATCTGGAATGGAGTTCTTGTGCCCCGCCGGTTCATCCGCCACTCTGCCATCAAGCAGCTGATTTGGAAAGAAGGGGAGGGCCTGAATGCCAACTGCACGTCTGAGTGTTGTCGTGACGCGACGCTTGCCCGAAGCGGTCGAGACGCGGATGAAGGAACTGTTCAACGTGCAACTGCGCGAGGATGATACGCCGATGACGCGCGCCGAACTGGTCGAGGCGGTGTCCACGGCCGATGTTCTGGTGCCGACACTGACCGACCAGATCGATGCGGGGCTGATCGCGCAAGCAGGCCCCAACATGCGGCTGATTGCGAATTATGGCGCCGGCGTCGATCACATCGACGTGGCGACAGCGCGCCAGCGCGGCATCCTTGTGTCGAACACGCCCGGTGTGCTGACCGACGATACGGCGGACATGACCATGGCGCTGATGCTGGCGGTGATCCGCCGTATGCCCGAAGGGCTTGCCATCATGAACGAGGGGCGCTGGACAGGGTGGTCGCCCACGGCCCTGCTGGGTGGGCGCGTCGGTGGCCGGCGCCTGGGCATTCTGGGCATGGGCCGGATCGGGCAGGCCGTGGCGCGCCGCGCAAGCGCCTTTGGCATGCAGATCCATTATCACAACCGCCGCCGGCTGCGCCCCGAGATCGAAGACCGATACGAGGCGACCTATTGGGAAAGTCTTGACCAGATGGTGGCGCGCATGGATGTGATCAGCATCAACTGCCCGCATACGCCCTCGACCTTCCACCTGATGAACGCGCGGCGGCTCAAGCTGATGAAACCGGACGCGGTGATCGTGAACACGTCGCGCGGCGAGGTGATCGACGAGAATGCGCTGACACGGATGCTGACCGCGGGCGAGCTGGCCGGTGCGGGCCTGGACGTCTACGAGCATGGCACCGATGTGAACCCGCGCCTGCGTGATCTGCCCAATGTGGTGCTTCTGCCGCATATGGGATCGGCCACCCGCGAGGGCCGCGCCGAGATGGGCGAGAAGGTGATCATCAACATCAAGACCTTCGCGGATGGGCACCGGCCACCCGATCAGGTCGTCCCGTCGATGCTGTAACCCTGGCCCTGGCCTGAACCGGACTGGCCTGAACAGGACTGGCCCGAACAGAACTGGCCCGAACCGGACAGGCCTGTGTCGGAACAGCGGTTCGGGGCAGGGACCCAACGGTGAAAAGGAGCTGACATGCGTCTTGCAGCCTTGGTGGTTTCATTCGTGCTGCTGGCCGGACCTGGTCCGGCGCAGCAGGTGTCGGACAGGATCGTGCCCGAAGGGATCGGCGCGGGACAGGTCGCAACATCCGCGCGGGTGCAGCTTGCCCTGCAAGCAAAGGCCGCGTCACGCCCCGTGGAGGCCGACAGATGGATGGTTGTGGCAGCCAATCCCCTGGCCAGCGACGCCGGGGCCGATGTTCTGGCGGCGGGTGGCACGGCCGCCGATGCCATGGTCGCCGTGCAGGCCGTGCTGGGACTGGTCGAGCCGCAGTCATCGGGATTGGGTGGCGGGGCCTTTCTGGTCTGGCACGATGGCGCCACCGGGGCGATCACCACGCTTGACGGGCGCGAAACGGCCCCCCTGGACGCGACGCCGCGTCTTTTTCAGGACGAACAGGGCGAACCGCTCAAGTTCTTTGACGCCGTCGTCGGCGGGCGCAGTGTCGGCACCCCCGGCACACCCGCCCTGATGGCCGAGGCCCATGCCCGCTGGGGGCGCGCCGAATGGACATCGCTTCTGACCCCGGCCATTCGCCTGGCCGAGGAAGGCTTTGCCGTCTCGCCTCGTCTGGCGATGCTGGTTGCGGCGGATGCCGCGCGTCTGGCCGTGGATCCTGCGACGGCAAACTATTTCCTGCCCGGTGGGCAGCCCCTGGCCGAAGGGGCAATCCTGCGTAATCCTGACTATGCACAGACGCTGCGCCTCTTGGCGGATCGGGGTGTTGACGGGTTCTATACCGGCCCGGTAGCCGGGGCGATCGTGACCGCCGTGCGGGGCGCTACGCACAATCCCGGCTTGCTGGGGCCGCTGGATCTGGCGATCTACCGCGTCAAGGAACGCCCGGCGATCTGCGCGCCCTATCGCGGGCACGAGGTTTGCGGGATGGGGCCGCCGTCTTCGGGCGCGGTGGCGGTCGGGCAGATCCTGGGGATGCTGGAAGGCGCCGACCTGGTGGCACTGGGACCGAACGACCCTGAAAGCTGGCGCCTGATCGGTGAGGCCAGTCGCCTGGCTTTCGCGGACCGGGCGCGTTACCTGGCGGATAGCGATCATGTGCCGGTCCCGGTCAAGGGCCTGCTGGATACAGCCTATCTGCGGCAGCGCGCGTCACTGATCGCGGACGGCGGCGTTCTGTCCGAGGCCACCGCAGGGCAGCCGTCTTTCGATCATACTCTCTACCGGGCCGATGGGATCACGCTGGAACAGCCCTCGACCACGCATATCTCGATCGTGGATGCCTATGGAAATGCGCTGTCCATGACCTCGACCATCGAAAACGCCTTTGGCGCCCGTCTGATGGCGGCAGGTTTTCTGCTGAACAATGAACTGACGGATTTTTCCTTTCGCAGTCATGTGGATGGCGTGCCGGTCGCCAATCGTGTGGCGCCGGGCAAGCGGCCGCGGTCCTCGATGGCGCCCACCATCGTGCGGCGCGACGGGCAGCCGGTGCTGGTGCTGGGTAGCCCCGGCGGCAGTTCGATCATCGGTTACGTGACCAATGCGCTGATCGCCCATCTGGATTGGGGCATGGATGTGCAGCAGGCGGTTGCCGCTGGGCATCTGCTGAACCGTTTCGGGATCTACGACCTGGAAGCCGGAACCGAGGTCGAGGCCCTGGCCGATCCGCTGCGCGCACTTGGCTACGAGGTGCGCCTGGGCGCGCAGACATCGGGGCTGCATGCGATCTCGATCGGGCCTGAGGGTCTGCGCGGTGGGGCGGATCCGCGCCGCGAAGGTGTGGCGCTGGGGCAATGAGCAGGCGGGGGGCTGTCTGCCCCCCGATGGTCCCTGCGGGCCCATTCCCCCCGAGGATATTTGGCGCAAGAAGAACCGGCGCGCGCCGCTTTCGTGGGACAGGTCGCTTTCAGGCGGGATTGCGTCGGCTGGTTCACACGCGCTTTGCTGTGCCTGCTATTGATCGGCCAACGCTTGATCCAAGGGAGTCGCTTGCGCCATGAAAACACATGTCAAAGCTCTGGTCGTCGGCGGCGGCGCTGTCGGAACCTCGATTGCCTATCACCTGGCGCGTGCCGGGTGGCAGGATGTGATGCTGCTGGAACGCGACGAGCTGACGTCGGGGTCGACCTGGCATGCGGCTGGCCTGCTGCCGCTGTTCAACATGTCCTTCGCCACGACCCATATCCACAAATATTCGGTCGAATTCTACAAGTCGCTGGAGGCCGAGACCGGCCTGAACGCGGGCTTTTCCGTTGTGGGCAACCTGCGCATGGCGCAGACGCAGGCGCGGATGGATGAATACATGGTCTATGCCACCACGGCCGAGACCTGCAATGTGCCCTATGAATGGATGACGCCCGCCCAGATCAAGGACCGCTGGCCGCTGGTGCGCACCGATGACCTGAAAGGCGCGATCTACCACCCCACGGATGGCTATATCAACCCGGCCGACGTGACGATGGCCATGGCCAAGGGCGCGCGCCAGCGCGGTGTGATGATCGAGCGCAAGTGGCAGGCCGATGCCTATCACTGGACTGGCAGCGCATGGGAAGTGACCTGCACGAAGATGGTCGAAAAGGGCGGGAACCTTGTGCCGTCCGACGAGCAGATCGTGATCACCGCGGAACATGTCGTGACCGCCACCGGCAACCATGCACAGCGCACCGCGCGCCTGCTGGGCATCAAGTCGCCCGCGATCCCGGTCGAGCATCAGTTCATCGTGACCGAACCAGATCCCGCGCTGGTCGAATACCGCAAGAACGGCGGGCTGGAGCACCCGGTGCTGCGCGATGCCGATGCCAAGTGGTATGTGCGCGAAGAGCGCGGCGGCTGGATCCTTGGCCCCTATGAGCATGGCGCCCCCGCGCGGTTCGAATTCGGTGTGCCCGACAGCTTCCGCGCCGACCTGTTCCCGCTGGATCTGGAGCGGATCGAGGAAGAATACATGTCGATGATCCATCGTCTGCCCTCGTCGGAGACGGTGGGCCTCAAGGACGATTTCAACGGCCCGATCTGCTATACGCCCGATGGCAACCCGCTGGTGGGCCCCGCGCCCGGCCTGCGCAACATGTGGCTGGCCGAAGGGTTCAGTTTCGGCATCACCGCCGCCGGCGGCACCGGCTATTATCTGGCCCAGATGATGGTCGAGGGCGAGGCCGAGATCGATATGGCGGCGCTGGACCCCAAGCGCTATGGCAGCTGGATGACCACCGAATATGCGGCGCGCAAGAACGAGGAGTGCTATAGCCACGTCTTCATCCTGCACCACCCGGATGAAGAGCGCGAAGCCTGCCGCCCGTTGCGTACCGCCCCTGCCTATGATCGGCAGAAGGCGCGCGGCGCACAGTTCGGCCAGGTCAATGGCTGGGAGCGGCCCAATTACTATGGCCCGCTGGATGCGTCCGAAAGCTTCGATCACGACGCCCGCAGCTTCCGCCGTGGCGGCTGGTGGCATTATGCGGTTGAGGAGGCAAAGGCCGTTCGCGAGGGCGTGGGCCTGATCGATGCGACAGCCTTTACCAAACATCTGGTCAAGGGGCCGGGCGCCACGCAGTTTCTGGATTGGTTCACCTGCAACAAGCTGCCCAAGGTGGGCCGGATCAACCTGACCTATGCGCTGACCGATCAGGGCACGACGCGCACCGAATATACCATCGTGCGGCTGGGCGAGGATGAGTATTACCTGGTCAGCGCCGGAGCCTGGACCGACTATGACGCTGATTTCCTGCGTAAATCCGCCGCCGACAAGATGGGCGAGTTCGGCTATGTCGAGATCCAGAACGTCACGACCCAATGGGGTGTCTTCGCCATCGCCGGGCCGAAATCGCGCGATGTGCTGAAGGCGGTGATCAAGGATGCCGATCCCGAAACCGCCCTGTCGAACAAGCGGTTCCCCTGGCTAAGCGCACGGCAGATCGAACTGGGCATGTGCCCGGTCAATGCAATCCGCGTCGCCTATACGGGAGAGCTGGGCTGGGAATTGCACCATCCGATCGAGATGCAGAACTATCTGTTCGACCTGCTGGAAAAGGCCGGCGCCGCGCATGGCATGAAGCTGGTTGGGGCCAGGGCACAGAACTGGCTGCGGCAGGAGAAATCCTATCGCGCCTTCGGAAACGAACTTGGCCGCGACGCCACCCCGCTTGAGGCCGATCTGCCGCGCTTCGTGGACCTGTCCAAGGACTTCCGTGGCAAGGCCGCGATGGAGGCCAAGGGTATCCGGTCCAAATGCGTGACGATCCTTGTGGATGGCCCCGCTGATGCCGATCCCTGGGGGCGCGAGGCGCTTTATACGCCCGATGGCACGCGCGTGGGGCGTCTGACCTCGGGCGGCCATTCGGTGCATTTCGGCCAGAGCATCGGGATGGGCTATGTCCGCCCCGATCTGGCGGTGCCGGGCACCGCGCTGAAGGTCAAGATGTTCGACCAGTTGTGGGATGCAAAGGTGGTCGAAGACAGCCCCTACGATCCCGCCAACGCGACGATCCGTCAGGACGGGTAAAAAGCAAGATCCCGGCGCGGTTGTCGCCGCGCCGGGACCTGAAGCCAGCCGTTACCCTGCGGCCGTCATTTCATCGAAGCATTCCAGCGCCTTGGCGGCATACATCATCGACGGGCCACCGCCCATCTGGATGGTCATGGCCAGCACATCGCCGATTTCCTCGCGGCTGGCCCCGGCGCGGATCAGGGTGTCCACATGCAGCACGATACAGGCCTCGCAGCGGGTGGCGATGGCGATGCCCAGGGCCACGAATTCCTTGGTCTTGAACGCCAGCACCCCGCCTTCCTTGACGGCCTTGCCCAGGGCACCGAAGGCGCGTGTCGTATCCGGGATCGCCTTGTTGAGCCCGCGCAACTGGTTGCGGGTGCTGTCGAGCTTGTCATTCCATGTCATGATCGGTCCTTGCCTTCCTGTCAGTCAGGTCAGGCCAGATCACAGCGGAACACGGCCTGCCTTGATCCTGATCAGATAAAAGGCTCAGGCAGGGCGGCGCGCGACAAAAGCCATGTTGTTGGCGGGCATCTCGACGACCTGCACCAATTCCAGCCAATTGGCATGGATCCAGTCGATCACGTCCCAATCATCCTTGTAGCCGATCTCGGGGTCCTGGGCGCGCAGGCTGGCATCGAAGGACCTGTCGCCGTCGGATGTCGTCTCGCCATCGCGCAGGAACGGACCATAGAGGATGAAAAGCCCGCCGGGCGCCAGCGCCTGCGCCACTTCGGCGATCAGGATCCTGGCCTCATTCTCGCTGATCAGGTGCAGCAGGTTGACCAGCACGATCAGGTCCTGACCGGCATGGGCGGCGCCCCAGCCGGGGGCGGTTGCGTCAAGCGCGATCGCCGGGCGCAGATTGGGTAGCCCTGCCAGCGCCGCATGGGCATCGACCGAGGCACGGCGCGCCGCGTCGATATCGGTGGGCTGCCAGTCCAGACCCGGCACGGCCTTTGCAAAGACAACCGCATGTTCCCCGGTGCCCGAGGCGATTTCCAGCGCGCGCCCGGACACGGGCGCATGCTGGGCGACCAGGGCCGCGATATCGGCGGCATTGCGCGCGGCAGAGGGGGCGAACATGCGCCCATCATCCGATGGATGCGCGACCGAGGCCGTGTCCGGAAGGTTCAGGCGGCGTGACATCTCAGGCAAACCTCGCAGGTGACAGGGCGCGCACGGTTCCGGCGTCCAGGCTTGGCGTCGCACCAAGCGCAAGATCGGCCAGAAGCTGGCTGGCGGCGGGCGCAGTCTGGAAGCCATAGCCGCCCTGACCCGCGCACCACAGGAAGCTGGCATCCTGCGGGTCGGCCCCTATGACCAGAGCGCGATCCGGCGCAAAGCTGCGCAGGCCTGCCCAATTCGCCAGCATCCGGGTGACGGGGACGGTCACGGCATCCTGATAGCGCGCCAGGCCTTCGGCCAGCACCATGTCATCGGCCCAGGCATCCTGCGGTTCGACCGGATCTTCATCCGCCGGCGATACGATCAGCGCGCCGGCATCGGGCTTGCAATACCAGCTTTCGCCGACCCCATCGACAAAGGGCCAATCAGCGGGCGACATTCCCTGCGGCAGCGCGATCCGCGCCATCGAGCGTCGATAGGGCTGGATATTCAACGCCGCCAACCCCGCCATGCGTGCGACCGGATCGGCCCATGCACCGGCGGCGTTGACCAGCAGATCGGCCTCGTGGGTTTGTCCGTTCAGCGTGGTCACGCGCCAGCCTGTCGCAACGCGGTCGATCCGGTCCACCCGCGCCCCGGTCACGATCCGCGTCCCGTGTGCGCGTGCGGACCGGGCAAAGTTCTGGATCAGCAGATCCGTGTCCAGATCCTGCGCGTCCTCGCGATAGGCGGCCCGGGTCACGTTTTCGCGGTTCAGGATCGGCCAGAGGCGGGCAGCCTGGTTGATCGGGATCTCTTCAAGTCCCAGATCGGCGCTGTCGGACCGAAAGGCATCGCCGTGATCCGGGCCTGCCACCATCATCATCCCGCGCGGGGACAGCACGCCGCCATCGGCATTGCGGTGGTGATCCGCGCTGGCGGCATTCAGGGCCTTGATCGTGGCATTACCGTAATCCAGCAGGAACATGGCCGCCGACCGGCCCGAGGCGTGATAGGCCAGGCTTTCCTCGGCTTCCAGCAAGGTCACGTCAAGATGCGGGGCAAGGCGGGCGGCCGCCGATATGCCGGCCACGCCACCCCCGATGACCAGCGCGCGGCTCATGCCTCTTCCAGCCGGTCCGTGGCGGGGGCAGGGGTGGGCGCAAGGGCTGTCAGCCGCGCATAAAGCGCATCATCCAGCGTGAAATCCATCGCTGCCAGCGAAGGTGTCAACTGTTCTGCGGACCGGGCCGATATGATCGGCGTGGGGCCTGCGGGATGACGCGCGGCCCAGGCCACGGCCAGGGTGGCCGCATGAACGCCGACCTCTGCCGCGATCTCTTGCAGCCCGGCGGCGGCCTTGTGCATCCATTCGGGGGCGTAACGGCTGGCATAGGCCTTGTCCTCGACCAGTCGCCCGTTGCCACCAAGCGCATATTTGCCTGTCAGCAATCCGCCACCCAGCGGCGAATAGGGGGCAATCGCGATACCCTGATCGACGCAGGCGGGGAACAGTTCCACCTCGGCCTGACGTTTGACGATGTTGTACATCGGCTGCAGGATGTCGATTGTCAGATCGAATTCCGACGCGACCCATTGCGCCTTGACCACCTGCCAGGCGGCGAAATTGGAAACGCCCACATAGCGGATCTGCCCCTTCTGTTTCAGCTCGGCCAGCGTCTGGAAGGTTTCGCGCAGTGGCGTGTTGTCGTCGAACCGGTGCAGGTAAAGGATATCGACCTGATCCATCTGCAACCGCTGGCGCGAGATGTCGAAGGTCTTGAGGATATTCTCGCGGGTCGACCCACCCACATATCCGGCCTTTGTGGCCAGGATCAGCCGGTCGCGATGCGGCGCGATCAGCCTGCCGGTGATCTCTTCGGATGCGCCGCCGGTATAGGCATGCGCGGTGTCGAAATGCGTGATGCCCGCGTCCAGGCTGGCCTCGAACATGGCGCGTGACTGCGTCTCATCGGCGCGGCCACCGAATTGCATGGTGCCAAAGGCAAGGCGGCTTGCGGGGGTGCCGTCACGGCTGATCAGTGCATGTGTCATGGACGCGAAACTGCCACGGCTTGGCGTCAAGGGAAAGGGGTCAAACCTGCTCTTGCGATCTTGACCGCCACTGACGCCAGGCCCAGACCAGTGACACCAGATAAAGCAGGTCCAGCGCCATCAGCGTCAGCCAGGGAAAGCTGATTAGCGCGGCCAGGAAACACACGAAACCCACGTAGAGAAAGCGCACGTTCTCGCGCTGGATCGTCAGCGATTTCAGCGACCATGTGGGCATGCGGCTGATCATCAGCAGGCCGACCCCCAGCATATAGGCGGCTATGACCATGTCGGGGATCGGCGGCAGGCCGTCGAAAGCGCGATCCACGAACAGGGGAAGCATCACCAGCAGCGCACCGGCAGGCGAGGGCACCCCCTCGAAATGGCGGCTCGGTTTTTCGGTATCGCTGGCCTTGGTGCCGACATTGAACCGCGCAAGCCGCAAGACACAGCACAGCGCATAGATCACAACGGCGATCCAGCCCAGGTTCCCCATGTCCTTGAAGGCCCAGAAATACATCAGCAGCGCGGGCGCGATCCCGAAGTTCAGGAAATCGGCAAGGCTGTCCAGTTCCGCCCCCAGCGCACTTGCGCTTTTCAGCAACCGGGCCAGGCTGCCATCCAGACCGTCCAGCACCGCGGCCAGCAGCAGCAATTGCACCGCCACGTTGAAATTGCCGCTGGTGGCATAGCGGATCGCGGTCAGGCCCGCGCAAATCGCACCGACCGTCACGAGGTTCGGCAGAAGCTGCACGATCGGCAATTCCCGCCGCGAACGGACGGGTGGCAACTGATCGGGATCAGGCAGTTCGCCCATCGCGCGCTCCTTCGGTCGAGGTCAGATCGGCAATGACCGTCTCGCCCGCGATCATGCCTTGCCCCACGGTGACAAGGGGGGACACGCCATCGGGCAGATAGACATCGACGCGGCTGCCAAACCGGATCAGGCCGAACCGTTCACCGGTCAGCAGGTGCTGTTCGGGTTTGGTCCAGCACACGATGCGCCGCGCGACCAGCCCCGCGATCTGCACCACGGCGATCTGGCGGCCATCGGCCATTTCGATGGCCAGCGAGTTGCGCTCGTTATCGACCGATGCCTTGTCCAGCGAGGCATTGAAGAACTTGCCGGGACGGTAGGCCACCGCTGTCACGCGGCCCGCGATGGGCGCGCGGTTCACATGGCAGTTGAACACGTTCATGAAGACGCTGACCCGCGTCAGGGCGTGATCCGCCATGCCCAGCTCGGCCGGCGGCACAGCTTTCTCGATCAGCGAGATCACCCCGTCGGCGGGGCTGATCAGCAGCCCGTCGCGCGTCGGCGTGGTGCGTTTGGGGTCGCGGAAGAAATAGTAGCACCAGACCGTCAGGCCGACACCGATCCAGCCCAGCGGTTCCCAGACAAGGAACAGCACAAGGGAAATCACGGCAAAGATAGCCACGAACTTGCGCCCTTCGGGGTGCATCGGTTTGATGAATGTTTCCAGCATGGTCATGATCAGGGCTGTCCTTCGCGATGTTGGCAATTGCCCTACAACCTTGTGGGCCGTGGCGCAATGCGGCTGACTGCCGTGGTGCATTTATGCGAAACGCCCTTCATGCGTCACGAGGATAGCATTCCGTTTTGAAGAACGAGAGCGTGTTACGCTGTCGACGGTCAGGCGGGCCCGTCAACAAGGGCTGACGCAACCGCAGTGGAAATGGGAATGCCGCCATGGATTTCCACGAAAAGGAATTGACCTGCCTCGTTGCACTCGAGGAATACATGTCGTCCGGCGGAATCCGTACGCAGATCAAACGCACCGTACCTGATGCCCATCGACGCCATGTAGCGACGGATGCAATCCTCGACCGGGGGCGGCAAGGTGACACTTGCGAAGGTTGCGTTCAACTCGGGGCGCCAGTCGATATGTGTGAAGCCCTCGGGGCGTAGGACCCGGGCCGCGAAAATAGCATCGTCAACGACGGTGACGCGCAGGTCATCGCCGCCCAGAATGGCCTCCTGGAACATGGTCGGACAGTTGGACAGGGCCTGATCGTCGATGTCTTCGTCCGGCCGGACCAAACGCGTTTCGATGAAAGCCTGTGCATGTCCGTTCATGGGCTTGCAGACAATGGCACCCAGACGGTCGCGGAAGCGCAGGATCGAATCCTTGCGCGTAGTCACGAGCGTCTGCGGAATGCAAAAACCGCTTTCTTGCGCGATGTGCAGTTGCAGCAGCTTGTTATTGGCCTGGGCCGCCCGATCAACCGGGTTGATGATGTTTGTCATCGACAGCAGCCAGCCTTTCAGCGTCGTATCGATCTCCTTTTGCATGAAAGCATTCGTCGCCTCGTCAAGATCGTCGACGGGTTCAGGACGCGATACACGCCGCCACCAGACACCGGTCACATCGACCGGATCGACGCCATGCTGGCTGAGGCAAACCGAAACCCCCCGCGATCCGGCGCCGATGACATGCTCTATGTCAAGGTTCGCCCGATATCCGCGCAGATCGACAATGACCGCATCGCCCCCGCGCTTTCTGATCTCGGACTGCACGGCCAGCGAATGCACATCCTCCGCGCTACTGAAGATCACGATCATGATCTAGTCGTCAGTCCTGTAACCATCGCCTTGGCAATCATCCTGGACGCGCTGGTCGTAATTCATGCCGGGTGCAGTGAACGTGACGCAGGAACTTGTCGTGTCATAGGTACAGGTGCTCTGCGCCGCGGCGGCAGCGCGTCCCCCCCATTCACGGCGCGAGATGATCTCGTTGATCAGCATCTCGAGGTCGGGCCGCTCGGGAAGTGTTGTTGGATTGAATGGCAGCCTGGGGGTCAGGCCAATGCGACCGAAATAGGCATTCTCGCGCGCGATGGCCTCGGGTCCGAGGCTGACGACCTGCGTATTCAGTCCAGGCTGTGATGACATCACATAGGGCGTGTTTGCCATCCGGGGCTGGCTTGGTTGATCCTGAACGGGACGGCTTACGATATGGGCCTTGCGGGTGGACAGGTCCGTGAAAACATAGATCGGCTCTTTCAGCAGATCTCCCACATCTTCCGAGAAGATCGGGATTTCTATTGTGCCGCTGATGCCCGCCTGCAAATCCCCCTCGACCGAGATAAGCCGCGCCGATCCGATCAACTTGCCTTTTACGCGCTTCTCGATCTCGGCCGCGATCTCGTCATCGTCAAGCGCGACGGCCAGCAGATGCGTCAGGGGATCCATTGAGCCCACGGCAGCTTGCTTGACGGCTTCCTTCAGTTTCTTGAGGGGGGGGGGGAGTTTGTCGGACATGGCACACTCACACTCTGAACGATCAAAAAACAAATGCTCCGTAATGTGGGCATGACGCATTCAAGCAGATATTCAATCCTGTTTTCTCTGCCTCTGCCTCTGCTTCCGCAGGGGGGCAGGGGCCGCCGCCGGACAAGATAGGGAATCGCACAGGCACCCGACCCGTGCCCACCGTGGCGCAAGACAAAAAAACCCCGCACGAAGGCGGGGTTTTCCTTGGGTGCTGTAACGGTCGATCAGTTCGGGATCGTGCCCTCAAGGCCCTCGACATAGAAGTCCATGCCCAGCAGGGTGCCGTCATCGGCCACTTCGCCATCTGCCAGCCAGACCGAACCGTCCTGCTTGTTCAGCGGGCCGGTGAAGGGGTGATATTCACCCTTCGCAATGGCGTCTTTCATGGCCAGCGCCTCGGCTTTGACATCAGCAGGCACCTTGTCGGTGATCTCGCCGATGCCGACCATGCCCGGCCCGATGCCGTCCCATGTGTCGGTCGAGGTCCAGGTGCCATCCAGCACGGCGCGGGTGCGCGCGATATAATAGGGCGCCCAGTTGTCGATGATCGAGGACACGCGCGGACCATCGGCATATTCACCCATGTCGGACGCCTGGCCGAAGCCGATGATGTTGCCTGCCTCTGCGGCGGCAGCCAGCGGCGCTGTGGAATCGGTGTGCTGCAGGATCACGTCGGCGCCCTGTTCGATCAGGACCTTCGCTGCGTCAGCCTCTTTCGCGGGATCGAACCAGGTATAGGCCCAGACGATCTTGAACTGGACATCGGGGTTGACCTTGCGCGCATGGATGAAGGCCGAGTTGATGCCGCGGATCACTTCGGGGATCGGGTAGGAGCCGATATAGCCGATGATGTTCGTTTCCGTCATCTTGCCCGCGATATGGCCCTGGATGGCGCGGCCCTCGTAGAAACGGGCCGAATAGGTCGACACGTTGTCGACGCGCTTGTAGCCGGTGGCGTGCTCGAATTTCACGTCAGGGAACTTGGCGGCCACATTGATCGTCGGGTCCATGAAGCCAAAGGAGGTGGTGAAGATCAGCTTGGCGCCGTCCAGCGCCATCTGGGTCATCACGCGCTCGGCGTCCGGGCCTTCGGGCACGGATTCGACGAAAACGGTCTCGACCTTGTCGCCGAACTCTGCCTCGACGGCCAGCCGGCCCTTGTCGTGCTCATAGGTCCAGCCGCCGTCGCCGACGGGGCCCACATAGACAAAGCCCACCTTCAGCTTGTCCTGCGCCATGGCCCCGGTCGCCAGGCCCAGCGCAAGCGCCGCGGTGGTCAGCAGTTTGGTTAGTTTCATTCAGGTTTCCCCCTGTTGGATGGTCTTGTTGAAAACGCCCCGATCCGCCGGATCAGAAATGATTGACCTCATCGCGAGGCATGGAAAATACGGCCCAACGAGGCAGGCGCGCTGCTTTTGTCGGCCGACATGATGACCAGCACGAGGATGGTGATCAGATAGGGCGACATTGCCAGATATTCGACGGGAATCGCAACGCCCGCCGCCTGCAGATTTAGCTGAATCACCGTCACGCCGCCAAAAAGATAGGCACCCAGCAGGACGCGCCAGGGCTTCCAGCTGGCAAATACCACCAGCGCCAGGGCGATCCAGCCGATTCCGGCCGTCATTCCCTCGGTCCACTGCGGCACGCGGATCAGGCTGATATAGGCGCCTCCCATCCCGGCGCAGGCCCCGCCGAAGAGAATCGCCAGAATGCGGATGCGCACGACCTTGTAGCCAAGGGCATGGGCCGCCTCGTGGTTCTCGCCGACCGCCCGCAGGATCAGCCCGGCGCGGGTGTATTTCAGCATGAACCAGACGGCGGAGACGATGATCAGGCCCAGATACACCATCAGATCATGCGAGAACAGGATCCGCCCCAGCACCGGCATGTCCGACAGGCCGGGCACGTTCAGCCGGGGAAAGGATGGCGGGCGAATGCCCTGGTAGCCCTGGCCGATCAACGAGGACAGGCCCAGCCCGAACAGCGTCAGCCCAAGCCCCGAGGCCACCTGGTTGGCCAGCACAAGCTGCGTGAGCGCCGCAAACAGAAGCGACAGCGCAGCCCCCCCCGCGGCAGCAGCCAGAACGCCCAGCATCGGATTTCCCGTGTTCACCGCGATGGCAAAGCCGCAGATCGCGCCGGTGATCATCATCCCCTCGACGCCCAGGTTCAGAACACCTGCCTTTTCCACCACAAGCTCGCCCACCGCCGCCAGCAGCAACGGGGTCGCCGCCACCATCAGCGAGGCCAGCAGCAGGATCGGATTGATTGACGACAGATCCATCATGCCACCTCACGCCATGTCAGCCGCAGCCGGTAATTGGTCATCACATCGACTGCCAGCAGGAAGAACAGCAACATCCCCTGGAACATCTGGATTGCCGCCGCCGGCAGCCCCAGCCGCGATTGCGCGATCTCGCCGCCGATATAGGTCAGCGCCATCAGCAGACCCGCCAGCAGGATGCCCAGCGGATGCAACCGGCCCAGGAAAGCCACGATGATCGCGGTAAAGCCGTAGCCCACGTTGAAGTCGATGCTGACTCGCCCGGCAGGCCCCGAGACCTCGAACATGCCGGCAAGTCCCGCCAGCGCGCCCGCAAGCCCCAGGCAGACCAGCACCAGCCGTGCCGGGTTCACACCCGCGAAGCGCGCCGCGCGCGGCGCCTCTCCGGTCAGGCGGATATGAAAGCCAAGAATATGCCGCGTCATCAGCACATAGGCGAAAATCACCGCCACCATGGCCGCGACAACGCCCCAGTGCATCCCCGATCCCGCGATCAGTTCCGCATTATGGGCGCTGGGATATTGCTGCAGGTTGCGCGAGCCGGGAAAACCGAAACCTTCGGGATTCTTCATCAGCCCCAGCGCCATCGAGGCCAGCAACTGCTCGGCCACATAGACCAGCATCAGCGACACAAGTATCTCGTTGGTGCCGAATTTGACCTTCAGAACGGCCGGGATCATGGCCCAGGCCCAGCCCCCCAGCGCGCCAGCCATCACCATCAGCGGAAAGATGAACCATCCCTCAACCGGGTAGAAGGCAAGGCCCACACCCGCGCCGCACAATGCGCCGACGATATATTGCCCCTCGGCCCCGATGTTCCAGATGCCTGCCCGGAAACCCAGGCTCAGCCCGATGGCGATCAGGACCAGTGGCGCGCCCTTCACCAGAAGTTGCGGACGGTAGAAAAAGGCGAATTCGGAAAACAGGGGATCCCAGAAGATCGTGCGTATCGCGACCAGCGGGTCCTTGCCCAGAAGCGCGAACAGCAAGCCCCCCGCGATCATCGTCGCGACCACCGCCACGATGGGGGCCAGCCAGACCCAGGCCTTCGAAGGCTGCGGCCGCTTTTCAAGCTTCAGCATGGCGCGGCTCCTTCATCGTTCCTCAAATACTCATGCTCTGCCGCCTCAGACATGCGCCACCTCCATGTCATGGGCGCCACCCATCATCAGCCCGATCTCCTCGATGTTCAGCTCCGACGTGGGCCGGATGCGTGACAGCCGCCCCTCGTTCAAGGCACCGAACCTGTCCGCGATCTCCATCAGCTCGTCCAGGTCCTGGCTGATCACCACGACCGCGGTGCCGCCCGCCGCAAGATCAAGCAGCGCCTGCCGGATCGCGGCCGCAGCCGCGGCATCCACACCCCATGTCGGCTGGTTGACCACCAGCACCTCGGGGCGCTGCATCACCTCGCGCCCGATGACGAATTTCTGCAGGTTGCCCCCCGACAGCGATCGCGCCGCATTGCCGGGCCCGGGTGTGCGCACATCAAAACGCGCGATGATGGCCTCGGCAAATCCCTTGGCGCGGCCCCAGTCCAGGAACCCGCGCCGTTCCAGCCCTTCGCGCAGCGATCCGGTCAGCATCGCGTTCTCGGTCAGGCTCATGTCGGGCGCCGCCGCGTGGCCCAGCCGTTCCTCGGGCGCACACAGCAGCCCGATCCGCCGCCGTTCCATCGGCCCCAGCATGCCGATGGCCTTGCCGTGCATCTGCACCATGTCGGGGCTGCTGCGCAATTCGCCGGACAGCGCGCCCAACAACTCGTCCTGTCCGTTCCCGGCAACCCCGCCAAGCCCCAGCACCTCGCCCTGCCGCACCGCCAGGCTGATGTCCTTGAGCGAACATCCGAAAGCTGACGGCGAGCGGACCGATAGCCCGCTCAGTTCCAGCGCCACATCGCCCAGCGCCCTGCCGCCGCGTTCCGGCGTGTGCAACACCGTGCCCACCATCATCTCGGCCAGTTGGCGCGCGGTTGTCTCGGCGGGGGTGCAGGTTGCTACCTTCTTGCCCAGCCGCAGGATCGTGGCCGTATCGCAAAGCGTGCGGATCTCCTCCAGCTTGTGACTGATATAAAGGATCGCCACGCCCTCGGCCGTCAGCTTGCGCAGGGTCTGGAACAGGATTTCCACCTCTTGCGGGGTCAGCACCGATGTCGGCTCGTCCATGATCAGCAGGCGCGGATCCTGCAGCAGGCAGCGGATGATCTCGACCCGCTGGCGTTCCCCCGCGGACAGGTCGCCCACGGTGCGGAACGGGTCCAGCGGCAGGCCGTAGGTTTCGGATACCTCGCGGATACGTCCCGCCAGATCGGCCAACCGGGGAGGATGCTCCATCCCCAGGGCGATATTCTCGGCCACGTTCAGCGCGTCGAACAGGGAAAAATGCTGGAACACCATCGCCACGCCCGCCGCCCGCGCGGCGCGCGGTTCGGCAGGGGCATAGGGTTTGCCCTGAAAGGTCATGCTGCCGTGGTCGGGTTTCACAAGGCCATAGATCATCTTGACCAGAGTGGACTTGCCCGCGCCATTCTCGCCCAGCAGGGCATGAACCTCGCCCTCCATGACATCGAATGACACATCCGCATTCGCCACGACACCCGGATAGGCCTTGGTCAGGCCCTTGATGCTCAGAACCGGTGCGGTCATGCGCTGCGTTCCTTTCTGTCGGTCTCGGCCGCTAGGCCGTTCATTAGGCTGGCCGCCACGCCGATTGCAATCGCTTGCGGATGTTTGCCCAGTGTCGGCGCGCCGATGGGGCAACGGATGCGCGCGATGTGCGCGCAAGCATGGCCCAGCGCCTGCAGCCGCGACCGGAACCGCGCCCATTTCGTCGCTGATCCGATCAGGCCCGCGCTGGCAAAGCCATGCTCCAGCAGCCCGTGACACAGCGCCAGATCCAGCGCATGGGAATAGGTCAGGATCAGATGATGTGCATCTTTGGGCGCATGCGGCACCAGGCGGGCCGGTTCTGCCGCCGGCAGGATCGTGACGCCCCATGGGTTTTGGGCCGGAAAGCGCTCGGGGTGCGTATCGACCCAGGTGATGGCCAGATCGGGCAGCGGCGACAGCGTCGCGACCAGCGCGCGCCCCACATGGCCCGCGCCCCAGATCCACAGCGGCACCGAAGCGCGCGCCAGGGATTCGACCATCCAGCCCTCGATCAGCTGCGGCGCGGGCCGCTGGCCCTGCGCGCGCGCGCGGTGCAGCAGGCGCTGCACGGCCAGCGGCGTCTGCGTCCCCTGCGTCCCCTGCGTCACGGGGCGGGCAATCACCTCATGTCCCTCCAGGACCTCAAGCGCGACCGCATCATATACCTCACTCAGCAATTGCACCGACCCGCCGCAGCATTGCCCCAGATCCGGCCCCAGCGCATGCCGGGAAAGCCGAGACGCAGGCCCGCCCGCCAGCATTGCGCGCGCCGCTTGCGCCGCCTGATGCTCCAGCGCGCCGCCGCCGATCGTGCCCGATTGACCCTCTGGCCAGACCAGCATCGCCGCCCCGACCTCTCGCGGCGACGACCCGCGCACCTGCGCGATCACCACCCGTGCGACCCGACCATGACCGGTCACGGCGGTGGTCAATTCTGCAAGATCAAAGCCCATCGCGCACCCGCTGCACAGCCGCCAGGATACGCTCCGGCGTCGCTGGCGCATCCAGCGCCGGATATCCCGGCCCGCAAGCGGAAACAGCATCCGAAATCGCCATCAGCGCCGAGATGCCCAGCATGAAGGGCGGCTCGCCCACGGCTTTCGAGCGATAGATCGTCTCCTCCCGGTTGCTCTCCTCCCAGAGCGCGACGTTGAACACCGCGGGCCGGTCCGACACAGCGGGGATCTTGTAGGTCGACGGCGCATGTGTGCGCAGTCGCCCTGCCTGATCCCACACCAGCTCCTCCATCGTCAGCCAGCCTGCGCCCTGCACGTAACCGCCCTCGATCTGGCCGATGTCCAGCGCCGGGTTCAGGCTGGCGCCCGCGTCATGCAGAAGATCGGCCCGCAGGATCCGCGTCTCGCCGGTCAGGGTGTCGATCACCACCTCGGTCAGCGCCGCACCATAGGCGAAATAGAAGAACGGCCGCCCATGCCCCCGGATGCGATCCCATTCGACCTTGGGTGTGGCATAGAAACCTGTCGCGGACAGGCTGATCCGCGCCGCATAGGCCATCTGCGCGGCTTGGGCAAAGCTGTAACTGGCCTCGCCCGCGTAGACGTGGCCACCCTCGAAGCGCACCGATAGGGCATCGACCTGATGCAGCGCCGCCAGATGCGCGGCCATGCGGTCGCGGATCGTATCGCAGGCGGCCTTGACGGCCATGCCGTTCAGATCCGACCCGGATGATGCGGCCGTGGCCGATGTATTGGGGACTTTTCCGGTATCCGTGGCGGTGATCTTGACGGCCCCCACCTCCAGCCCGAAGCGCGCGGCCGCGACCTGCGCCACCTTCTGGAACAGGCCCTGGCCCATCTCGGTGCCACCATGGTTCAGGTGGATCGATCCATCCTGGTAGACATGCACCAGGGCGCCCGCCTGGTTGAGATGGGTCAGCGTGAAGGAAATCCCGAATTTCACCGGCGTCAGCGCAAGGCCGCGTTTCAGGACGGGGTGAGTCGCGTTCCAATCCGCCACGGCCCGCCGCCGCCTGTCATACGCGCCCGTCACGGTCAGCCGGTCGGTCATGGCATGCAGGATGAAATCCTCGACCTCCATGCCGTAGGGCGTCGTTTGTATCTTCTTGCCCGAAATATCCTCGGGGGGGTGTTCACCGGAGGTGAACGGGGGGGCAGACAGCCCCCCTGCGCCGCCCGCCGCAGGCGCATTCCGGCCCGCCGCAGGCGCATTCCGGCCCGCCGCAGGCGCGGCTTCGGCATAATAATTCACACGCCGCACGTCCAACGGGTCGCGGCCCAGGTAATGCGCGATGTGATCCATCACCCGCTCGATGCCGACCATCCCCTGCGGGCCGCCGAAGCCACGGAACGCGGTCGCGCTCTGCGTGTTGGTCTTCAAGCGGTGGCTTTCGATGCGGGCATGCTCAAGCAGGTAAGCATTATCGGCATGCAGCATCGCGCGGTCTGCCACCGGCAGCGACAGATCCTGCGCCCAGCCGCAGCGGGCATATTGCACGAAACCCACCCCGGCGATGCGGCCCGCATCGTCAAAGCCCGCCGTGTAATCGATGCGAAAGTCATGCCGCTTGCCGGTGATCACCATGTCATCGTCGCGGTCATAGCGCATCTTGCAGGGCCGCCCGGTCAGGGATGCCGCCACCGCACAGGCCACGGCCAGCGCATTGCCCTGGCTTTCCTTGCCGCCGAAGCCCCCGCCCATGCGCCGCACTTCGACCCGGACGCCATGCATGGGAAGGCCCAGGGCCTCGGCCACCTTGTGCTGGATTTCGGTCGGGTGCTGGGTGGAGCTGTGCACCACCATGTCGCCGCCCTCCTGTGGCAGGGCCAGGGCCGCCTGACCCTCAAGGTAGAAATGCTCCTGCCCGCCGATCTCGAAGCGCCCTTCCACGCGATGCGGCGCCGCCGCGATCGCGGCGGGCGCATCGCCTTTGGCATAGATGCGCGGACCATCCTCGAAACGGCTGTTTGCAGCCAGAGCCCGGTCGATCGTCAGGATCGGGACCTCTTCGGCATAGTCGATCCGGCCCAGCCGTGCCGCGCGGCGCGCCGCCAGATGGCTATCCGCCACCACCGCAAAGACCGGCTGTCCCAGGTAATGGACGCGGCCCATGGCCAGAAGCGGTTCGTCATGGGCGGAAGGCGAGACATCATTCGCAAAAGGCAGATCTTCCGCCGTCAGAACCATCACCACGCCGGGCGCGGCGCGCACGGCCGCCAGGTCCATCCCGGTGATCCGGCCCCGCGCGATTCCGGACAGACCGAAGGCCAGGTGCAGCGCATCGGCGGGCAGGGGAATATCATCGACATAGCGCGCCTGTCCCGTCACATGCAGGCGTGCGGCGTCATGGGGCAGGGGTTTGGCCAGGCTCATGGCTGCACCTCCATGATCCCGGCGGTCTGACCCGTATCTTCAAGGAAATAGCGCCGCAGCATGTTCGCCGCCGTCTGCAGCCGGTACCCGGCCGAGGCGCGCATGTCCGACAGCGGCACGAAATCCTGCGCGAAAGCCTGCATCGCGCGATCAATGGTCGCAGCGATCCAGGGCTGGCCGATCAATGCCGCCTCGACATGGCGCGCGCGCGCCGGAATGCCCGCCATGCCGCCAAAGGCGATGCGGGCGGCAGTCACCCGGCCATCCATCACGGTGATCGAGAAGCAGCCGCACACCGCCGAGATATCCTGATCGAACCGCTTGGACAGCTTGTGGCAGCGCAGCCTGTCCGCCTGCCGCGGGATCGTGACAGCCTCGATGAATTCGCCGGGGCGGCGATCCTGCTTTCCATACTCCAGAAAGAAATCCTCAAGCGCCATCTCGCGCCGCGCATCGCCCTGCCGCAGATGCAGCACAGCACCCAGCGCCATCAGCGCGGGCGGCCCGTCACCGATGGGCGAGCCATTGGCGATATTGCCCCCGATCGTGGCCGCGGCCCGGACCTGCGCCGAACCATAGCGCCGCAGCATGGCCGCGCAGGACGGATGCAGATCATCCATGACCGGGATCAGCCGCGCGATGGTGACGCCTGCACCGATGGTCACGGCATCTTCGTTCTGCGTGATCTGCTGCAGATCGGCGCAGCGGTTCAGAAAGATCATCTGGCCAAGGTCGCGCATCTGCTTGGTGACCCAAAGGCCGACATCCGTGGCACCGGCCACCAGTGTCGCCGCGGGGTTCGCGGCATAGGCCGCGGCAAGCGCGTCGCTGCTTGTCGGTTGCATGGCCGCACTGGCGGGGGGCTGGCGGCCCCCCACGTCGACCCTGCGGCTCGACGATCCCCCCGCGGATATTTCCGGCAAGAAGAAATCGCGGTCATGGGTCATCCAGGCGGGCACAGGCGCGTCTTCGGCGGCTTTCGCGGCGCGGATGATCGGCGCATAGCCGGTGCAGCGGCACAGGTTTCCGGCCAGTGACCGGTCGTGGTCCCTGTCCCCGTTCAGATGCGCCACCGCCATTGCGGCGATGAAGCCCGGCGTGCAGAAGCCACATTGGCTGCCGTGATGGTCCACCATGGCCTGTTGTACCGGGTGCAGGTGGCCATCCGGGCCGGTGATGCCTTCGACCGTGCGCAGGGCGCGACCATCCAGTTGCGGCAGAAAAAGGATGCAGGCGTTCAATGCGCGGCTGCTGCCGTCCGGATCGGTGACCATGACGGTGCAGGCGCCGCAATCGCCCTCGTTGCAACCCTCTTTCGTGGCTGTCAGGCCGCGCGTCTCGCGCAGCCAGTCCAGCGCGGTCACGGTGGGCGACTCATCTGCCAGCACCACGCTTTCCCCGTTCAGAAGAAAGGAGACATTCATGCAGAAAAGCCCGCCGCCTTACCAGTTTTTTGCCCCGTGATGCGCTGTCTCGATGCGGCGTAGAGCAGCGCGGACCCTGTTGGTTCGCTTCAGCAAAGCGCGGATTCGGCCAGTTGGCAAGAAAAAGCTTCACGGCGGCTTTCGGCCTTGCCGTCCGGTGATCAGTTTTTCGGCGCTTTCCGAGGGGCGGGCCTTGGGGTAGCCTTCAGCCCATGAGCAATTCCCCCCGATTCATTCACCTGCGTGTGCACACCGAATATTCCCTGCTGGAAGGGGCGGTGCGGCTGAAGAAGCTGCCCGGTCTGTGCGCCGCGGCCGGCATGCCGGCCGTGGCCGTGACCGATACCAACAACATGTTCGCGGCGCTGGAATTCTCGGTGGGGGCCAGCGCGGCGGGCATCCAGCCCATCGTCGGTTGCCAGGTTTCGCTGGCTTACCTGCCGGCCCAGCCGGGAGAGCGGCCCCGCGACCCCGCGGGGATCGTGCTGCTGGCCCAGAACGAGACCGGATATGAAAACCTGATGCGGCTGAACAGCTGCCTCTACCTGGACAAGGCCGGACAGCTTCCGCAGGTCACGATGGAGGAGTTGCAAGCGTTCGGCGAAGGTCTGATCTGCCTGTCGGGCGGCCCCGATGGACCCGTGGGGCGGCTCTTGCGGGCAGGTCAGCGCCCGGCGGCGGAAGATCTGATGCGCAAGCTGGCGGCGATTTATCCAGACCGGCTTTACGTCGAATTGCAGCGTCACCCCGAGGGCGGCGGCCTGCCCGAGGCCGAGCGCCTGTCAGAACGTGGCTTTGTCGAGATGGCCTATGCGATGGATCTGCCGCTGGTGGCCACCAACGATGTCTATTTCCCGAAATCCGACATGTACGAGGCGCATGACGCGCTGATCTGCATCGCCGAAGGCGCCTATGTCGACCAGCAGGGGCCGCGCCGCCGCCTGACCGCGCAACACTATTTCAAATCGCCGCAAGAGATGGCCACGCTCTTTGCGGATCTGCCCGAAGCGGTCCAGAACACCGTCGAAATCGCGCGCCGCTGTGCCTTCAAGGCGTTCAAGCGCCCGCCGATCCTTCCCAAGTTCGCCGATGACGAGGTGCAGGAATTGCGCCGCCAGGCCAAGGAAGGTCTGGCCGCGCGGCTTGCCGTGATCCCCCATGCCGCTTCGGTCGAGGAATATGACAAACGGCTGGAGTTCGAACTTGGCATCATCGAGGGCATGGGCTTTCCCGGCTATTTCCTGATCGTGGCCGATTTCATCAAATGGGCCAAGGATCACGACATTCCCGTGGGGCCGGGGCGCGGCTCGGGGGCGGGCAGCCTGGTGGCCTATGCGCTGACGATCACCGACCTTGATCCGCTGCGCTACAGCTTGCTGTTCGAACGCTTCCTGAACCCCGAACGCGTCAGCATGCCCGACTTCGACATCGACTTCTGCATGGATCGCCGCGAAGAGGTGATACGCTATGTGCAGGAGCGTTATGGACGTGACAAGGTGGGGCAGATCATCACCTTCGGCGCGCTTCTGTCCAAGGCCGCGGTGCGCGATATCGGGCGCGTGTTGCAGATGCCTTACGGGCAGGTGGACCGGCTGTCCAAGCTGATCCCGGTCGAAGGGGTCAAGCCTGTCAGCATCGAGCAGGCCCTGGCACAGGAAGAACGCCTGCGCGAGGCGGTCCGCGCCGAGGAAGTCGTCAAGCGTTTGCTGGACTACGGCCAGCAGGTCGAAGGGCTGCTGCGCAACGCATCGACCCACGCGGCGGGCGTGGTGATCGGTGACCGCCCGCTGGACCGTCTGGTGCCGCTCTACCAGGATCCGCGATCGGACATGCCGGCCACGCAGTTCAACATGAAATGGGTGGAACAGGCCGGGCTGGTCAAGTTCGACTTTCTCGGCCTAAAGACATTGACCGTGATCCAGAACGCGGTCGATCTGATCAAGGGGCAGGGGCGGCATCTGCATATCCGCGCGGATGGGGCGCAGCTTTACGATCCGCCCGAAGGCGCCATGGACGATATCGGCGCGATCCCGCTGGATGACGAGGCGACATACAGGCTTTATGCCAGTGCCAAAACCGTCGCGGTCTTCCAGGTGGAATCCAGCGGGATGATGGACGCGCTGCGGCGCATGAAGCCCACCTGCATCGAGGATATCGTGGCGCTGGTGGCGCTGTACCGTCCCGGCCCGATGGAGAATATTCCCACCTATTGCGAGGTCAAGAACGGGCTGAAAGCGCGTGAATCGATCCATCCGCTGATCGACCACATCCTTGAGGAAACCCAGGGCATCATCGTCTACCAGGAACAGGTGATGCAGATCGCGCAGGAAATGGCGGGCTATTCGCTGGGCGGCGCCGACCTGCTGCGCCGCGCTATGGGCAAGAAGATCGCCGAGGAGATGGCCAAGGAACGGCCCAAGTTCGAAAAGGGCGCGATGGCCAATGGCGTCGACAAGAAGAAAGCCTCGGAGGTTTTCGACCTTCTGGAGAAATTCGCCAATTACGGCTTCAACAAATCGCACGCCGCCGCCTATGCCGTGGTCAGCTACCAGACAGCCTGGCTGAAGGCGAACCACCCGGTCGAATTCATGGCGGGCGTCATGAATTGCGACAGCCACCTGACCGACAAGCTGTCCACCTATGCCGAGGAAGTCCGCCGTGGCATGGGGATCGAGATCGTACCCCCTTGCGTCAACCGGTCCGAGGCCGGGTTCACCGTGCATGAGGGCAAGCTGGTCTATGCGCTGGGCGCGCTCAAGAACGTGGGCATCGAGGCGATGCGGATGATCACCGCCGCGCGGCGCGACGACGCGGGGCGCGAAAGGCCCTTTGTCACGCTGTTCGATTTTGCCCGCCGGGTGGATCTGAAACGCGTCGGCAAGCGGCCGCTTGAAATGCTGGCCCGCGCCGGGGCCTTCGACATGCTGGACCCCAACCGCCGCCGGGTGTTCGAGGCGCTGGATGCGCTGGTGAACTATTCCGCGGCGATCCACGAACAGAAGGCCTCGAACCAGGTGTCGCTGTTCGGAGAGGCGGGCGACGACCTGCCCGAACCGCGCCTGATGCCCGTGGCCGACTGGCAACCGACAGAACGGCTGGATGAGGAACACAAGGCCATCGGTTTTTACCTGTCAGGTCATCCGCTGGACGACTACCTGCCCGCGCTGAAACGGCGCAACGTGCTGACCCTGGCCGAATTGCAGGCCAAGGCCGAACAGGCCGGCGGCGCCATCGGCAAGGTGGGTGTTCTGGTGTCGGCCCTGCAAGAGCGCAAATCGGGACGCGGCACGCGGTTCTTCCGGATGAACATTTCCGACCCGACCAGCCAGGTCTCGGGGATCGCGATGTTCTGCGATGATTTCGACGCGGCCCGGCGTGTCTTTGACCAGACGCATCAGGTTGTCATGACCCTTGAGGCGCGGTTCAACGAGGGGCAGTTCGATCCCGTCGGGCGATCCGTGACCCCGATGGACGGTGTCGTGGCCGAAGCCGGCGCCACCGGCCTGCGGATCTTCATCGAGGATGCGGGCGCTATCGCCTCTGTCGCGTCGGTTCTGGAACAGGCGGCCGAAACCTTGCGAAACCTGCCGCGCGGACCCGTCATGCTGTGCCTGATGGACCCCGGCCTGCCCGGCGAGACCGAGATCGACACAGGTCAGGATTTCCCGCTGAACCCGCAGATCAAGGGGGCAATCCGGTCCTTGCCCGGCGTCATGGAAGTGCAGGAAGTGTAACGCGACCCTGACCGGCGGGCGGATTTACCAATGCGGCGGGCGTTGATCGGCCAGCACCACGCCTTCGCCCGCGGCACTTTCGCGTTCCGCCTCGCGCTGCATCAGCATGTCGACGCGCCGGGCCAGGCGCGCGATTTCGGTCTGCTGGGTTGCGACAACATCCGACAGGTCATCGACCGCGCGGATCAGATGGGCCAGCTTTTCCTCAAGGTGTTGCATCGCGCCTCCTTTTGCGATGCTGTTGATAGCACGGGGGCAGGACACAGGGAAGGACAGGCCATGACAGTCAGGGTGGATCAACAGGATCGGGTGGCGGTCGTCACGATCGACCGGCCACAGGCGCGCAACGCGGTCAATCCGGTGACGGCGCAGGCGCTTTACGAGGCATTTCTGACGCTGGAAGGCGATGCCGGGATCGACGTGATGATCCTGACCGGGGCGGATGGCGCTTTCTGCGCGGGCTTCGACCTCAAGACCGCCGCTGATGGATCCGCGGCCAGCTGGATCGAGGCCGTCGATATTCCCGATGACTGGACCGACCCGGTGGCCCAGCCCCGGCCCGGTCCGATGGGGCCATCGCGGCTGATGCTGTCGAAACCCGTGATCGCCGCGATCGAAGGGCCCGCCGTGGCGGGCGGCGTGGAACTTGCCGCATGGTGCGACATGCGGGTCATGGCGCAGGGCGCGGTGATGGGCATCTATTGCCGCCGCTGGGGCGTGCCGCTGATCGACGGGGGCACCTTCCGCCTTCCGCGCGTGATCGGACAGGGCCGCGCCAATGACCTGATCCTGACGGGGCGCCCGGTGGATGCCGAAGAGGCGCGGGCCATGGGGCTGGCCGACCGCCTTGTGCCACAGGGGCAGGCGCTGACCGCAGCACTGGATCTGGCGCAGACGCTGACCCGCTTTCCGCAGGGCTGCATGCGGGCCGATTTCCTGTCAGCGCGGATGCCGCCCGCCGATCTGGCGGCGGCCTTGCGTCGTGAATGGGTCTCGGCCGCGATGTTCGCTGCCGAAGGGCGCGCCGGGGCCTCGCGCTTTGCGGGGGGACATGGCCGGTCGGGCCGGTTCGACGACCTCTAGCCCCGCTTGCCCCCTTGGCCTGCATCCGGTAGAGGCAAGCCGGACAAGACCGCCCATACCGCCCCGCACAAGACCGAGGGAGCCAGACATGGCCAAGGACAAGAAGACCCCGCGCCCCCGCGCCGAAACCCCGAAAGGTTTCCGCGATTACTTCGGTGCCGATGTGACCATGCGCAGCGAGATGCTGGCCACGATCGCACGGGTCTATCACCGCTACGGCTTTGACGCGCTGGAATCCTCGGCCGTGGAAACGGTCGAGGCGCTGGGCAAGTTCCTGCCCGATGTGGACCGCCCCAACGCGGGCGTCTTTGCCTGGCAGGAAGACCCCGATCACGAGGGTGAAAACGCCAAGCCTGGCGACTGGCTGGCGCTGCGCTATGACCTGACCGCCCCCCTGGCACGGGTCTATGCCCAGCATCGCAACGATCTGCCGCTGCCCTATCGCCGCTATGCGATGGGGCCGGTCTGGCGCAATGAAAAGCCCGGACCGGGCCGATTCCGCCAGTTCTATCAATGTGATGCCGATACGGTTGGTGCGGCAAGCGTCGCGGCGGATGCCGAGATTTGCGCCATGCTGGCGGATACGCTTGAGGAGGTGGGCATTCCGCGCGGCGATTACATCGTGCGGATCAACAACCGCAAGGTTCTGAACGGCATTCTTGAGGTGATGGGCCTGCCCGAGGGCGACGCCCGCGAAGCCGTGCTGCGGACGATCGACAAATTCGACAAGGTCGGCGAAGCCGGGGTGCGTGAACTGCTGACCAAGGGGCGGCTCGATGCCTCTGGCGCCTTTATCGACGGCGTGGGCCTTGATGCAGACCAGGCCGAACCCGTGATCGCCTTTCTGACATCGAAGGCGGATACCATGGCTGCGACGCTGGACAATCTGCGCGCTGCCGTTGGCGCCTCCGCCATCGGGGTGCAGGGTGTGGATGAACTGGCCCAGATCGCCGACCTGGTCGCGGCACAGGGCTATGGCCCCGACCGTATCGTGATCGACCCCTCGGTCGTGCGGGGCTTGGGCTATTACACCGGGCCGGTCTTCGAGGCCGAACTGACCTTCGAGATCTTCGACGAGAAGGGCCGCAAGCGGCAATTCGGTTCGGTCGCGGGCGGCGGGCGCTATGACGATCTGGTCAAGCGCTTCACCGGGCAGGAAGTGCCCGCCACGGGCGTGTCCATCGGTGTCGACCGCCTGCTGGCGGCGCTGCGCGAAAAGGGCCGGATGCAGGCCCGCGAACAGGGGCCCGTCGTGGTGACCGTGATGGACCGCGACCGCATGGCCGATTACCAGGCGATGGCAGGCGAATTGCGCCGCGCCGGTATCCGGGCCGAGGTCTATCTGGGCAACCCCAAGCAGTTCGGCAATCAGTTGAAATACGCCGACAAGCGCGCCTCGCCCGTCGCCATCATCGAAGGCGGCGATGAAAAGGCCCGTGGCGTGGTGCAGATCAAGGACCTGATCCTTGGCGCCAAGATCGCGGAAAACGCCACGCTTGAGGAATGGCAAAGCCGTCCCAGCCAATACGAGGTGCCGCGCGATCAGATGGTGGCGAAGGTGCGCGACATCATCGAAAGCCACGCCGATGCCTGACACGGCCGCCAGACGCACCGCGGCGCGCACCGCCATCCGCGACGAGGCCACGCGCCTGCGCGCCATCTTTGCGGCGGCAGGTGCGCAGGTCGTGGACCCGCCGGTGCTGCAACCCGCCGACACCCTGCTGGACCTCTACGGCGAGGATATTCGCGCCCGTGCCTATGTGACATCGGACGCCGTGCGCGGGGAACAGATGCTGCGCCCCGATTTCACCGTGCCCGTCGTGCAGATGCACATGGCCCATGGCGCCGAACCCGCGCGCTATACCTATGCGGGCGAGGTGTTCCGCCGGCAGGAGGAATTTCCCGACCGCGCCAATGAATATTTCCAGACCGGATACGAGGTTTTTGACCGCGTCGATCCCGCGGCCGCCGACGCCGAGGTTTTCGCCCTGATCCGTCAGGCGCTGGGCGATCTTCCCCTGCGCGCGGCGACGGGCGATATCGGCATCCTGGCTGCCGCTGTCGAAGGTCTGAACACCACGCCCGCGCGCAAGGCCGCCCTGCGGCGCCATATCTGGCGGCCGCGCCGGTTTCGCGCGCTTCTGGATCGCTACTCGGGCCGCGCGCCGGTGCCAGAGACACGGCTGGCGCTTCTGGCGGCCGCTGATCCCTGGGCGGATTGCCCGCCCCTGGTCGGGCTGCGCGACCGGGCCGAGATCAATGCACGCATCACCGCCCTGCGCGAAGATGCAGCCACACCGCCGATCAGCGAAAACGAGGTGGCGCTGCTGGATGCGATCCTTGGCGTGCGCGAGACGCTGCCTTTCGCGCTGGAACATCTGCGCGACATCTCGGTCGACATGCCCGCCATCATCCCGGCCGTGTCGCGGCTGACGGCCCGCGTTGCGGCGCTGTCGGCGCGCGGGATCGACGTGGACACGCTTGAATTCGAGGCCAGTTATGGCCGCACCTCGATGGAATATTACGACGGCTTCGTCTTCGGCTTCTACGCCGAGGGGCGCAGCGACCTGCCGCCTGTCGCCTCCGGCGGGCGCTATGACGCGCTGACCCGCGTGTTGGGGCAGGGGGCGGAAATCCCCGCAGTGGGTGGGGTGATCCGTCCGGGGTTGCTGCTGGAATTGAGGGCCGCATCATGACGATCAAGCTGGGCGTGCCGTCCAAGGGCCGGCTGATGGAAAAGACCTTCGAATGGTTTGCGGCGCGCGGCATCGCCCTGTCGCGCAGCGCCTCGGAACGCGAATATGCAGGCGCGGTGGGCGGCATCGACAATGTCGAACTGGTGCTGCTGTCGGCGGGCGAAATTCCGCGCGAACTGGCCGCCGGACGCATCCATCTGGGTGTGACCGGCACTGACCTGGTGCGCGAAAAGCTGGGGCAATGGGACCAGCAGGTGCAGGAACTGGCCAAACTGGGGTTTGGCCATGCCGATCTGATCATCGCGGTGCCTGCCGCCTGGGTCGATGTGGACCTGCTTGACGATCTTGACGCCGCAGCCGCCGCCTTTCGCAAGCGGCACGGTTTCCGGATGCGTATCGCCACCAAGTATCATCGTCTTGTCCGCGACTTCCTGCGTAATGCGGGTGTTGCCGATTACGCGCTGGTGGACAGCCAGGGTGCCACCGAAGGCACGGTGAAATTCGAAACCGCCGAGGCGGTGGCCGATATCACCTCGACCGGCGAGACGCTGCGCGCCAATCACCTCAAGATGCTGCGCGACGGTCTGGTGCTGCGCTCGCAAGCCACGCTCTATCGCAGTCGCGCGGCGGAACTGGACGATGCGGATCGCGAGACGCTTCAGCAGCTCTGCCGGATGATCGAGGTCGATTAAGCTGTCTACATCCGGCGCGGGTCGAAAGTGTCGGGTTTGGTGCGGCCCGCCCGCAGTTTCAGCGCCAGCCCCAGGGCGACACCGACGCCGATCGCCACGGTCAGATCAACCAGTACGGTCAGCGCCATCGTCAGCAGCAACAGCGCCCGGTCCGAGGGGCGCTCGCGCATCCATGCGCCCCATTTGTGCGGCTCTGCCATGTTCCAGGCGGTCAGGATCAAAAGCCCCGCCATGGCTGGCATCGCCAGCATCCCGGTTGGCCCGGCGGCCAGCATCATCATCGCGAGGATCGCGACAGCGTGGACCATACCTGCCACGGGTGTCTGCCCCCCGGCGCGGACATTGGTCGCGGTGCGGGCAATCGCCCCGGTTGCAGGCAATCCGCCAAAGGCCGCCGAGGCCAGGTTGGCTGCGCCCTGCGCCACCACTTCGGCGTTCGGCTTGTGCCTTGCCCCGGTCATCCGGTCGGCGACCACGGCGGACAGCAGCGATTCGATCCCGGCCAGGAAAGCGATGACCAGAGCCGAGGGCAGGACCTCGATCATCCGGTCCAGCGAAATTGCGGGCAGCGCGGGCAACGGCAGGCTGCGCGGCAGATCACCGAAGCGGGCCGCGATCGTCTCGACCGGCAGCGACAGCATCGCGGCCACCCCCGAGGTCAGGGCCAGCGCCACGATCAGCCCGGGCAGCCGCGGCGCGGCACGGCGGAACATCACGATCAGCACCATCGTCGCCAGCCCCACGCCAAGCGCCGCCAGGCTGAACGTATCCCGCGCGGCCCAGAGCGCGGGGAGCTTGTGCAGCAGTTCCGCCGGCTCATGCGCCATCGACAGCCCCATCAGATCCTTGATCTGGCTTGCCGCGATCAGCACCGCGATCCCGATGGTGAAGCCGTTGACGACAGATTCGGGAACATGGGCGATCAGGCTGCCCGCCCGCAGCCATCCTGCCACCAGCAGGATCACCCCCGCCATGGCCGTGGCCAGCACCAGCCCGTCATAACCGTGCTGCGCGATCACGCCTGCGACCACGACGATGAAGGCCCCGGTGGGCCCGCCGATCTGCACGGTGCTGCCACCCAGCGCCGAGATGATGAAACCCGCCACGATCGCCGTTATCAGCCCCTGCGCCGGGGTCGCGCCCGAAGCGATGGCAATCGCAAGCGACAGCGGCAGCGCCACCATGGCCACCGTGATGCCCGCAAAAAGATCGGCCCGGAAGGTCGCTGCCGAATAGGTCGAAAGGCTGGTCAGCAATTGCGGGCGGAGCATTCTGTCATGTCCTGGAGGATGGCGGCAGGATGCGTCCTCCTCGGGACGTTTTCAAGCGTCATCTCGGGGGCTTGCAAAAAGCCATCTGCCGCAGTGCCACTGGCGCGTCAGAGGCGGCTTTATGCGTCAGAGAATGCCAAGATCCGCCAGCGCCGCGCTCAGGCTGCTGGGCAGGGCATCCTCATGGGCGCGGCCTTGCGGCAGATCGGCGGGCGCGTCCTTGGCCGCCAGGTAGCGCCAGCCCTGGAATGGTTTCTTCAGGGCCTGGGTGGTGCGGATCAGTTCTGGATCCAGCACGATGGCGCAGCGACGTATCCCGTCGCCACCGATCACCTCGTCCAGCCGCAGGATGCGCTGGCGGCATTGCAGCATGCCCTTGATCACCCAGTAGATCGACCCGCCGTCCAGGATCTCGGCCTCGCGCTTGGGCCACATCCGGGTGACGTGACGCGGCAAGCCGTCGGCCCCCCTGGCCCGGACGCTGGCCTGCCATGCGGCCAGATCCTCGACCCCTTCGGTGCCAACGGAAAGCTTGATCAGGTGCAATGGTTCCGGCATGTGATTTTCCCCAGTGGTTGTGGATCATAGACGCGGACCCCGCGATATCAAGGGCTGTTGGCAGGCTGAATTGCGCGTCAGCGCCGTTGACCCGGACCCGCCCCCGGCCTATTCTGTGCAGCCTGCCGCAAGCCGCCCCGCACCCCCGGATGCAGGGCCTCTGCCCCACCCGCCCGCTGACCCGAGGACCTTGCCATGACCCGTTTTGCCGCCCCCATTTCCGAACAGATCTGGGACATGAAATATCGGTTCAAGCAGGCCGATGGCACGCCGATCGACCGCTCGGTCGAGGATACGTGGCGGCGCATCGCGCGGTCGCTCGCGCAGGTGGAACAAGACAGCGCCGCCTGGGAAGACAAGTTCTATGCGGCGCTTGAGGATTTCAAATATCTGCCCGCCGGGCGCATCACGGCGGGTGCCGGCACCGGGCGGCGCGTGACGCTGTTCAATTGCTTTGTCATGGGCACCATCCCTGACAGCATGGCAGGCATTTTCGACATGCTGAAGGAGGCCGCGCTGACCATGCAGCAGGGCGGCGGGATCGGCTATGATTTCTCGACGATCCGGCCGCGCGGCGCGGATGTGCTGGGCGTGGCGGCCGATGCCTCGGGGCCGCTGTCCTTCATGGATGTCTGGGATGCGATGTGCCGCACCATCATGTCGGCAGGCTCGCGCCGGGGCGCGATGATGGCGACGATGCGTTGCGACCACCCCGATATCGAGGCTTTCATCACCGCCAAATCCGACGCGGCACGCCTGCGGATGTTCAACCTGTCGGTGCTGGTGACCGATCCCTTCATGGAGGCCGTGAAGGCCGATGCGCCCTGGGATCTGCAATTCGACGGCAAGGTCTATCACACGGTGCAGGCGCGTGATCTGTGGAACCAGATCATGAAAAGCACCTATGATTTCGCCGAACCCGGCGTGATCTTCATCGACCGGATCAACGAGGCCAACAACCTCAACTATGTCGAAACCATTGCTGCGACAAATCCCTGTGGCGAGCAGCCGCTGCCACCCTATGGCGCGTGCCTGCTGGGGTCGATCAACATGGCGCGTCTGGTGACGGATCCCTTCGGCAAGAAGGCCCACCTTGATCCCAAACAGCTGACCGATCTTGTGGCCGTGGCCGTGCGGATGATGGATAACGTCGTCGATGCCAGTCGTTTCCCGCTGGAGGCGCAGGCCCAGGAAGCGCAGGCCAAGCGCCGCATCGGCCTGGGTGTGACAGGTCTGGCGGATGCGCTGCTGATGGTGGGGCTGCGCTATGGCAGCGAGGAGGCGGCGCGTCAGACCGAGGAATGGCTGCACGCGATCGCCCGCGCCGCCTATCTGGCCTCGGTGGACCTGGCGAAGGAAAAGGGCGCATTCCCGCTGTTCGACGCAGAAAAGTATCTGGCGTCCGGCACGATGCGGGCTATGGACGCGGATGTGCGCGACGCGATCCGCACCCATGGCATCCGCAACGCGCTGCTGACCTCGATCGCCCCCACCGGCACGATCAGCCTTTATGCGGGCAACGTGTCGTCAGGCATCGAGCCGGTCTTTGCCTATGCCTACAAGCGCAAGGTCCTGCAGAAGGACGGCAGCCGCACCGAGGAGGAAGTCGTCGATTACGCCGTGCAGATGTGGCGCGAGAAATTCGGCGATGCCGCATTGCCCGACTATTTCGTCAATGCCCAGACGCTGGCCCCGCTGGATCACGTGCGGATGCAGGCGGCGGCACAGAAATGGGTCGACAGTTCGATCTCGAAGACCATCAACTGCCCCGAGGACATCAGCTTTGACGCCTTCAAGGAGGTCTACATGGCCGCCTATGAAACAGGCTGCAAGGGCTGCACCACCTACCGGCCCAATGACGTGACCGGCTCGGTGCTCAGCGTGTCCGAGGCCACGGACAAGACGCCCGAGGCCGATCAGGGCGCGGAAGTGATCTACATGTCCGAACCGCTGGACCGCCCCCAGGAACTGGAGGGCAACACCTACAAGCTGAAATGGCCCGACAGCGAACATGCGATCTACCTGACCGTCAACGACATCGTGATCAACGGCCATCGCCGCCCCTTCGAGGTCTTCATCAACTCCAAGAACATGGAGCATTTCGCCTGGACGGTGGCGCTGACGCGGATGATCTCGGCCGTGTTCCGGCGTGGCGGGGACGTGTCCTTTGTCGTGGAAGAGCTGAAAGCCGTGTTCGATCCGCGCGGCGGGGCCTGGATGGGGGGCAAATATATCCCCTCGATCCTGGCGGCCATCGGCGGCGTGATCGAGCGTCACATGATCTCGATCGGGTTCATCGAAGGTGAAGGGATGGGCCTGAAGACCGATCCCCAGGCCAATGTCGTGGGCCTTGACGCGCCGCGCGGCAAAGCCTGCCCGTCTTGCGGGCAATACGAAATGCGGATGGTCGAGGGCTGCATGACCTGCGCCAGCTGTGGCCATTCGAAATGCGGCTAGGCCGCGTCTGAGACCGCTCTGACAGGTCGCCGCATGCTGATGCGGCGGCGTGCCGGATGCATGGCATGGGGGCAGCGAGCGATGGTGTCGCGTTACACATGGTACCTGCGGGAGATCCTCAAGAAGGTCTGGGTGCGCGTCGTAGGCTTCGCTTTCCTTGCGCTGCTTTCCGTCGGGCTGGCGCATGTTCTGTCACCCTACCTGGCCGAGGATCTGGCCATCAGGGCCGGGGCTGATGCGGTCGAGCAGCTTCTGGGGGTTCTGACCTCTTCGATGCTGGCGGTCACGACCTTTTCACTCTCCATCGCGGTATCGGCCTTTGCCGCCGCCGCCAGCACGGCCACCCCCCGCGCTGCCGTGCTCTTGCAAGAGGATCGCACGACGCAAAACGTGCTGGCCACCTTCCTGGGGGCTTTCCTGTTCGGGTTGGTGGGATTGGTGGCGCTGAATGCCGATCTTTACGACGCGGCCGGCCGGGTGGTGATTTTCCTGTTCACCATCGTGGTCATCGGTTTCGTCGTGCTGGCGCTGTTCCGCTGGATCGGGCACCTGATGCAGTTCGGTCGCATGGGCGACACGCTGGACAGGGTCGAAGCCGCGACCGCCGCCGCGCTGGAGCTGCGCCTTGCCGATCCCTACATGGGCGGGCGCATTCTGTCGGGCGAACCCGATCACGGGATGCACGGGGTCGATGCCCGGACGACGGGCTATGTGCAGCATGTGGACATGCAGGCGCTGCACGACTGCGCCACAGCCTACGGGGTGCAGGTCTACCTGCGATGCCTGCCTGGCAGTTTCGTCACCATGGGTGCGCCCCTTGCCCGGCTCAGCGGTGCGGCGCCGGATCCCGCGCTATGCGATACGATCTGCCGCGCAATCACCATCGGCAAACGCCGCACATTCGAGGGGGATCCCCGTTTCGGTCTGATCGTTCTGGCCGAGATCGCCTCGCGGGCGCTGTCACCGGCGGTCAATGATCCGGGCACCGCCATTGATGTTCTGGGCCGCTTCGTGCGTATTCTGTCGCTCTGGCGCGACCGGGCCGCACCCGAGATCCGCTTTCCCGATATCTTCGTGCCGCCCATCCTGCCGCGGGATGCGATCGCCGATGCGTTCCGCCCCTTGGCGCGCGACGGCGCCGGCCTGGTCGAGGTGCAGGTCCGCCTGCAAAAGGCGCTGACCGACCTGCGGCGCATCGCGCCGGATACTTTCGGGCAGGCCACCACCCGCATGGCACAAGATGCCCTGGCGCGCGCCGAAGCGGCGGCGCCTGCCGCATCCGACCTTGCCGATATCCGCGCGGCGGCCAGGCTGGTGCCTACACCTGCCGGCGCCCCCGAATGATCAAGCTCGGCCGCCCTGTCCGCGGACCGGTCGGGCGCCTGACGGCGGCCGCGGCGGTGGCGCCGGGGCCTTGCATCAAGTGACGCGTGGCCATGGGGGCGATACACATGGCATAATTGAATATACAACCCATGGGTGATTGAAAGGTCGCAGGATTCATGTCCAACTGGAGGTGGGAAGAAAACGCGCTTTAATATCAGGGGATGGAAAGATGACTCTTTCACGGCTCGTAAGAATGACGGCTGTAACAAGTGCGCTTGTGTTCGCGTCAGTTGCACATGCGCAGAACAAGGAAATCGGCGAAGGTCTCTACGCCGACTATTGCTCGGTATGTCACGGTGATTCAGGCAAGGGTGATGGCGATATGGCCAATGTCCTCACGATACCTTCGCCGAACCTGACCTTGCTGTCGAAAGCCAATGATGGGGTGTTCCCCATGTTGAAGGTCATCCACATCATTGACGGTCGCACCGGCGTGCGTGCCCATGGTGGCCCGATGCCGCTTTTCGGCACCATGTTCTCGGAGCAGAGTGTTGCTGGACCGGATGATTATGGCAGCGTTCTGGAAACGCGCGGACGCGTGCTGTCGCTAGCACTTTACCTAGAATCGATCCAGCAATAATCCATGATCCCATTCGGAGCGGCGCGTTCCGTGCCGCTCCGGCTCTTGCTCCGTGACGATCCCATGCGCCGCAAGGCCATGGCGCAGGCGTCCAACTTCGCTCTATAAAAGGGCGCCTCGCGTGTTGTTTGCATGGGCGTCATGAACATTCTGATTGTCGAGGATAACCACGATCCGGGCGAGATCATCGAGCGGCGCTTGCGCGCGGCCGGGCATCAGATGACTGGAATGCCGACAGGGGCGATGTCATGGACATGCTGATGCATGATGATTTCGACGCCATCATCCTGGACCTGACCTTGCCGCTGGACGACGGTATCAGCATCCTCAAGCAGATGCGCCGCTTCGGCTATCCGCTGGCGCCGGCGCTGGTGGGGGCGATCCCCGGGCCGCTGGCCGAGGAACAGTTGCGGCGCGGCCTTATGATCAATCGCGGCGAAGGGAGCTTTCTTGTCACCTCGAAGATCGCGCTCTTGATCTATGCCATCGCGATCCTTGCGGTTTTCGGCCCCCGGATCTGGGCCTTGCTGCGCAACCGGGGCAAGGGGCAGGTCAGCCGCGCCTGAGCCCAGTATGTCTGGCGGCGGCAAGGGGGCACAAGCCCCGGTCGCCGCCATCCGGCCTCAGGTGATCGCCTCAAGCCGTTCCTTCGACAGATCGCCCGGCACGATCGTGATCGGAACCGCTAGCGAGCCTGCGCTGCGCGTCAACTGGGTGACCAGCGGGCCAGGACCCTTCTTGTCAGTTCCCGCACCAAGAACCAGCACGCCGATATCCTCGTCCTCGCTGATCTGGGCCAGGATCTCGGTCACCGGCTCGCCCTCGCGAATGACCAGTTCCGGATCAACGCCCTGCTTGTCGCGCATCCACTTTGCGAAGACTTCGAAATGCGCATGGATCCGCTCCCGCGCCTCCTCGCGCATGATATCGCCCACGCCGATCCAGTGATTGAACTCCTCCGGAGGGATCACCGACAGGATCTCGACCCCGCCGCCCGTGCGCGCGGCGCGCATTGCTGCAAAGCGCATCGCGTTCAGGCATTCACGGCTGTCATCCAGCACCACCAGAAACTTTCGCATCATGCATTCTCCCTTGGCCGCGATCATGGCGGATGGCACCGATCCGCGCAACTGTCTGCACGCGCGGCGCCTGTTTCTTCTTGCTGCAAATATCCCCGCGCGGAGCGCGTTGCGCCGCGGCCGACCCCGCGCCGCGCGCGGTTTCAGCCCGCGCTGGCCGCCCAATCCCAATAAAGAGCGCGGGCGCGCATTGTGATCGGTCCCACCGGATAGATCGTGTCGTCAAAGGCCGTCACGGGGGTGATCTTGCTCATGTTGCCCGTCAGGAACACCTCGTCCGCGGCGTGGAAATCGTCGAATGTCAGCACCGTTTCACGCACCTCGATCCCGTCCGCGCGCAGGTTGGAAATGTGGCGCGCCCGCGTGATGCCGGCAAGGAAGGTGCCATTCGCGACGGGGGTCAGCACGACCCCGTCCTTGACCATGAAAACATTGGCGGTGGCGGTTTCGGCCACGTTGCCCAGCGCATCGGCCACCAGCGCATTGCCGAACCCTTTGGCGCGCGCCTCTGTCAACATCCTCGCATTGTTGGGGTACAGACAGCCCGCCTTGGCATTCACGACCGCATCCTCCAGCACCGGGCGGCGAAAGCGCGTGCGAGTCAATGTGGTCGAGGCCCCCTCGGCCGGCATCGGGATTTCCTCAAGACAGATCGCGAATCCGGTCCGGTCAGGCGCGGGCACGATCGCCGTCGGATCGCCATCGATGGCCCAGTACATCGGCCGGATATAGACAGCCGCCTCGCGCGGATAGAGTGCCAGCCCCTCGCGCACGATGCCGATCATTTCCTGCGTGGCCACGGTGGGGGTGATCATCAGCGCCTCGGCCGAGCGGTTGACGCGGGCGCAATGCGCCTCAAGATCGGGCGCCATGCCGTTCACGTAGCGCGCGCCGTCAAAAACGGTGCTGCCCAGCCAGCTGCCATGGTCGGCGGCCTTCATGACCGGCACGTCTCCCGCATGCCATGTGCCGTCGAAATAGGTGCGGATATTCGTGCCTGTCGCCATAGTCGGTTCCTTTCGGTGCCTCGCGACTTTAGCAGCCGATCCGGTGCAGTAAAGCCGCGAAGGCCACCGCGCATGGCAAGTTGCCCCACGTCAGTAAAGTGGTTCCTCGTAGACCCGTTGCCCGTCGATCATCAGACCCTTGACCGCCCCATGGCCGGTCGCATCCAGCGCCAGGATCACCCCCATCCGGCCATCGCGGTTGATCCCCTCAAGCTCAAGCGCGCGGTCTTTCGGGGCGAAGTAGCGGTCGATCGGAAAGGACAGGATGATCTCTGTATCAAGCGCGTATTCGAAGGTGCCGCGCAGCAGCGGAACCGGGCTGTCCGGTGGCGCGGCCAGAAGGGTTTCGGCCTCCCAGAACCCGGCGGGGCCAGGGCCCAGCACCACGTAGACGGGCATGCCGGGTTCCAGTGCCGGATCGATCTGAACACTGTCTTGCGCGATGCGGGTGATTGTCAGGTTCAGGATCGTGTAATGCCCGCGAAACAGGTCGCGCGGATCTATGGCGCCGGTTTCCAGAACGACCTCGAACCCGTCCCGCAGCAAGGCTGCGCGATCGGTGACCATCTTTCCCAGGGCCGCGGTCTGTGCCAGGGCCGCCGCGATGATCGCGGCCACCAGCCAGCGGCGGGGCAGGGCGCGCGCGCCGTTCATGATCCGCCCCTTTTTTTCGGGTCCAGCCGCGTGGCCACCCAGGCCCCGCCCAGCAGGATCACTCCCGCGCCAAGATAAAAGCCGCTTGTGCCGATCAGGCTGCCCACGGTTTCACCGTAGACCACCAGAAGCGCCAGCACGAACCCGGTCATGCCGATGCTGCGCAGGCTGCGCAGGTCCAGCCGCCAGCCCATGCGCGTGACCCAGATGAAGGGCACCAGCAGCAACGCTTCCGAGAGAAGCGGTATTTTCGGCAACAGATGCACCACCAGAAGTATCAGGCCCAGGGCCGCGCATACGACAAGATCATAGGCCTGCGACCAGCCCCTGATCCGTGCCAGCAGCGCCAGCACCAGCGCGGGGGCCAGTGTGGCGGCCAGCAGACCCCATAGCGCGCCATGCACCTTGCCATCGCCAGGGATCGGCCGGTCGAAGGCATCATGCGTCAGCGTCAGGTAAAAGACGATCAGCCCAAGGACCAGCGCGGCATAGGCCAGCACCGGGGCCTCGAATCCACGCAACAGGCGTGGACCGGACAAGGATGCCAGCATCGCCGAGATGACGCTGACCGTCCCAGTCAGCAGGATCAGGGCCGCTGCATGCGGTGACTGCACCGTCGCCAATGCGCTCAGCGACCAGAAACACAGGGCCAGCACGCAAAGATGCGCGGCCAGGCGGCTGCGCTGCCACCAGGCCAGCCCGGCCCCTGCCAGCCACCAGACCAGGTAGGGCAGGTTCAACGCATGCGCTGCGGCAGAGATGTCGATCTGCAGGCCATGCCAAAGACCGAAAAGCCCGATGGTCAGCGCCAGCACCATCTGTCCCCGCGTCAACGCGGCCGCCAGCAGGCTGCCCAGCGCCCACAGCCAGACCGCATCGGCGGCATTCCCCTGGATATGATAGATCTGGCTGACCAGCATGATGCCGGCCCCGAAAACCCCGCAACCCAGCAGCATCAGGGCTTCGTGCCACCAGTGAAGGCCGCGCAGACCCGCCCATAGGGCCGCGCCCCAGGCCATCCAGAGCGTCAGCAGCACCAGTCCCAGCCGCAGCAGACGGCTCATCTGTTCCCAGTTCGCCGCGACAAAGGTCATGGCCGCAAAACACAGGCAAACGACCCCGGCGGTGATGATGAACGCGTTGAAACTGTAGCGGGTCTTGCCCTGCTCAAGGTCGTCTTTCAGGCGCTGCGCGGTCGTGGCGTCCAGCATTCCCCTGCTGCGCCAACCCTCCAGCGCCTCGGTGATGACCGCGTTCTTGCTTTTGATATGCATACAGACCTGTCCCTGAAGGTGGTCATGAACCGTGACATCCGGTCCAGCCGATCTTGCCCATATACTGTACCAGCAGGGCCGTTCGGGTAAAGACGCAAGAGCCGTCGGTTTTGCCCGCATGGGGGGCGCGCCGGACCGTTTCATGAAATACACCCGGCCCAAGGGATAGGGGCCGGGCGTCATATGCTGAGAAATCCAAGTGAACAATCAGACCGTCAAAGACACCCGAATAGGGCCGCACGCGTTACACAACGGCACCAATGACAGGCGCGACACGCAAGTCCCTGCCTGTCAGGCACGTGACGCGACGATTGCATGGCGACTAGTCATTTTCATGGCACTCACGGCGCGTTTTTCCGGCATCCCGCAACCTCTGGGCCACAGGGGTCAGCGCGCCTCGGCCAGCAGGGCGTTCAGATCCAGCCTTTTGTTGACCATCTCCAGCTGCCCCTCGGCATTGCGCGGCCAGTCTTCGGGCGCACGGTCGCGGTAGATCTCGATCCCGTTGCCATCGGGGTCGCGAAAATAGACCGCCTCGGACACGCCGTGATCGGCGGCGCCGTCAAGCTCCACCCCGGCCTCGAGCACCTGCGCCAGCGCCGCCCCCAGCGAAGCGCGGTCAGGGTAGAGGAAAGCGGTGTGATAAAGCCCCGTGTGCCCATGCGGGGCCGCGACGCCGCCGCGGCTTTCCCAGGTGTTCAGCCCGATATGGTGATGATAGCCGCCCGCCGCCAGAAAGGCGGCCTGATCGCCATAGCGCTGTTGCAGGGCAAAGCCCATCACGTCGCGGTAAAAGGCAATGGCGCGCTCCAGATCCGCCACCTTGAGGTGAATATGTCCGATGCGGGTTTCGGGATGGGTGCTGTAATCGACCATGTCGTGATCTCCTGTTCTGGCACCAGAATAAGCCCTTCAGGCCCTTCCGATAAGTCCGATTGCTGCACCGCTCTTGTGCACGGGTGCAGATGTGGGAACGGGCGATAACGCGCGCCGCGCGGCATCGTGATTTGCGATTTCGGTCCTGTTGGGGCTCACAGGGCGCGGGTCCGGCCGGCGGCGGGACCCCACCATGACAACACAGGGCCAGGGCAGCCCGAAGGAGGCAGGATGACACATCAATGGACAAGACGGACCCTGCTGGCCGGCGGCGCGGCCGCGCTGCTGGCCGGGCGTGCCGGGGCCGCACAAGACCCGCAGACCCGGCCGGATGGACAGGGGGTCCGCAACAACCTGTCGTCGTTCCGCATGATGCGCTGGCAGGATCATTTCGAAACCCTTGAGAATGGCGTGATCCTGGCCGATACCCGTTCGCGCGCGCTGCATTTCTGGTCCGAGGACGAAAGCATCTACAGGCTTTACCCAAGCTCCGTGCCCGCCAGCGATGACCTGACGCGCCTGGGGCATACGCGGATCGTACGCACCCGCGTGGGGCCGACCTGGACGCCGACACCCTCGATGCGGGAACGCGATCCCGGCTTGCCTGTCACGGTCGCGGCGGGGCCAGGCAATCCGCTGGGCACGCATGCGCTTTACCTCGGGTGGCAGTATTACCTGATCCACGGCACCCATGATACGCGCAAGATCGGGCGCGCCTCGTCCGATGGCTGCATCGGGCTTTACAACCAGCATATCGCAGAGCTTTACAGCCTGGCCAAAGTCGGCACCCAGGTGCGGCTGATCTGACCCGCGCCGGTCGGACAGCCTGTGCAAATGCCGGCTCGCCCGGGCCTCAACCCTGGTGGATATAGGTTCCGGGCGCATCGCACAGGGCAGGATAGCCCTTGTCCCGCGCGCCCATCGCCGGCGGCGCCACTTGTGCCCCGCTGTTCTGCTCCAGCCAGCAGGTCCATTCCTGCCACCACGATCCGGGCCGTGGGTCATGCCCCTTCAGCCAGCTGTCCGGCCCCATGTAAGGCGCGCCCGCTCGGCGGTGGCTGATGCGGTAGTGCCGCCCCTTGTGCCCCGGTTCGCTGAGGATGCCGCCATTGTGCCCGCCCTTCGTCAGCACGAAGGTCAGATCATTATCGGTGAAAAGCTGCGTCTTGTAGACTGACCGCCAAGGCGCGATGTGATCGCTTTCGGTCGCCACCACGAACATCGGCGCGGTGATATCCTTGAGCGCGATCACCTTGCCTTCGACGGCAAAGCGCCCGGCCGTGATCCGGTTTTCAAGGAAGATCCCGCGCAGATATTCCGAATGCATCCGGGCGGGCATCCGCGTCGTGTCGCCATTCCAGACCGTGATATCCGAAGGCAGATCCTCGATCCCCAGGAAATAGCGCCGCACGGCGCGGGTATAGATCAGGTCTTCGGCCCGGATCGCGGCAAAGGTGCGTGCCATCTGGGGCCGGTCCAGATAGCCCTGTTCCCACATCATGTCCTCGAGGAATGCAACCTGGCTTTCATCCAGAAACAGCAACAGCTCACCCGCTTCGATGAAATCGACCTGTGCCGCCATCAGCGTGACCGAAGCCAGCCTGTCATCACCATCGCGCGCCATGCTGGCAGCCGCGATCGCAAGCATCGTGCCGCCCAAGCAATAGCCGTTGGCATGCACTTGTCGCCCCGGCACGATCGCGTTGATTGCATCCAGCGCCGCCAGAACGCCGCGCTTGCGGTAATCCTCCAGCGAAAGATCCGCCTGGTCGGCGGTGGGGTTGCACCAGGAGATGCAGAAAACCGTGAAGCCCTGCGCGACCAGGTGACGGATCAGCGAGTTTTCCGGGGAAAGATCCAGAATATAGTATTTCATGATCCAGGCAGGCACGATCAGAACCGGTTCAGGATGCACCAGGTCGGTCTGGGGGCTGTACTGGATCAGCTCCATGATATCGTTGCGGTAGACGACCTTGCCGGGGGTACAGGCCAGGTGCTTTCCCAATGCGAACTCTTCCGGGATCGGGCGTTTCGCTTGCGTCAACGTCTGAACCACATCGGCGGCAAGATGTGCCGCCCCTTCGGTCAGGTTCTGGCCACGGGTCTGCAGCGTCTTTTCGATGATCCCGGGGTTCAGGGCCGGAAAGTTCGAGGGCGCGACCGTATCCAGCATCTGCCTGATCATGAACCCGGTGCGTTCCGCGCTTTTGTGGCGCAGGCCGCGCAGATCATCGGTGGCATGGTCCCACCAGTCCTGCAGGGCCAGAAAGCCTTGTTGCCATTGGCTGAAAGGCGGCTTGGCCCAATCGGGATGGGTCCATCGCGTATCATTGGCCTTGGGCGCGAATGGCGCGTCCTGGGCCTTGCCGGTCATCTCGGCCGCTGCGTGCTGCATCAGCCTGAGCGTGTTCTGCTGGGCCTTTTCGATCAGCTCCAGCTGTCGGCCCGGCGCGCGGGCCATGTGCAGCCACCAATCGGTCCAGGCATCGGCGACGGCATGGGGCGACACGCCGCCCGTAAGCTGCGCCATTGCCGCCATGACGCTGCGGTCAAGGTTCTGATGCGGGTGTGAGGGGCGTTCATCCTGCGCCGCCATGGTCGGGACGGCAGGCACCACCGCCGGAAGCTGCGGATCACGCGCAGGCGCGGCCTTGCGGGCCCTGGGCACCCCGGGTGCCCTGGGCGCCCTTGTCCGCGTCACACCTGATTTTGCGCCTTTGTCAGCCATCTCGACACCCCATGCGAAAAAGCCATCCTAACCCTCGTGTCCGCGACCGGCTTTGACCTGCGTCAAGCATCAGGCGTCAGGCATCAGGCCCCGCGCAGGTGGCCGGGCTTTCGCCCGGACCCGCGCAGCCGCCGGGACAGGGCCGAAAAGATCAGGGATTGCAGCAGGGCCAGCGCCGCCGCCAACGCTCCGATCAGGCCGCTGAAGATCAGCCAGACCTCATCGGCCATCCGCATGGTCAGCCGCATCACGCGGCTTTTGCCCAGAACCTCGATCGTGCCCACCATCCGCGGACCCAGCGCGTCCGACGCGCGGGCCATGCGCGACAGATCGGCAGGATCGTCGACATATTTCATCAGGTGCAGCCCGTCGCGGACCGAGGTCTTGCCGATCATCTGTCCGGCGTCTTCCGCGATCCTTGCGGCAGGGCGCATCACGTCGGGGCGCAGAAGGCCAACCAGATCATCGAGGCGACGCACCTGGCTGATGCCGTCCCAGGCCACGCCTTCGCGAAAGCTGCGGATCAGGGGGCGCGTGATCGCGTCGGGAAGACGTTTCATGGATTTCGCCAGCTTGGCAAAGCTTGCCCCCGCCTTGACCGTCAGGCTGCCGCCACCGCTTGACGCCGCCAGAGCAAGGGCGGTCAGTCCGACGACCGACAGGATGACCTCGACCTCGTCCACCTCGCGGCCGGCCACGTAATCAAGCCCGCCTCTGACCACCCCGGTCAGATCCCCGACCGCCGACAGTTCGATCGGGGCGCGACACATCAGGACAAGGGTCATGTCGCACGTCGCGGCATCCCGGATGCACTGCAGGCAGGCGACTGCCACTGTCCGCAAACCGCTGTCCTCGTCCCAGGCCTCCGCGCGCCGGTTCAGCAGGTCGGCAGGCAGGGCGATCCCGCGCTCTGCCGCCAACGCCGTGACCGCGTCGATCGCCAGCCAGTTGCGCGGCGCCTCGGCCAGAAGCGCATCAAGCCGGGCTGCAACGGCTGCGGGGGTGGCGTGCACGGCCAGCGCATGTTCGGTCGCCGCCGCGATTCCGGCCGTGCCACGTGCGACGAAGGCCGCCCCGACGGGCGCCTTCGCCAGCGCCGACAGGTTGGTTGCCGATACCGCAAGGGATGCGATCATCAAGCCGGTCAGCAGCAGCCGCGCCAGCCCGCGCACCGCACCGCCCGCCATCAACTGCGGATCATCCCCACGATCTCGTAGGTCTTTTGCAGGATCGGGCTGGCGATCGCGCGGGCGCGGGCGGCACCGTCGCCCAGGATGCGGTCGATTTCCGCCGGGTCCTGCATCAGCCGGGCCATCTCGGTCGAGATGGGTGACAGCCTGGCCACGGCCAGATCGGCCAGCATCGGCTTGAATTCGGAAAACTGCTTGCCGCCCACATCGCGCAGCACCGCATCCACCGTGCTGTCGGACAGCGCGGCATAGATGTTCACCAGGTTGCGCGCATCCGGGCGGCCCTCCAGCCCTGCGGCTTCCGACGGCAAAGCCTCGGGGTCGGTCTTGGCCTTGCGGATCTTCTTGGCGATCGTGTCGGCATCATCGGTCATGTTGATGCGACTTGCGTCCGACGGATCGGATTTCGACATCTTTTTCGATCCGTCCCGCAGGCTCATGACGCGGGTGGCGGCCCCTTCGATCACCGGCTCTGTGATCGGAAAGAAATCGACGCCGTAATCGTGGTTGAACTTGGCCGCCACATCGCGGGTCAGTTCCAGATGCTGCTTCTGATCCTCGCCGACCGGCACATGCGTCGCATGATAGAGCAGGATGTCCGCGGCCATCAGCGCAGGGTAGGCAAACAGGCCCAGCGAGGCGTTTTCGGCATTCTTGCCCGCCTTGTCCTTCCACTGGGTCATCCGGCCCATCCAGCCCATGCGCGCGACGCAGTTGAAGATCCAGGCCAGTTGCGCGTGTTCGGGCACCTGGCTTTGATTGAAAAGGATGGACCTGGCCGGGTCCAGACCGGCGGCGATATAGCCCGCCGTCAGCTCGCGGGTCTGGCGCCGCAACGCGGCGGGGTCTTGCCAGACGGTGATGGCATGCAGGTCGACCACGCAATAGATCGTGGGCGTGCCGCTGTCCTGCATCTGCACGAAGCGCTTGATCGCGCCCAGGTAATTGCCAAGGGTCAACCCGCCCGAGGGCTGGATCCCCGAGAAGACGCGCGGGGTGAAGGCCGCGTTCGGGTTGGATTGCGTGTGGACCGCATCCGCCATGATGACATCTCCGTCTGGATTTATGGGTGCGGCTGGCTTACCCATGCCCCCGAGCCCCGTCAAGCAAAGGTCCGTCATGCAACCTCACCGTCAGAGCCAGGGTGGCTTCAACCCCAGCCCCATCAATCCGCTGCCGCGGGTGGTCATCGCGCTTTTTGCGGTGGTCATGGGCATCGAGGCGCTGTTCAGCCTGGGCGCGCAGGGCATCGTCGGCGGACCGCAGGCCATCGGATGGCGCCTGGGCGCAATCCAGGGCTATGCGTTCTCGGCCGAAATCTTCCAGTGGATGTTGACCAACGGCCGCTGGCCGACCGAGCATCTGGCCAGGTTCGTGACCTATCCCTTCATCCACGGCAGTTTCACCCATGCGCTGTTTGCCGCTGTCATGCTGCTGGCGCTGGGCAAATTCGTGGGCGAAGTGTTTCGGGGCTGGGCCGTTCTGGCGGTGTTTTTCGGGTCCTCCGTCGGTGGCGCGCTGATCTATGGTCTGCTGGCAGGATCGCCGATTCCGCTGCTGGGGGCCTTTCCCGGGGTCTATGGCCTGATCGGCGCCTTCACCTATCTGCTGTGGCTCAGGCTTGGGCAGGAGGGCGGGCCGCAGATCCGCGCGTTCACGCTGATCGCCTTTCTGATGGGGATCCAGCTTGTCTTCGGCATCCTGTTCGGCGGCAGCCGCGACTGGATCGCGGACCTGTCGGGATTCGTCTTTGGCTTCGCGCTGTCCTTCGTGGTCAGCCCGGGCGGGTTTGCCCGGCTGAGGGAAAGACTGCGCCACGACTGATGTCGACCCGGCGCAGGGCGGAAGCGCTCCGCGCGGGGATATTTGCAGCAAGAAGAAACAGAATCGGCTAGACTGCCTGCGGGCGGGTCGGACTGGCTTTGTCCCGGCCGCAGCCCCTTTGGGGAGGTATGCGATGCGTTTTGCCGATCGGACGGATGCAGGGCGACAGCTGGCCGTGGCCGTGGCCGCACTTGATCTGGAGGATCCGGTTGTTCTGGCGCTGCCACGGGGCGGGGTGCCCGTGGCGGTCGAGGTGGCCCGCGTCCTGAAGGCGCCGGTGGATCTTGTCATGGTGCGCAAGATCGGCTTGCCAAGCCAGCCCGAGGTGGCGCTGGGTGCCGTTGTGGATGGACCACGCCCGGATCTGGAAGTGAACGAGGACATCGCGCGGCACGCGGGCTACAACCGGCTGGATATCGTCAAGCTTGCCGAGCCTGCCCTGGCCGAGATCGCGCGACGGCGGGGCGTTTATCTGGCTGGCCGCGATCCTGTGCCCCTCGCCGGGCGCACGGCAATCATCGTGGATGACGGGATCGCGACCGGGGCCACGATCAGGGTGGCGCTGCGGTCTGTCAGGCGGCAGGGCCCGGCGCGACTTGTGCTGGCCGTGCCGGTCGCCCCGCCCGAGGCGCTGGCGCAACTTGCGCCACTGGCCGACGATGTGATCTGCCTGCTGCAACCCGCCAGTTTCATGGCGGTCGGCGCGCATTACGCCGTTTTCGACCAGGTGGACGATGACAAGGTGATTGCCTTGCTGGCCGCGACTGCGGGTTGAGGGATCAGGCGCTGCCACCGCGCTGGAAGGCGCGGCGGAACTCGCCCAGGCGGAAGGCGCCGATCAGCTGGCCAATTCCGAAATAGCTGACGATGCCGATCAGGATCAGCCCGAGCAGCGCCAGGTAGCGCCATCCGGCCATCGCAAAGAAGGGCGACATCCAGACCGTAGCCAGCCAGAGCGCGGCGCCCATCGCGACCGAAGCCCCGATAATCCGCCAGATCCGCCCGTGAAACCGCGCGTCGAACCGCGCGACCTCGCCCATCGGGCGTGTCCCGCGCGCCAGCAGCGCCACCATCACCCAGGCGGCCAGCGTGGTGGCGATGGCGCAGGCGATCCAGCCGATCACGGGCGCAAGCCCGATGGCAAGTACCGCGTTCACGACCATGGCCACGACCGCATAACGGAACGGGCTGCGCGTATCCTCACGCGCGAAATACAGCGGCTGCAGGATCTTCTGCACCACGAAGGCGGGCAGCCCCAGCCCATAGACCGCGACTGCCATGGCGATGGCGGCGCTATCGTCGGATGTGGTGGCCCCGCGTTCGAACAGGACCGAGACAAGCGGCAGCGGCACGACCACCAGGGCCACGGCGGCAGGGATCGTCAGCGCCAGCGAGATCTCGGCGGCGCGGCTGAGCGCATTGCGCCCGCCTGCCGCGTCATCTGCCGCCAGCCGACGGGACAGATCGGGCAGCAGCACCACGCCGATGGCGATGCCCACGACACCCAGCGGCAGCTGGTACAGCCTGTCAGCCGCATAGAGCCAGCCGACGGCCCGGTCGAAATAACTGGCGACCTGCTGGCCGACCAGAAGATTGACCTGCACGACACCCCCGGCCAGCGCGGCCGGAATGGCGATACGTACGAGTCGCCGCATCTCGGGTGTCCAGCGCGGGCGGCGGGGCATCAGGGCAAACCCCGCCTGGCGCGCCGCATACCAGACCAGGGCCAGCTGCGCGACACCGGCGAAGGGGATGCCCCAGATCAGCGCTGTCCCCACATCGAGCCCGGAAAAGGCGGTGAAAGCGGTATCGAGGCCCGCAAAGGCGGCCAGGGTCATCGCCGCGATGAGGATCACGTTCAACAGGACCGGCGCCGCGGCGGCGGCGGCGAAGCGCCCCGTGGCATTCAGCACCCCGGACAGAAGCGCCGCCAGAGAGACGAACAGGATATAGGGAAAGACGATCCGTCCGAATTCGACCGAAAGCGCGAACTGTTCCTGACCGGCAAATCCGCTGGCCATGCCGTAGATCAGCCATGGCATGCACAGCTGTGCGACCAGCGTCAGCACGATCAGGACCGACGCAAGACCCGAAAAGGCATTTTCGGCAAAGCCCTGTGCATCCTCTCCGGCCTCGTATTTCTTCGAGAACATCGGCACGAAGGCCATGTTGAACGCGCCCTCGGCAAAGAAGCGACGGAACATGTTGGGAAGGCGGAAGGCCACGACGAAAGCCTCGTAGGCGGGGCCGGTGCCAAGGTAGGCCAGAATCATCGCGTCGCGCACGAAACCCAGAACGCGGCTGGCGAGGGTCCAGAGCCCCACGGTCATGAAGCCGGCGATCAGGCGGATAGGTTTCATGGCGGGCAGCCTTTCAAGCAGATGCACAGGCAGTATCGCATGCCCTTGCGGGTTGGAAGAGCCTGCCTTGCGGGCGCGGCGCGCGGGGTCAGAAGCCCCGCAGGCTTCTGCCGCCTTGCCTGCACGCGAATGCCGTGCCGAAGGGTGCCGCGGAACCCGCCCGCCGTCACGAGATGGCGCGTTCCACGCCCTTCTCGATCGCGTCGCGCAACTTGCGCTCAAGCGCCTTCTGCTTGGGCAGCGAATGGAATTTCAACCCGAACATGTCCTTGACGTAGAAGGTATCGACCACCTGTTCGCCATAGGTCGCGATCACGGCGCTGGCGATATAGACATTCGCGTTCGCCAGGGTGCGGGTCAGGTCGAACAGCAGGCCGGGACGGTCGCGCGTGTCCACCTCGATGATGGTGTAGATCTCGGAACCCTCGTTGTCGAAGGTGATGGAGGTGGCGACCCGGAAGGCGCGTTCGCGCTTCTTGATCTTGTCGCGGCTCTTGATGGCTTCGGTTGTGACGACCTCGCCTTTCAGGGTCTTGCCGATCATCTGGCGCAGCCGGGGCAGGCGCGTGGCGTCATAGGGGCTGCCGCTTTCATCCTGGATCCAGAAGACGGCCGTGGCAAAGCCGTCCTTGGATGTATAGGTGCGCGCATCGACCACGTTCGCCCCCACCAGCGCCAGCGCCCCCGCAAGACGCGAGAAGATGCCCGGATGATCGGACAGGGCGAAACAGGCGCGGGTTGCGTCGCGATCCTCGTCCGGGACCAGGTCGATCCTGATCTCGTCATCGGGAAGGTCGCGCAGCATATTGGCAAAGACCACCTGCGTGCGGGTGTCGAGACCCTGCCAATAGGGTGGATAATGCCGCCCCAGTTCGGTCTTGAGCGCTGCGGCCTCCCAACCCTTGAGGGCATCGCGCAGGGCCGCTTTCGCCTCGGCGCCGCGGTGTTCACGGTTCAGATCCTCCAGCCCGTGTTCCAGCGCGCGTGTCGTCTCGCGGTGAAGCTGCCGGATCAGCATGGCCTTCCAGTTGTTCCAGGTGTTGGGACCCACGCCGCGAATGTCGCAGACCGTCAGCACCGTCAGCAGATCAAGCCGCTTGCGGGTTCGCACGGCCTTGGCGAAATCGCGCAGGGTGCGCGGATCAGAGAGGTCGCGTTTCTGCGCCATGTCGGACATCAGCAGGTGATAGCGCACCAGCCATTCCACCGTTTCGCAATCCGCCTTGTTCAGGCCAAGGCGCGGCGCCACCTTGCGCGCGATCTGCGCGCCCAGCACGGAATGATCCTCGGCCCGGCCCTTGCCGATGTCATGCAGCAGCAGCGCGACATAGAGAACCTTGCGGTTCACCCCCGCACGCAGGATCCCCGAGGCGACGGGAAGCTCCTCGACCAGTTCGCCCCGTTCGATCTGAGCCAGGTTGCTGATGCACTGGATCGTATGCTCGTCCACCGTGTAGCTGTGGTACATGTTGAACTGCATCATCGCCACGATGGGTTCGAATTCGGGGATGAAGGCCGCCAGCATGCCCAGCTCGTTCATGCGGCGCAAAGCGCGTTCCGGGTTGCCGTGTTTCAGCAGCAGATCCATGAAGATCTGCTGCGCCTCGCGGGTGGTGCGCAGATCGTCGTCGATCAGGTGCAGGTTCGCCGTGACCAGGCGCATGGCATCGGGGTGGATCAGCATGCCCGTCCTGAGGGCTTCCTCGAACAGGCGCAGCAGGTTCACCTTGTCCTTGAGAAACTTTGCCTCGTTCTCGATCGCAAGCCTGTTGTGGATCACCTGGTAGCCGGGCTTGACCTTTGGCACGCGCCGGAAAATCCGCTCCAGCAGCGGGCCGGACTTGACATGCAAGGCTTCCAGCTTCGTCAGGAAGATCCGTGTCAGATCGCCGACAGAAGTCGCATGGCGGAAGTAATCCTGCATGAAATGTTCGACCGCGCGGCGCCCGCCCTTGTCGACATATCCCATCCTTTCGGCGACCTGCACCTGCAGGTCAAAGGTCAGCTGATCGGCGGGGCGCCCGGTGATCAGGTGCAGGTGGCAGCGCACGGCCCAAAGGAAATTCTCGGCCTTCTGGAAGGTCGCGAATTCCTCGGGGCGGAACATCTTGAGGCGGACAAGCTCTGCGGGGTTCTGGACACCATGCAGGTATTTGGCGATCCAGAACAGCGATTGCAGGTCGCGCAGGCCGCCTTTGCCCTCCTTCACGTTAGGCTCGACCATGTAGCGCTGGCCACCTTGCTTTTCGTGGCGGGAATCCCGTTCGTTCAGCTTGGCCTCGATGAATTCCCGCGCGGTCCCCTTGAACAGTTCGGTCTTGAGGCGCCGGTCAAGCTCGGCCGCCAGCTCTGCATCGCCGGCAAGGTAGCGATGTTCCAGAAGGGCCGTGCGGATCGTGAAATCCTCGTCTCCCAGCCGCAGGCAATCCTTGATGGTGCGGCTGGCATGACCAACCTTCAGGCGCAAATCCCACAGGATATAGAGCATCGTCTCGATCACGGATTCGGCCCAGGGCGAGATCCGGGTCGGGCTGAGAAACAGCAGGTCCACATCCGATTGCGGCGCCATCTCGCCGCGGCCATAGCCGCCGACCGCGATCAGCGCCAGACGCTCGCCAGACCCTGCGGGTTTTTGCGGATGTATCAGTCGGATCGCTACATCCTGCGCGCTGGCCACGATGCAGTCGGTCAGCCAGCAATAGGCACGGGTGACCGGACGCGCATCGAAGGGGCGCGCGGAAAACGCTTCGGCGATCGCGGCGCGGCCTTGCTGCAACGCCTGCGACAGGACAGGAACGACCGCCGCGCGGATCTGCCCCGGCTCAAGCCCCGCCGTGGCCGCGGCAAGCGCCTGTGCGACGGCTGGCGCGTCGAAGATCGACGCGGCAGGACAGATCAGATCGTCCGGAGCGGAGCGAAGCGGCAGCGGGACAGCGGTCAGCGCCGGATCACAATCCGGCACCGCCAAAGGTTCTTGGGGCAGGGTCAATCACAACCACCTGTCTGTCGCGAATCTGGGCCACGGCCAGTCCGCGTTCGTTGGTACCATCCGCGCGCAGCCGGAAAATGCCGTTCACCCCCTCGAAGCCGGCGCCTTGTGTCAGGCTGGCCCGGCTCAGCGCATCGGGCCGTCCGGAACTGACCAGGGCACCGATAGCCGCAATGCCGTCATAGGCCAGCCCGCCGATCGCATGTGGCGTCTCGCCATAGGCGGTCTGATACCTGTCACGGAACTGCGCGGTCATGATCGGATCGGGGATGGCGAACCAGCCGCCCTGAACCCCCGGAAGGTCCAGGGTCTGGCTGGGAACGTCCCAGCGGGTCAGCCCGATATATTGCGTGACCGCAGGCGAGATGCCCGCCTCGGGCAACAGCTGCGTCAGCAGGGGCAGCGCGCCAGCGGTGTTGGCGGTCAGAAAGACCGCATCGGCGGCGCCGTTCCGCACGCTGCTGACGATTTGCGGAATCGCCTGCACCACCCCGTTTTGCGAAAACGCGTGCCCGACACTGCCAACAACCGTGCCGCCGCTGCGCGTCAATGCGACCTCGATCGCCTGGCGTCCCGCCTGGCCATCGACATCCTCGGAATAGACCACGACGGCGCGGCCTTTTCCCTGGCGCACCGCATAGCTGGCCAATCGCTGGGCCGTGTTCTCGAAGGTGTGCCCAAGGATGAACAGGTTCCCGCCCGCGATCGAGGCGTTGTTGGTGAAGGCCAGAACGCTGACCCCGCTTGAGGCCACGGCCACTGCCGCAGCATTTGCGTTCTCGCCGTAGACCGGACCCAGGATGATCGCGGCCCCGTCAGCAACGGCCTGAAGTGCTGCTTGCTGTGCGTTGGCCGCAGAGCCGGCGGTGCCGTAGACACGCAGGTCGATGGCCACATCGCCCAGATCCGCGATCGCCAGGCGCGCCGCGTTTTCCAGCGACCGGGCCAGCACCTCGTCGCTGGCATTGGCGGAACCGCGCGGCACCAGCAAGGCAACGGGCACCGGCGTCGATGTGTCAAGAGCCGCGCCCGGTCGCCCCAAGGAGGTGTCGATCGGCTCGCATGCGGCGATGGCACCGATGGCGGCCAGCGCCAGAATGGCACCGCCCTGCGGCAGGATCGCCCGCGACATGCGGCGCATCACGCGGCCCGCGCCCTCGACGATTTCAAGGGCAGGTGTCAGGAATGACTTGCGGGGGGGTGACTTGAACGCGAACATGAAACAGACTTCTCCCTCGACATAAACGGTGATCTGCGCCACCGGCACGCGAAATCATCATAAACACCACGCCGGAGGGGTCCAGCATTGAATTCGAAATCCGTGAATCTCTCACCGGGGCTTTACCTCGTGTCCACACCGATCGGATCGGCGCGCGACATCACGCTGCGTGCGATGGACATTTTGGCAAGCGCCGACGTGCTGGCGGCCGAAGACACCAGAACGCTACGCAAGCTGATGGAAATACACGGCATTCCACTGGGAGATCGCCAGATCTTCGCCTATCACGACCACAATGGCGCGCAGATGCGGCCGCGGCTACTGGATCTTCTGGCGCAGGGGCGCAGCCTGGCCTACGCGTCCGAGGCGGGCACGCCCATGGTGGCCGATCCGGGTTTCGATCTGGCGCGCGCGGCACGAGAGGCAGGGTTTGCCGTCACCGCGGCACCGGGCGCGTCGGCCGTGATCACGGCGCTGACCGTCGGCGGCTTGCCGACAGACCGCTTCTTTTTCGCAGGTTTCCTGCCCAATAGCGCCAGCCAGCGCAAGACGGCACTGCGCGGCTATGCCGATATCCCCGGAACGCTGGTCTTTTACGAATCGCCGAAACGGATCGGTGCAATGCTGCGAGATTGCGCCGAGGTCCTGGGCGAAGACCGCAAAGCCGCGCTGTGCCGAGAACTGACCAAGAAATTCGAGGAGGTCATATCCGGCACCTTGCGGGAGCTTGGCGATATCTGCGCCACCCGAAGCCTGAAAGGCGAGATCGTGGTGCTGATCGAGAGGAAGTCTTCGGAGAATGTTAGGGAATCTGATGTAGAACTGATGCTTGCAGAGGCGTTGAAGGAAAAATCGGTGCGCGATGCGGCGGATATCGTGGCGGCGCGGACCGGGCTGGCGCGCAGGCAGGTCTACCAGATGGCCCTCAAGCTGGAGCAGGAAAGGAGCAGGAAAAATGACACTTCGCTTTGATCCGGCAGGGGTTTCGGCCCGGCCAGTCCAGCTTGATCTGCCACTGGCCATGCCTCTGGCGGCGCCGCTGTCCATGCCGGGGGCGCCAGGGCTGAAAAGCCGGGCTACGGTGTCGTCGCAGCCCAAGCCATGCCCCAAGCCATCCCCCAAGACACCCGTGGCATCCCCTTCGGTACAGCAAGCGCGCCAGACACGTGGCCGGCTGTCATACCTGTCGGGACTTGCCGCTGAAGATGCTGTCGAAAAAGCCTATGTGCAAAAGGGGCTGAAGCCTGTTGTGCGTCGCTGGCGCGGATCGCGGGCGGAAATCGACATGATCTTTTCGGATGGGGATGCGCTTGTGTTCGTCGAGGTCAAGAAAAGCCGCAGTTTCGATACGGCGCTTCGATCCCGTGGTCGCGCGCAATGCGACCGCATTCTGGAGGCGGCTACGGAATTTCTGGGGCAGACCCAGAGATCGCAACTGACGCAGATGCGATTCGATCTGGCCACGGTCAACAGCTTTGGCGCGCATTTCATCCTGGAAAACGCCTTCGCCCTGGAATGCTGAAGATATGGGTCAGGCACGCCCCGGCCTGAACTGCGCGCGGCGGTTGCGGCATTTCGGATTGTCTCGCCGCTTTGGTTGCGCCATGTAAAGGCTCTATCCTCAGGGGAGCCGGACATGAAAATCGCCTTTCAGATGGACCCGATCGGGCCGATCAACATCAATGCCGACAGCACGTTCCGCCTGATGGAGGAAGCCCAGGCGCGTGGTCACGAGCTGTTCTACTACACCCCCGACCAGCTGGCCTACCAGGAGGGTCGAATCACGGCGCGTGGCTGGCCGGTCACCGTGCAGCGGGTGCAAGGCGACCATTATCGGCTGGGCGCGCAAACCGAGGTTGACCTGTCGGAATTTGACGTGGTCTGGCTGCGCCAGGACCCGCCGTTCGACATGTTCTACATCACGACCACGCATCTGCTGGACCGGATCCACCCCAAGACCCTTGTGGTGAACGATCCTTTCTGGGTGCGTAATTCGCCCGAGAAACTGCTGGTTCTGAATTTCCCTGACCTGACCCCGCCCACGACGATCGCGCGAGATCTGGCAACCATACGTGCCTTCAAGGATCGCCATGGCGATGTGATCCTCAAGCCGCTTTATGGCAATGGCGGTGCGGGTGTGTTCCGGCTGACCTCGGATGACCGAAACCTGTCCTCGTTGCACGAACTCTTCACCGGCTTCAGCCGCGAGCCGCTGATTGTGCAGAAATATCTTCCCGATGTCAGCAAGGGCGACAAGCGTGTCATCCTTGTGGATGGCGAAGCGGTGGGCGCAATCAACCGTGTGCCGGCTGCGGGCGAAACCCGGTCCAACATGCATGTGGGTGGACGTCCTGAAAAGATCGGCCTGACGGAACGCGATCTTGAGATATGCGCGCGCATCGGCCCGGTTCTGCGTGAAAAAGGCCAGGTTTTCGTGGGCATCGACGTGATCGGGACATGGCTGACCGAGATCAACGTGACCTCGCCCACTGGCATTCAGGAGCTGGAGCGGTTCGACGGTGTGAACATCGCGGCCGGAATATGGGAACGGATCGAGGCGCGGCGCGCCTGATCGGGATCAACTTTCCCGGACACCCACAAGACGATAGCTTGCGGCCTCGGCCACATGTGTGCTTGCGACGCCTTCGGACCCTTCCAGATCCGCAATGGTGCGCGCAACCCGCATGACGCGGTGATAGCCGCGCGCGGTCAGGCCAAAGCGTTCGGCGATACGCCCCAGCAGCGCCCGCCCCGCCGCATCGGGTGTCGCGACGCGATCCAGCACCGCCCCCTCTGCATCGGCGTTCAGATGCATGTCTGCCACCTCGGCAAAACGCGTGGCCTGGATCTGCCGTGCCGCAGCCACACGCGCTGCGACCTGCACCGAGCTGTCGCCCGATGCGGGCAGATCAAGGTCGGTATAGGCGACGGGCGGCACTTCGACACGCAGGTCGAAGCGATCCATCAGCGGGCCGCTGATCCGTCCGATGTAATCCTCGCCGCAGATCGGGGCGCGGGTGCAGGCCCTTGCCGGATCGGTCAGATAGCCGCATTTGCAGGGGTTCGCCGCCGCGACCAGCATGAAGCGGCAGGGATAACGGACATGCGCATTGGCCCGCGCCACCATCACCTCTCCGGTTTCGATCGGTTGGCGCAGGGTCTCCAGCACACCGCGCGGGAATTCGGGAAACTCGTCCATGAACAGCACCCCGTGATGCGCCAGGCTGATCTCGTCGGGCCGTGCGGAGCGCCCCCCGCCCACGATCGCGGCCATGGAAGCCGTATGATGCGGCTCGCGGAAGGGCCGTGCGCGTGAAATGCCACCCTCGTCCAGCAATCCGGCCAGCGAATGGATCATCGAGGTTTCCAGCGCCTCGGCCGCCGTGAGCGGCGGCAGGATGCCGGGAATGCGCGCCGCCAGCATCGACTTGCCCGATCCGGGCGTGCCCAGCAGCAGCAGGTGATGCCGCCCGGCGGCGGCGATTTCCAGCGCGCGCTTGGCGCGTTCCTGTCCCTTCACATCGCGCAGGCAGCGCGCATTTGTCAGGCCCGTGACCTCGCCGGGTTCGGCCGGCGCGATGGGCGACTGCCCGGTGAAATGACGCACCACATCCATCAGGCTTGCCGCTGCGATGACCTGGCAGCCACCGACCCAGGCCGCTTCTGCCCCCGAGGCGCGGGGACAGACCAGAATGCGGCCTTCCTCTGCGGCGGTCATGGCTGCGGGCAGGGCGCCCAGCACGCCGACAAGGGATCCATCCAGCGACAATTCCCCCAGCGCGGTAACGCCTTCGACCGCATCGGCGGGAATGATGTCAAGCGCGGCCAGCAGCGCCAGCGCGATCGGCAGGTCGAAATGGCTGCCTTCCTTGGGAAGATCCGCAGGCGACAGGTTCACCGTGATCCGCTTGCTGGGCAGGGCAATCGCCATGGCGCTCAGCGCGGCGCGTACCCTGTCGCGCGCCTCGGACACGGCCTTGTCGGGCAGGCCCACGACCGAAAAGCCCGGCAAGCCCGGCGTGACCGCGCATTGCACCTCGACCGTCCGGGCCGAGACGCCTTCAAAAGCCACCGTATAGGCGCGCGCCACCATCCCCGACCCCATCCTTCACCATGGTTAATGGCTAAGCTGTTTTTCTTTCGGAATGATTAACGAAGATCCGCCGCGCCATTGGCGCCGGGCGCGTGATCAGGGCAGGTGGTTGATCCGCAACGCGTTCCATGACCCGTCCTGGTGGTGCAGTTCGGTCAGCGACAGATTGGCGATCCGGTGCGAAAACGCCGCGTAGGCGCCGATTTGCAGGGCCTGCTGCACCTGTGTCAGGATCACGCCGAAATGGGCCACCGCGATGATGTCCCGGCCGGGATGGTCCGCCATCAGCCGGGCCACGGCGCGGTCAACGCGGGCGCAGACCTCGTGCCAGCTTTCACCGCCGGGCGGGCGGATGTCGCCGGGAGTCTCCCAATAGGCGCGCAAGCGGGCCTGATCCTCGACCTCGTCGAAATGTGCAAGCTCCCATTCACCGAAATGGATCTCGCGCAGGTCCGGATCATGCGGCAGGCGTTGCCGCCCGGCCGCAATCGCATCCGCCGTGGCGCTGGCGCGCACCAGGTCCGAGGAGATCACGAGGGCCTCGGCGGGCAGGACGCCCGACAGCCGCGCCAACTGCGCGCTGTCCGACAGGTCGGCCGGCAGATCGGACCAGCCGACCATGGTCTTGGCATGGGTCGGCCCGTGGCGCACCCAGAAAAAGCGGCTCATGCCCGACACCCCGGCAAGGTGCCTTTCAGTACCAGCGGCAGACCGGCCATCACCGCCACGACAAGCGGCGCCTGGGCTGCAAGCCTCTGGTTCAACTCGCCTTGTGCCTGGCGAAAACGGCGGGCCAGGGCATTTTCGGGCACCACGCTCATGCCGATCTCGTTGCTGACAACCACGACCGGGGCAGCACAGGCATCCAATGCCGCCAGCAGCGCTGTTTCCTGCGCCGCAAGATCATGATCGGCCAGCATCTGGTTGGTCAGCCACAGGGTCGCGCAATCCAGCAATACCGCCTGATCCGGTCGCGCCGCCGTCAGGGCAGGGGCCAGATCCAGCGGCGCCTCATGGGTCAGCCATCCCGCGCCCCTGGCGTTGCGATGGCGTGCGATCTTGCCGCGCATCTCTTCGTCCCAGGCCTGGGCCGTGGCCAGGTAGACAGGCGCCAGCCCGCTGTCCAGAACCAGCCGTTCCGCAAAGGCGGATTTCCCTGAGGCGGCCCCTCCCAGAACCAGGGTCAGCTTTGGCAACATGTCAGACTCATGTTTTTTGATCCGATCGGTTTCTGCCTGCGTATCAAACATCAAGACAAAGAAAAACGGCCCTCTGGCGTCCCTGGCGCACCGGGCCATTGTTAGGGGGTAAAAATGGCACTTGATGCACCAAATGACATGACCCTGTCGCGCAAAGCCATGAAGGCCGAGCTTCTGGATGCCGAGACAGAGCTGAAACTTGCCTACGCCTGGCGCGATCACCGTGACGAGGCGGCGCTGCACCGCCTGATCACCGCCTATATGCGCCTTGCCATTTCGATGGCGTCGAAATTCCGCCGCTACGGCGCGCCGATGAACGACCTGATCCAGGAGGCCGGTCTTGGCCTGATGAAGGCGGCCGACAAGTTTGACCCGGATCGCGGCGTGCGTTTTTCGACCTATGCGGTCTGGTGGATCAAGGCCAGCATCCAGGATTACGTGATGCGGAACTGGTCGATGGTCCGGACCGGATCGACATCCAGCCAGAAATCGCTGTTTTTCAACCTGCGTCGTGTGCAGGCCCGGCTTGAGCGTGAGGCGCAGGCGCGGGGCGAAGAGCTGGATCGCCACCAGATGCGCCAGATGATCTCGACCGAGATCGGCGTACCGCTGCATGACGTCGAGATGATGGAGGGCCGGCTGTCGGGCTCGGACTTCTCGCTCAACGCCACCCAGTCCTCCGAGGATGAGGGGCGCGAATGGATCGACACGATCGAGGATGAGGGCAGCCAGGCCGCCGATATCGTCGAGACCGCGCATGATACAGCGGCCCTGCGCAACTGGCTGCTTGACGCGCTGGCAGCACTGAATGACCGCGAACGGTTCATCGTACGCGAGCGCAAGCTGCGCGACGATCCGCGCACCCTTGAAAGCCTGGGCGAAGAACTGGGCCTGTCCAAGGAACGTGTGCGTCAGCTTGAAGCCGCGGCCTTTGCCAAGATGCGTAAAAAGCTGGAAAGCCAGTCGCGCGAGGTGCAAGACTTCCTCGCATGAGATGTCTTGCCCTGATCGCTGCACTCGCGTGTGGGCCCGCTTTTGCGGGCCCTTTGCCTGATGACCTGATGGAACGCGCAGCCGCAGCCCCTGTGATCATCGTGGGCGAGGTGCATGACAACCCGGCCCATCATGACGCGCAGGCCGCCCTTGTCGCCCATATCCGGCCCGCCGCGATCGTCTTCGAGATGCTGACCACGGAACAGGCGGCGCGGGTCACACCGCAGAACCGCAATGATCAGGCGATGCTGGCCGATGTGCTGGGCTGGGCCGAAAGCGGCTGGCCCGATTTCACCCTGTACTACCCGATCTTTGCCGCGGCACCGCAGGCCGCGATCTACGGCGCCGCCGTTCCGCGCGATGCCGCCCGCGCCGCGATGCAGGCCGGCATTGCCGAAAGTTTCGGCGATGATGCATCCGCCTATGGTCTGACAGATCCCTTGCAGGCCGATTTGCAGGCCGCGCAGGAGGATTTGCAGCAAGAGGCTCATTGCAACGCCATGCCGCCCGAAATGCTGCCCGTGATGGTCGATCTGCAACGGCTGCGCGACGCGGTGCTTGCCCGCGAAACCCTGCGGGCCCTGGATGCGACGGGTGGCCCTGTCGTGGTGATCACCGGCAATGGCCATGCCCGTCAGGATTGGGGTGTGCCCGCCTACATTGCGGGGCTTCGTCCGGACCTGCCGGTTTTCACGATCGGCCAGCAGGAAGACGGGGCGGGTACGCCGGGGGGCTTCGACGCGGTTCTGTCTGCCCCGGCGGTCGACCGGCCTGACCCCTGTCTGCAATTCCGCAGCAAGGGCTGATCCGGCAGGCGCGTGACCCGGCCTTGTCAGCGGGCGACGCGGGACATACTGTCGGCCCATCTGGCGGAGGCGCAGAACATGCTGGCAGGCAAACGCATTCTTCTGATCATCGGCGGCGGCATCGCGGCCTACAAGTCGCTTGACCTGATCCGCCGTCTGCGCGAACGCGGCGCGGCGGTGACACCTGTTCTGACCAGGGCAGGCGCCGAGTTCGTGACGCCTCTGTCGGTCTCGGCGCTGGCGGGCGAGAAAGTCTTTACCGATCTCTTCGACCTGACCGACGAGGCCGAGATGGGCCACATCCAGCTGTCGCGCAGCGCTGATCTTGTCGTGGTCGCCCCTGCAACGGCTGATCTGATGGCAAAGATGGCCCATGGCCACGCGAATGATCTGGCATCGACCCTGTTGATGGCGACGGATACGCAGGTGCTGATCGCGCCCGCGATGAATGTGCGGATGTGGGAGCATCCCGCGACGCGGCGCAACCTGGCGCAGCTTTTGGCCGATGGCATCCGTGTCGTCGGCCCCAATGCGGGCGACATGGCCTGCGGCGAATATGGCCCCGGCCGCCTGTCGGAACCGCTTGAGATTGTCGCCGCGATCGAAACCGCGCTGGGGCAGGGCTCCTTGACCGGCAAGCGGATACTGGTGACGTCCGGCCCTACCCATGAACCCATCGACCCTGTGCGCTATATCGCCAACCGGTCATCCGGGGCGCAGGGCACGGCAATTGCCCATGCCCTGGCGGCTCTGGGGGCCCATGTGATCTTTGTCACCGGCCCCGCCGATGTGCCCCCGCCGCAAGGGGTGCAGGTGGTCCGGATCGAGACCGCGCAGCAGATGCTTCAGGCGGTCGAAGCCGCCTTGCCCGCTGATGCGGCCGTTTTTGCCGCCGCCGTGGCGGATTGGCGCGTGGCATCATCCTCTGGTTCCAAGATCAAGAAGGACGCAGGCCGCCTGCCGGTGCTGGAATTCGCCGAAAACCCCGACATCCTGGCTACCGTCAGCCAGCGCAAGGCGGATCGTCCCGGCCTGGTGGTGGGCTTTGCCGCCGAAACCGATGACGTGATTGCCAATGCCACGGCCAAGCGCGCGCGCAAGGGCTGCGACTGGATCGTGGCCAATGATGTCAGCCCCGCTACCGGGATCATGGGCGGCACGGAAAATGCCGTGCATCTGATCACCGCCCACGGGCGCGAGGATTGGCCGCGCATGTCCAAGCAGGATGTGGCCGCGCGTCTGGCCACCCGGATCGCACAGGCGCTGGGCTGATCGCTGTTCAGTTCGCGCAGGTCAGTGCCCTGGTCAGATCCTGCCTGTCCTGCAAGGCGCCCAGATCGCGGCTGACCAGTTCACCCTCCTGCCAGCCAACCGCGACGATGCGGCGCCAGTCGCCCGAGGCCAGTATTGCCTCGACCCGGCCAGCGCAGTCGCGCACGCCGCCTGCGATATCTTCCTCTCCGATCCGATGATTTGTCACGCCTTGAAGCGCGCCGCGCGGGACAAGGCGGTCACCCTCCAGTCCGACAAGGCGCATGGTCTTGCCCAGATGCGGGGTTTCCACATAGGCGATCTCGGGCTTGCCATCGCTGGTGAAGTCGCCGACCCCGAAGGGCGCAAGCCAGCGGAAACGCGTCCCGATGAAATCGGTGCTGGCAAGAAGCGTCAGGTCGGGCGTGCCGGATGCGGTCTTGCCCAGCTCCCACACGGTCAGGCGCGCGCCTTTGCTCTCGTGGCTTTGCACAACGACGATTTCCGGCCGCCCATCGCCCGTGACATCCCACAACCGGGGGGTGGCATCTTCGAACACCAGTGGCGCATCCAGCGTGACACGGATGCCGATCCGGGGTTGCGGGCAGTCTTCACAGACCTGCGCGCTGACCGTCAGGCTGGTGAAGGCGGCAATACGCCCCAGCACGTTATGCGGATAGCGATCGGTCGGACCTGACAGACTGACGGCGACCGGCCAGGGCAGGGACGCGCCCGCCGGAGGTTTGGGGCCGGCGACAGACACCTCTGTCGGTTGCGCGGGCGCCGGCGCGGGCGCGATGATCAATGCCGCAAGAATGCCGACGAAAATTGTGTGAATAAGCAGACTAATTCGCATGATATTGTCATGATCTTTCATAGGGCAGAATTTTATTGCTATATCTTGCATCGGCGCGCTGCTGGGTCGGGTCGTGGCCCATACCTTGATGCCACGCGCACCGCTGACCCGGCAGCCTAGAGGGTGGGGCGGCAACCGCCTAGCCCTTCGTGGCCCTTTTCGATCAAAAGCCGGTGATCCCGGTCGCGTGATCCGCCTGCGCTACCGTCTTGTCCCGCAGGATGGTCCCTGATGCCTTGCAACGCGGGGTCTTTCGGTTATGTCTTCAGGAACAGCCGCAGGCGCCAACAGGCCAACCGCGCGGCGCATCGCCCCGTCCGGCAGGATCGGGCCCGACCATCACGATGCACAAGGCAAGAGGCGTCATATGCTGATCATCCGCTGCACCAGGACGCCCGAGGCCGATCCCGCGCTGCCGTTGCCGACCTATGAAACGGCAGGCGCTGCCGGGGCGGACCTGCGCGCGAATTTTCCGCCCGATCAGCGCGACGGCGTCACCCTTGCCCCGGGCGCGCGCATGCTTGTGCCGACAGGGCTGCGGCTTGAAATTCCCGACGGGTTCGAAGTGCAGATCAGACCCAGGTCCGGCCTTGCGCTGAAACACGGGATCACCCTGCCCAACAGCCCCGGCACCATCGATAGCGATTATCGCGGTCCCTTGGGCGTGATCGTGATGAATGCGGGCAGCGATGCGTTCCACATCGCCCATGGCGACCGCATCGCGCAGATGGTTGCCGCACCGGTGCTGCGCGCCACCTTTGATCTTGTCGACAGCCTTGATCCGACCGCGCGCGGGCAGGGCGGCTTCGGCTCGACCGGGCGGGGCTGAGGCATGGCGCTGGTTCTTGTCATGGCGGGTGTTCTCTGGGGTATCGGGGCCTTCATGGGCACGCCGCGCCGTATGCGGTGGATCATGATTGCTATTCTGTGGGTCGGGGTCGTGGTGATTCACCTGACCCTTCCGCAAACCGCGCCCTTGCGTCTGGCGACAGGGGGCAGTGCCGCGCCCTGGCTGCTGTTGGGGGGCTTTGCCGCCTTGGCAATCGGTTACCGCGCTGTGCTGGCGCGGTTGCGCGCGCGCGCAGATGCGGGCGCTGAAAACCTGGCTGGCCCTGCGACCTCAGGCGCGTTTTCCCCCACGGAACTTGACCGCTACGCCCGCCATATCGTGTTGCGCGAACTGGGCGGCACGGGACAGCGCCGCCTGAAAGAGGCCAGGGTTCTGGTGATCGGCGCGGGTGGGCTTGGCGCGCCCGTCCTGATCTATCTGGCGGCCGCAGGTGTGGGCACGATCGGCGTGATCGACGACGACAGCGTGGACAACTCCAACCTGCAACGGCAGGTGATCCATACCGATGAGCGCATCGGCATGCCCAAGGTCTTTTCCGCCGAGGCCGCGATGCGCGCGCAAAACCCTTTCGTGACGGTGCGCCCCTACAATCGCCGCCTGACAGCCGATGTGGCGACCGATCTGTTCTCTGAATACGACCTGATCCTTGATGGCACCGATGACAGCGCCACGCGCTATCTGGTGAACCAGACTGCCGTCGCTCTGGGCAAGCCGCTGATCTCTGGCGCGCTTTCGCAATGGGAAGGCCAGATTGCCCTGTTCGACCCCGCGCGCGGCGGCCCCTGCTATCAATGCGTCTTTCCGCAAGCCGCAGCGCCCGGTCTGGCCCCCTCTTGCGCCGAGGCGGGGGTGATTGGCCCCTTGCCGGGCGTGATCGGATCCATGATGGCGCTGGAGGCGATCAAGCTGATCACCGGCGCGGGCCAGGATCTGCGTGGGCGCATGCTGATCCACGACGCGCTTCACGCCGAACACCGCACCATCCGCCTTCATGCACGTGCAGATTGCCCGGTCTGCGCCAATATGCGCCCCGCAGGAGAGACAGAAAATGACAAACCCGCTGCTTGATACCTGGACCACGCCTTTTGGCCTGGCCCCTTTCGACCGCGTGGAAGACGCGCATTTCGCCCCCGCCTTCGACGCCGCGCTTGATGCCCACAAGTCCGAGATCGACGCGATTGCCACCAACCCTGACGCCGCTGATTTCGACAACACCATTGGTGCGCTGGAATCGGCGGGCAAGGCGCTGGACCAGGTTCTGTCGGTTTTCTACACCGTCGCAGGGGCCGACAGCACGCCCGCGCGTGAGGAATTGCAGCGCGCCTTCTCGCCCCGGCTTGCGGCGCATTCCGCGGAAATCACCGCCAACAAGGCACTTTTTGCCCGCGTCGCGGATCTGTGGGCGCGTCGCGACGCGCTTGATCTGAGCGCAGAGCAGCAGCGCGTTCTGATGCTGACGCATCGCGGCTTTGTCCGCTCGGGGGCTGCCCTGACCGGGGCCGAGGATGCGCGCATGGCCGCGATCAAGTCGCGCCTGGCCGTGCTGGGCACGCAGTTCACCCAGAATCTTCTGGCGGATGAACGGGCCTGGGCGCTGCCCCTGTCCGAGGACGATCTTGAAGGGCTGCCCGATTTTCTGGTCTCGGCCGCCCGTGCGGCGGGGCGTGAGAAAGGCGCCGAAGGCCCGGTCATCACCCTGTCGCGGTCGTTGATCACGCCGTTTCTGCAATTCTCGCCGCGCCGCGATCTGCGCGAGCTGGCCTGGCGCGCCTATGTGGCGCGTGGCGCCAATGGTGGCGCCACCGACAACCGCAAGATTGCCGCCGAAATCCTGTCGCTTCGGGCAGAGCGCGCGGCACTGCTGGGGTATGACAGCTTCGCCGCTTACAAGCTGGAAACCGAGATGGCCGGAACGCCGCAGGCGGTGCGCGACCTGCTGATGGCTGTCTGGACCCCCGCCCGCGCGCAGGCCCAGGCAGATGCCGCCGTGCTGGAACGCATGATGCATGAAGACGGGATCAACGGCGATCTTGAACCCTGGGATTGGCACTATTACGCCGCGCGCCGCCGTCAGGCAGAACACGATCTGGATGAGGCCACGCTGAAGCCCTACCTGCAACTGGACCGGATGATCGAGGCCAGCTTTGCCTGTGCGAACCGGCTGTTCGGGCTGGAATTCACGCCGCTGAACCTGCCGCTTTACCATCCCGATGCCCGCGCATGGGACGTGACGCGCAATGGCCAGCATGTCGCCGTCTTTATCGGCGACTATTTCGCGCGCGGCTCCAAACGCTCGGGCGCGTGGTGCTCGGCGATGCAGTCACAGGCCAAGTGGCCGCAGGTGCGGCACCCGATCGTGATCAACGTGTGCAACTTCGCCAAAGGCGATCCTGCGTTGCTGTCTTATGACGATGCGCGCACGCTGTTCCATGAATTCGGCCATGCCCTGCATCAGATGCTGTCTGATGTGACCTATCCGTCGATCTCGGGCACATCGGTTGCGCGCGATTTCGTGGAACTGCCCAGCCAGCTTTACGAACACTGGCTGGAAGTGCCGGAGGTGCTGGCCGAATTCGCCACCCATGCCGAAACGGGCCAGCCCATGCCACGTGACATGCTTGACCGGCTTCTGGGCGCCGCGACCTTCGACATGGGTTTTCAGACTGTTGAATATGTCGCCTCGGCCCTTGTCGATCTGGCCTTTCACGAAGGCACCCCGCCCGCCGATCCCATGGCGATGCAGGCTGAGGTGCTGGCCGAACTGGGGATGCCGCGGGCCATCGCGATGCGCCATGCCACGCCGCATTTCGCCCATGTGTTTTCCGGCGACGGCTATTCCAGCGGGTATTACAGCTACATGTGGTCCGAGGTGATGGACGCCGATGCCTTCGCGGCCTTCGAGGAGGCCGGCAGCGCCTTCGACCCGGAGCGGGCCAGGGCGTTGGAGACCTTCATCCTGTCCGCTGGCGGATCGCGCGACCCGGCAGAGCTTTATACCGCGTTCCGCGGGCGCCTGCCGGGCGTCGAGGCCCTGCTGAAAGGGCGCGGACTGGCTGCGTGATACGAAAAAAGGCCCCGGGTGTCCGGGGCCTTTGTCAGTCAGGTTCAGCCTGACCTCAGATCGTCTGGTCGTAGTCGCCCACGCTGGGCTCTGTGCGGATCACCGCGTCGATCTCGGCGAAGATCGCCCGCATCTCGGCTTCGGATTCCGGGCTTTCGCACACCACCACCAGGTTGGGGGTGTTGGATGAGGCGCGCACAAGCCCCCAGCCGCCATTGTCCAGGATCACCCGCGCGCCATTGACGGTGACAACCTGCGCGATCTTGCGCCCGGCCAGCGTGCCCCCGGACTCATGCTTGGCCACCAGCTTGGCGACAAGACGTTCCAGCACCTGGTATTTTTCGGTGTCGGCGCAATAGGGCGACATCGTCGGCGTTGCCCAGGTCTGCGGCAGGGCGCGGCGCAGGTCGGACATGGACATGTCCGGGTTGCGGTCCATCAGCTTGCAGATCTCGACCGCGACGCGCATCCCGCAGTCATAGCCGCGCCCGATGGGGCCGGCCAGAAAGTAGTGGCCCGATTTCTCGAACCCGGCCAATGCGCCCAGTTCCTTGACCCGGCGCTTCATGTGGCTGTGCCCGGTCTTCCAGTAATCCGCCTTGACCCCGTTCTTGATCAACTCGGGGTCCGAGGCGAACAGTCCCGTCGATTTCACATCCGCGACAAAGGTGCTGCCGGGATAGAGTTTCGACAGATCCCGCGCCATGATGACGCCCATCTTGTCGGCGAAAATCTCTTCGCCCTCGTCATCGACCACGCCGCAACGATCACCGTCGCCATCGAACCCCAATGCGAAATCCGCGCCCGAGGCTTTGACGCTGTCGGACATGTCATGCAGCATTTCCAGCGCTTCGGGGTTCGGGTTGTAATGCGGAAAGGTGTAATCCAGCGTGTTGTGGCTGGGGATCACCTCAACCCCCAGGCGTCGGAACAGTTCGGGCGCAAAGGCAGAGGCGGTGCCATTGCCGGTGGCACAAACCACCCGCAGCTTGCGGGTCATGCGGAAATCGCCCACCAGATCGTCCAGATAGGCGTCGCGCACGCCATCGACGAATTCATAGGCGCCGCCGGGGGCAGTCTGGCCTTCGCCGTTCAGAACGATGTCGCGCAGTTCGGCCATTTCGTCGGGACCATGGGTCAGGGGGCGGTCAAAGCCCATCTTGACCCCGGTCCAGCCATTGGGGTTGTGGCTGGCGGTGACCATGGCCACGGCCGGCACATCCAGATGAAACTGTGCGAAATAGGCCATCGGCGACAGCGCAGGGCCGATATCCTTGACCGTGATTCCGGCCTGCATCAGCCCCAGGATCAGCGCATTCTTGATCGACAGCGAATAGTCGCGGTAATCGTTGCCGACCGCGATCACCGGCGCGATGCCGCGCCGCCGCATCTGCGTGCCAAGCCCCAGCCCCAGTGCCGTGATGCCGGGCAGGTTGATCTGGTCTGGGTATTTCCAGCGCGCGTCATATTCGCGAAAGCCGGTCGGCGTGATCATCGCGTCACGCAGGAATTCCCAGGTGTTCGGTGTCACGGTAGGCACGGGTTTGGTCACTTGTTCAATCTCTCTTGTCTGAAAGGAATTCAAAGGCGGATAGGATCGGCCTTGGCCAAACGGTCAAAGGCCATCAGGCTGCCGATCAGCGCCTCCATCCGGTGGAGCGGGATCATGTTGGGGCCGTCCGAGGGGGCATTGTCGGGATCTTCATGGGTCTCGATGAAAACCGCGGCAATGCCCAGCGATACCGCCGCGCGCGCTATCACCGGGGCGAATTCGCGCTGGCCGCCGCTGGATCCGCCCTTGCCGCCGGGCTGTTGCACCGAATGGGTGGCATCCATCACCACAGGATAGCCGGTCGCGGCCATCTGGGGCAGGGCGCGCATGTCGGTCACCAGGGTGTTATAGCCGAAAGACGTGCCGCGTTCCGTCAACAGGATCCGGGTGTTGCCGGTGCTTTCGATCTTCGCGATCACATTCGGCATGTCCCAGGGTGCCAGGAACTGGCCTTTCTTGACGTTGATCACCGCACCGGTCTGACCGGCCGCCAACAGAAGATCGGTCTGGCGGCTCAGGAATGCGGGTATCTGCAGCACATCGCAAACCTCGGCCACGGGGGCGCATTGCGCCTCTGTATGCACATCGGTCAGAACCGGCAGGCCCAGGCTGTCCTTGACCTGTTGCAGCACGCGCAGCCCCTCTTCAAGGCCCATCCCGCGCTGTCCTGACACCGAGGTCCGGTTCGCCTTGTCGAAGCTGGCCTTGAAGATGTACTGCGCGCCGGCCGCGTCACAGATGGTCTGCATCCGCGCCGCGATCATCAGCGCGTGATCCGCGCTTTCCAGCTGGCAAGGCCCCGCGATCACGGTCAGGGGCGCGTCATTGCTGACGTTCAGGGATCCGATCGAGACCATGTTCATGTCAGCTGGACACCTGTTCGCGCAGGATCGAGGCGGTGAGTGAGATCATCAGGTAAATTCCCGAAAAGATGAGGAAGGCAAGGATCGTATTCTCGAACGCGCGCGGATAGGTCGGCTCGTCCGGGGCCACGGGCCGCACGCTGGTGGTCAGGTATCGCACCTGACGGTTCGCCTCAAGCTCGGTCTGCTTTTCGTTCTGCAACGCCGATTGCAGGAACATGTCCGCCGTGGCCAGATCGGCCTGCGCCATCTGGATCTGTGCGGCCATCGCGGCCAGCGAACTTTGCCCTTCGGTCGCGTCATTCAGCCGACGGTTCTGCCTGTCCAGATCGTTCCGCAGCAACTGCACCTCAGAGCGCAGCGCGTCCACCCGTGCCGCGTTGGGCCGCAGGTTGTTCAGCTGCGAATTCAGCGCCAGTTCCTTTTCCTGAAGCTGCAATTCGACCGAATTGATCAGCGCCCGGATGCTGGCAATCTCGCCCTGAGGGTCCAGCATCGACCCTTCCTGCAGGGCAACAAGGCGTTCCTGGGCCTCGCGCCGCTCGGCTTTGGCGGTTTCCAGGCTGGCGCGCGCATCGCGCATCTGGTCTTCGCGCTTGCGCCGTGACAGCTCATCCACCCGGTCTTCGGCATATTGTATCAGATGCGAGGAAAACTCGGCGCTGATCTGCGGGTCGGCGGCGATGACTTCCATGCGGATCACACCTTCGGTGGGATCATATCCGATCTTCACGTTCTTCTTGTAGACCTTGTAGGCCGCTTCATCGGAGGCTTCCGTTTCCAGGCGCTGGATCGGGTCGATCCATTCCTGTTTGAAATGGGCCTTGAAACCCATATCCTCGTTCAGGCGGATCATCGCATCGCGCGACTGCATGTAGGATTGCACCGCGATACTGTCCTGGTTGGTTGCGAATTGCGTCCCGCTGAGCAGACCGCCCAGACCCGAGCCGCCTTGTGCATCCGCCTGAAGGATCAGGAATTCCGATTTGGTGGCATACATCGGCGTCGCATGGACGAAATAATACCAGCCGGCCAGGATCGTCGGCAGAAAGACGAAGGCACTCAGCCGGGTGAGCAGCAGCAGCATCTTGCGCCGCCGACGACGGGCGATGTCGCGCTGGATGTCCATGACGTCGCGCGTCCTGCGCTCTGCCGGGCTGATCTGGGTCGAAGGAAGGTAGGGGTTGCCGGACGGCATGGTTTGCGGCAGTTGCACGCGCCCGATCGGGGTTCCCCCGACGGGGGAGGCCGGGCCTGGCTCGCGCTGCGTCGGGGCGATCCCGTCATCTTCGCCCTCATCCTCGCGCGGCATCACAAGGTCAAGCATGGTGGTGCGCTGGAACGGGTCGATCCCTTCTGCGCGCAGCAGGCGGACCGCGTCGAAATCCGACGTGGGCGCAAGCCCGTGTTTCTGCGCCACCCGGCGCGCCATGCGCAATTGCCGCCCCGTCAGCCCCTCTCGCCGGATCGCGTCGATCTCGTGGCCGGCATCGGCATGGGGCGCGGCTGTCACCAGTTCGGAAAAATCCGGGCCATAATCATCCGGGATTGTGGGCTGGCCCTGCGCCGCGAGGGCTGCGGCGCGGCGGCGCTCGATATGGTCGGCAAGCTCTTCGGTCTGTCTGGCTGTGTCCGGATGCGGCGCGGACATTGCGGCAGGCTGCGGGATCAGCGGACGCGCATTCACGGCCCGTCCTGCGGCATGCCCTGCGGCCCGTTCTGTGGCATGTCCTGCGGCCCGTTCCGTGGCATGTCCCGCCGCGGCATGGCTCTGGCTGATTTCGGCCTCAGGCTCGATCAGGCTGCGGCGGATGCGGAATTTTCTAGCCTTGGGTTTCGTAATCATAGAGCTCTTTCGCTTCTTCCAAGGTGTCAAACATGTGCAGTTTGCCATCCATCAGCACGGCGGCTGACTTGGCAAATTTTTCGATGACCTGGGGCTGGTGCGATACGATGATCACCGTCGTGGTCCGCAGTCTTTCGCGCAGCACGTCGCCAGCCTTGCGATTGAATTCCACATCCGTCGACGCGGGCATCCCTTCGTCGATCAGGTAGATGTCGAAATCCAGCGCCAGCATCAGCGCAAACGAGAACCGCGCCCGCATCCCCGAGGAATAGGTGCCGAGCGGTTGCTCAAAATATTCGCCAAGATTGCAAAGCCAGCGGCAGAAGGCTTCGACATAGTCGGGGTCCAGCCCATAGAGACGCGCGATATAGCGGCTGTTTTCCACCGCCGACACGCGTGAGACGACGCCGCCCATGAAACCCAGCGGAAAGCTGATGCGCGTGCCCCGGCGGATCACCCCCTCATCGGGTTTTTCCAGCCCCGCCATCATGTTGATCAATGTGGTCTTGCCGGTGCCATTCGGTGCCAGAATGCCCAGCGAATTGCCCAATTCCACGCGAAAACTGACGCGGTCAAGGATCACCTTGCGCTGTGTGCCCGTCCAGAAGGACTTGCTGACATTATCGAATTCGAGCATTCAACGCTCCGGTCTGCTCCTGCCCACCCTCTTAACGGGGTTGTGCTAACTCACACTTACCAACGGCTCTGGGCATCTGTCGAGCCGTTGACCAATAATCACACCCTTTCGAGGCCATATTATGGCTTTCGTGAACGACTGTATCTTATCTTGCAAAAATTCGCCAAGCCGAAGTTGCTTCGCGTTCCCGCCGGTATGGAACCATCAAGGCCGCATGCTAGACTGACCCCGATGACCGATCCTGAAAGCGATCTTGCCCGCGATATTGCCGCCTGCACCCTGTGCCGTTCGCGTTTTGCCGCCACGGCCACGGCCCATGCGCCGCGTCCGGTGGTCTGGTTTCGCCCAGGCGCGCGGCTGCTGATCGCAGGGCAGGCGCCGGGAATGCGCGTGCACCTGTCGGGACGGCCCTTCGATGATCCTTCTGGCGATCGGTTGCGCGACTGGCTGGGTTTGTCGCCGGATGAATTCTATGACAGGGACAGGGTTGCGATCGTGCCCATGGCCTTCTGCTTTCCGGGCTATGACGCCAAGGGGGCGGATCTGCCGCCACCAGCGGTCTGTGCGCGCACGTGGCACGGGCAGGTCATGGCCGGGCTTGGGCAGATCAGCCTGCGTATTCTGGTGGGCGGGCATGCCCATCGCTGGCACCTGGGCCACCGCCGGCCCGTGACGCAGACAGTGGCGGATTGGCGCGTGCAGGCCCCCGGGGTTTTCCCCTTGCCTCACCCGTCCTGGCGCAATACCGCTTGGCTTCGCAAAAATCCGTGGTTCGCGGCAGATGTCCTGCCCGAACTGCGCGCCGCTGTCCGGAGAGTGATGGATGACTGACCTGACCCCGCTTGATGCCGCCCATGCCGCGATGGAAGCAGCTCCCGATGATGATGGCGCGCGCCTGCGCTTCTACGAGCGGCTGGCCGATTGCGAGCTGTTCCTGCTGCTGACCGAAGAGGCGCAAGGCGAAAACATCACCCCCGAAGTCTTCGAACTGGCGGATGAAAGCTTTGTCCTGGTCTTCGACCGTGACGATCGCCTGGCGCAATTCGTCGGAAAACCCGCCCCTTATGCCGCGCTGTCCGGGCGTGTCATTGCGGGGTTGCTGGCAGAGCAGGGCATCGGGCTGGGCGTCAACCTGGACGTGGCGCCGTCGTCGATCCTGATCCCGCCGCAGGCAGTTGCATGGCTGGCGGGCACCTTGGGCAATGCCCCCGCAGAGGCCGAAGCCCGGATCGAGGCTGTCGCGCCCCCGCTCGGCCTGCCCGATCTGCTGCTGACTTCGCTTGACGCCAAGCTTGCCAGTGCCGCGGGTCTGGCCGATGCAGCCTATCTTCTGGGTGTCACCTACGAGGGGGGCGGCAAGGGGCATATGCTGGCCTTTGTCGATGCAGCACCAGGCGCGCAGGGCGCCCTTGCGAAGGCCGTGGCCGAGGCGCTGACCTTCTCGGGGATCGAGGCGGGCGCGCTGGACGTGGCCTTTTTCCGCGCGGCCGAACCGATGGCGGCGCGGCTGGCCCAGCATGGCCTGCGCTTTGATCTGCCGCAGCCTGCCGAAGCCGTGCAGGAGGTGCTGCGCATGGCGCCGGGATCAGACCCGGCACGGCCGCCCAAGCTGCGTTAGGCCCCGTCCGGGATCAATAGCCCAGCTTGCGATCCACCAGATGCACGAAAGGCGCGCCTGCTTCGCCGCGCCGCACGTTTTCCGCGATCACGCGCGAGGCCGAGGCGGGGCGCGTCTCGGAGGCGATATGCGGCGTGACCGTGACCGACGGATGCGCCCAGAACGGATGATCGGCGGGCAGCGGCTCCACCCGGAAAACGTCCAGCGTGGCATGGCCGACCTGGCCGCTGTCCAGCGCCGCCAGCAGTGCATCATCGTCGATCAGCGCGCCGCGTCCGGGGTTCAGGATCACCGCGCCGCGTGGCAGCCGCGCCAGGTTTGCAGCATCCAGCAGGTTCTCTGTCGCACCGGTCAAGGGCAGCAGCAGCACCAGGATCTGGGCGCTTGACAGCGCCTGCGCCAAACCCGCATCGCCATGCAGGCAGCGCACGCCCGCCAGATCACGGGGGCTGCGGCTCCAGCCGGTCACGTCGAAACCCAGGCCCGCCAGGGCCGTGGCGCAGGCAGACCCCAGCGCGCCCAGACCCAGGATCGTGACCGCGCGGTCCTCGGCCAGCGGCGGCACATGTTTGTCCCAGCGCCCCTTCAGCCCGTGGATATGCGCGTCCATCCCCAGATGGTGGCGCAGCACATGGCCTGTCACCCATTCCATCATCCCCTGGGTCAGCCCATGATCCACCATGCGCGCCAGCGGCTGGGTCAGCGTGGTGTTGCCGACCACGTTCTCGACCCCGGCCCAGAGGTTTAAAACCGCCTTGCACCGCGTATAGGGGGTGAAATCCTGCACCGTGCTGTTGGGCGCATAGACGATGTAATCCACCTCGTCCGGCGCGAAGTCGGTCCGCAGATCGGCAAAGACGCCCGCATCGCGCAGCGCGGTCTTCAGCGGTGTTTCATAGGCGGCCCAGCTGTCAGGCTTGGCGGCGAAAAGGATATTCACGGTCATGCGGTCTTACCTTGGTTTGTGGATATGGGCGCTTTGAACCAGCCCGAAGGCCACCATCAGCACCAGCATCGCCGATCCGCCGTAGCTGACCAGCGGCAAGGGCACGCCGACGACGGGGGCAAGGCCCATCACCATCGACATGTTCACGGCAAAATAGAGAAAGAAGGTCAGCGCGACCCCCAGTGTCAGCAAGGATGCGAAACGATCCTTGTTCGACAGGGCGCTGGCGACGCAGAAGATGATGATCAGCGCATAAAGCCCCAGCAGAGAGATCCCGCCAATGAAGCCGAATTCCTCGGCCAGGGTGGTGAAGATGAAATCGGTATGTTTCTCGGGCAGGAAGTTCAGCCGGCTTTGCGTCCCCTGCATGAAGCCACGGCCGGTCCAGCCGCCTGATCCCAGCGCGATCTTGGCCTGCGTGATGTGATAGCCCGCGTTCAGCGGGTCCTGCGCCGGGTCAAGGAAGGTGTCGATCCGGCGATACTGATAGTCCTTCAGCAATTGCCATGACGTCCCGCGCGACTGGAACACCGCCACCACCAGCCCCACGCCCGACGCGATGACGGCGGCGAAATAACCCCAATGCACCCCGGCCACGAACATCAGCCCCCCGCCGCCGAACACCAGCAGCAGCGCGGTGCCAAGGTCCGGCTGGGTCAACACCAGGAAGGTGGGCAGCATGATCAGGAACAGCGGAACCGCCACCCAGAACGGATGTGACATCTTCTTCATCGGAAGCCAGTCGTAATAGGCGGCCAGAAACATCACCAGCGTGACCTTGGCCAGCTCCGAGGGTTGCAGACGCATGAAACCCAGGTCGATCCAGCGCTGCGCGCCCATGCCGGTGGTGCCGAAGAATTCGACCGTCAGCAGCAGGGCCAGAGACACCAGATAGGCCACGGCGGCCATGTTGCGCCAGAACCAGATCGGCACAAGCGCCACGATGAACATGGCCACCAGCCCCAGTGCGAAACGCTTCATCTGCGGCTCGACCCAGGGCCGGAAGGACCCGCCCGCAACGGAATAGAGCATCAGAAACCCGACGCTGGCCACGGCAACCAGCAGCAGCACCAGCGGCCAATTGAGATAGAGCACCTTGCGGACGCCCGAAGGCACCGTCTTGACGGTATATTCAAGATAGCTCATGCGCGATCCTGTCCGGGGCGGGCGGACGGCGCGCGTTCACGGCGCAGCCGTTCCTGCAATGCCTGGATGCGGGCACGGTCGCCCTCGGGATAGGCATCAAGCGGCGGGTCGCCCTTGTAAAGCGCCTGCAGCGTGATGTCGCGCGCCACCGGCGCCGCGACAGCGGATCCGCCGCCGCCATGTTCCACCACCACGGCCACGGCGACGCGCGGATCATCATAGGGGGCGTAGTTCACGAAAAGCGCGTGATCGCGCCGTTCCCAGGGCAGATCTTCGTTGCGGATGACGCCGCGCGCCCGTTCGGCCGCCGTGATGTTGCGGACCTGGCTGGTGCCGGTCTTGCCCGCCATGCGATAGCCATCGGTGATGATCCGGCTGCCGTAGGCCGTGCCGCGGCGGTTGTTCGTCGCCTCGAACATCGCGCGACGGATCGCGCGCATGTGGTTTTCGTTGAAGCCCAGCGGTTCCGCGGCGATGACGGGCTGTTCGATCCCGTCGATGCTGCGGATCAGGCGCGGTTCCACCTTGCGGCCAACGGCCAGCCGCGCGGTCATCACCGCCAGATGCAGCGGCGAGGTCAGAACGAAACCCTGCCCGATCGAGGCGTTGACCGTGTCGCCCACCACCCAGTCCTGGCCCACGTTCTCACGCTTCCAGTCGCGGGTGGGGGCACGGCCCCGCGCCACCGCAGACATCGGCAGATCGAAGCGCACGCCGATGCCCAGCTTCTCGGCCATCGCCGACATTGCGTCGATCCCGACCTTCAGCGCCAGATCGTAGTAATAGACATCGCAGCTTTCGCGCAGCGCGGTTTCCAGGTTCATGTGACCATGGCCCGCGCGTTTCCAGCAGTGAAAGCGCCGTCCCGATACTTCCAGGTGACCGGGGCACCAGACGGTTTCCTCGGGGGTGATCACACCCGCATCCAGCGCGGCCAGCACCGTGACCATCTTGTAGGTGGACCCGGGCGGATAAAGCCCCTGCACCGACTTGTTGGCCAGCGGGCGATAGGTATTCTCGGTCAGTTCCGAATAATCCGCGACCGAGATCCCGCGCACGAAAAGGTTGGGATCGAAACTGGGCGCCGAGGCGATGGACAGCAGATCCCCCGTCGCGCAATCCATCACGACAGCGGCGGCGCTTTCGCCCGCAAGCCTGGCCTGGACGTAGGATTGCAAGGCATTGTCCACGGTCAGCTGGATATTCGCGCCGGCCTTGCCCTCCTGGCGGTCGAGTTCGCGCATGACCCGTCCCGCGGCATTCACTTCGACCCGTTTGGTGCCTGCCTTGCCGCGCAACACCTCTTCCATCCGCGATTCAAGCCCGACCTTGCCGATCTGGAAGCGCGGGATTCGCAGCAGGTGATCGGGGTTCTCGATCCGTGCGAGGTCGTAATCGCTGATCGGACCCACATAGCCCACGACATGCGCGAAATCCGGCCCCATCGGATAGGCGCGTGACAGGCCGACCTCGGGGGTGACGCCGGGCAGGGCGGGGGCATTGATCGCAACCTTCGAGATATCTTCCCAACTGACCCGGTCAGCCACGGTGACCTGGGTATCGCCACGGCTGTCGCGCATTTCCTTCAGGGCGCGCTGCTGATCATCCTCGCCAAGGTCGATCAGCGCCGCGAGACGCCGCATCACAAGGTCGATGTCGCCGGCATCCTCGCGCACCATGATGATCCGGTAGCTGGGCTGGTTCTCTGCGATCGTTGCGCCGTTGCGATCATAGATCTGCCCGCGCGCGGGCGCGATCAGCCGGATGCTGATCCGGTTTTCCTCGGCCAGAACGCGGAACTGGTCGGCCTGTTCCACCTGCATGTACCGCATCCTGAGCCCCAGGATTCCCATGAAGGCCAGCTGTGCGCCACCCAGGACCAGCCCGCGCCGGGTGATCCGGCGGGATGAATCGGCGCTGTCCTTCGGATTGCGTCTCATATCCGTTGCCCCAGCCTGTCCAGATCCCCTGGCGCCGCCTTGCGTACGCCAAAGACCCATTGCGACAGCATGACCACGACCGGATAGCAGATCAAGGTCATCATCATGTGAATGATGGTCAGCCCCAAAGGCGCCTGCGGCACCATCAGGATGGCCAGAACCAGCCGGTTCGCCACGGATATCGCCAGGAAGACAACGGCGACGGCAAGCCATTCCATCACGAAGGGTTGATCGCGCAGGTTGCGCGCCCGGTTCCGCAGAGCCTGGGTTCCAAGCACCATCAGGGCCGCCCACAGGCCCGGCGGACGCAGGAACAGAAGATCGGCCAGCAGAACCACAAGCCCGATCGACAGGGCGGGCACGAATTCCGGTCTCCGCAGCACCCAGGCAAAGGTGAAGGCCACCAGAAGATCCGGGCCGGCCCAGGCCTGCGGCTGAAAATCCAGCGGGATCAGCTTTGCGAAGATCAGCGCCAGCGCAAGCGCCAGGTACATCAGACGCATGCCCCAAACGCGGGTGGCGCTACCCTCAGCCATTGCTGTCCTCCGTCTCGGACAGTGTCGCGCCATCCGCGGGCAGGGGGGCGGGGGTCAGACGCTCCTGCCTGGGCGCGACCAGCGCGCCGGGGTCCCTGATCACCTCGGTGCCGGGATTGCGTAGCACGCGCAGGAATTCCAGCCGCTCGTAATCGGCGGCCAGGATCACGCGCAGCCGCCCGCCGGGGTCGGTGGCGACCTGCCCGATCAGCAGGCCGGCCGGAAAGACCCCGCCATCACCCGAGGACACGACCCGGTCACCGGGGCGCACGAGGTCGGGATCCTCCAGGAACGAGATCAACGGCGCGGCCGTATTGTCGCCCTGCACGATCGCGGCCTGGCCCGAAGGTTGTATCGTCGCCGGGATCCGGCTGGCGGGATCGGTCAGCAGTATCACGCGGGACGTATCGCGCCCCACGCCCGAGATCCGACCCACAAGGCCGATCCCGTCCATCGTGGCCCAGCCATCGACGATGCCGTCGCGCGCGCCCACGTTCAGAAGGACCGATTGCCGGAAGGGCGATCCGCTGTCGGCCAGCACGACGCCCGTCACGAAGGTCAGGCGCGGGTCAAGACGGACCTTGTTCAGATCCAGAAGGCGCGCATTCTCCTGCTCCAGCTGAAGCGCGGCCTCTTTCCAGGCCTTCATCTTCTGCAATTCGTTCCGCAGGTCCTGGTTCTGCTGCACGATGCGCTGATAGCTCTGGAAGTCCCTGACCAGGTTCACCGTCGCGGTCACCGGCGCCATGGCCCAGTCGAAACTGGGCACGACGCGGTCCACGACGGCGGCGCGAAAGCGTTCGACACGCGGGCTGTCGATCCGCCACACCAGGAAAAGTCCGACCAGGCACAGGACCAGCACCCCCAGCAGCAATCGCTTGAGGGGGGCCAGGTAGTCTTCAGCCTGCGATTTGTCCTTTGCCAAGTCGGACCCCTGATGTCAGAGGGTGAAAGGATCAGCTGTCGTAATCGATCGCGTGACGCAGCTGTTTTTCGTATTCAAGTGCCTTGCCTGTCCCCAGCGCCACACAGTTCAGCGCCTCGTCCGCGATGGACACGGCCAGGCCCGTCTGTTCGCGCAGCGCCAGATCCAGATCGCCCAGCAGCGCGCCGCCACCCGTCAGCATGACGCCGCGATCCACGATGTCGGCAGCCAGGTCCGGCGGTGTCGCTTCCAGCGCGGTCATCACCGCCTCGCAGATTTGCTGCACCGGCTCGCTGAGGGCTTCTGCCACCTGCGCCTGGCTGATCTCGGTCTCTTTCGGCACGCCGTTCAGCAGGTCGCGGCCCCGGATCATCATCGAGGTGCCGCGCCCGTCATCGGGCATCCGCGCCGTGCCGATCGAGGTCTTGATGCGTTCCGCCGTCGCCTCGCCCACCAGCAGGTTGTGCTGACGACGCAGGTAGTTGATGATCGCCTCGTCCATCCGGTCGCCACCCACCCGGACCGACCGGGCATAGACGATGTCGCCCAGCGACAGCACCGCAACCTCGGTCGTGCCGCCGCCGATATCCACCACCATGTTGCCAGTGGGGTCCGTGATCGGCATCCCCGCACCGATGGCCGCGGCGATGGGTTCGGCGATCAAGCCCGCCTTGCGCGCCCCTGCAGAGAGTACCGACTGCCGGATCGCGCGTTTCTCGACCGGAGTCGCGCCATGGGGCACGCAGACGATGATCTTGGGTTTTGAAAAGGTGGACCGCTTCAGCACCTTGCGGATAAAGTGCTTGATCATCTCTTCGGCCGTGTCGAAATCGGCAATCACACCGTCCCGCATCGGGCGGATCGCCTCGATGCTGCCGGGGGTGCGGCCCAGCATCAGCTTGGCATCCTCGCCCACTGCCAGAACCTTCTTTACACCATCCTTGATATGGTAGGCCACGACCGACGGCTCGCTGAGGACGATGCCCTTGCCCTTGACATAGACCAGTGTATTGGCTGTGCCCAGGTCGATCGCCATATCCGAGGCGAAAATGCTTGGCATCTTATCGAAAAGTGACATCGCGTCAGTCCATTGTTGAATTTGTGCAAGTTGCCTGCGACTCTGCCCATGCAGGCCACTTGCCCTTATAGGGGTAGGGTGGCCCCAGCGAAAGACCCCGCTTGATTCTTCATCAGCGCACTTTCGCCATTCCGGCCGATGGGATATGCAGCGCGGATGCTGTCCTACCAACATATCTATCATGCAGGCAATCCGGCGGATGTTCACAAACATGCGCTGCTCTGCCGCATGCTTGCCTACCTGACGGCCAAGGACAAACCGCTGAGCTATCTGGAAACGCATGCCGGGCGGGGCCTCTACCTGCTGGATGCGCCCGAAGCCCTGAAGACCGGCGAGGCCGCCGCCGGTATCGGCGCGGTCTTGCGCGCTGGCGGAATGGCGGCCGACCATCCCTATCTGGCAGCCCTGGCGCAGGTGCGCGCCGGCCATGGCCCGCAAGCCTATGCGGGATCGCCCCTGCTGGCCGCACAGATCCTGCGACCTGCCGACCGGATGCATCTGGCCGAATTGCATCCGCAGGAACATGCGGCCCTTGAATTTGCCATGTCCCCCCATGGTGCGCGCATCCACCGTCAGGACGGGTTCGCCATGGCCCAGGCCGTTTGCCCGCCGGAACCGCGACGCGGCCTTTTGCTGATCGACCCAAGCTACGAGATCAAGACGGATTACGACACGATCCCCGACCAGATCGGCAAGCTGCACCGCAAGTGGAATGTCGGCATCATCTGCCTGTGGTATCCGATCCTGACCGGGGGCGCCCATGGCCCGATGCTGGCAGCCCTGGAGGCGCAGAACCTTCCCGGCGTGCTGCGCCACGAGGTCCGCTTTCCCCCTGTACGCCCGGGTCACCGGATGGTCGGCTCGGGGATGTTCATCGTGAACGCGCCCTGGGGGATCGAGGCGGAAGCACAGCGTCTGACAGCCATGTTCGGCAAGCGCTGAGTCCGGGTTGGGGGCTGTCTGCCCCCGTCCCTGCGGGACCCCCCCGAGGATATTTCAGGCAAGAAGAAGCCGGAAAAGCAAAAGGCCCGCCGCGGGATGGCGACGGGCCTTCAAGATCATCTCGGCTCACCGGGATCAGCTGACATCCTTGTAGTTGATCTCGCGGCGATCGGCGCCGGGGCCGGCCTTGTCGCGCCGCACCAGAAGGCGGTTGAGCGCGTTCACGTAAGCCCGCGCCGAGGCCACGACCGTATCGGTGTCGGCGGACTGGCCGGTGGCGATCATGCCATCCTCTTCCAGTCGCACACTGACCGTGGCCTGGGCATCCGTGCCCTCGGTCACCGCGTTCACCTGGTAGAGTTGCAGCCGCGCCTTGTTGGGATGCAGCGCACGTACCGCCTTGAAGGTCGCATCCACCGGGCCGTCGCCATGTTCGGTGGCGATCATCTCCTTGCCGTCGACTTCCATCTCGATCGTGGCTTCGGCCGGACCGCCCGTGCCGCAGATCACCTTGAGCGAGACGATCTGAAGCCGGTCATTGCCCGCATCCGCCGTGGCCGAGACGAGCGCCACGATATCCTCGTCATAGACTTCCTTCTTGCGGTCGGCCAATTCCTTGAACCGCACGAAGATATCCTTGAGCTGGTTGTCCCCCACCTCGTGACCCAGCTGGCGCAGCTTGTCGCGCAGTGCCGCGCGGCCCGAATGCTTGCCCATCACCAGGTTCGAGGCCGTCAGGCCGATATCCTCGGGGCGCATGATCTCGAAGGTTTCGGCGTTCTTCAACATCCCGTCCTGGTGGATGCCGGATTCATGGGCAAAGGCGTTCTTGCCCACGATCGCCTTGTTGAACTGCACCGGAAAGCCCGACACGGTGGCCACGCGGCGCGAGATGTTCATGATCTTGGTCGTGTCGACACGGGTGCGGTAGGGCATGATGTCATTGCGCACCTTCAGCGCCATCACCACCTCTTCCAGCGCGGTATTGCCCGCGCGTTCACCCAGGCCGTTGATCGTGCATTCGATCTGGCGCGCGCCCGCCTCGACCGCCGCCAGGGCGTTGGCGGTCGCCATGCCAAGGTCATTGTGGCAATGGGTGGCGAAGATCACCGTATCGGCGCCGGGCACGCGTTCCTTCAGCATGCGGATCAGCGCGGCGCTTTCGCGTGGCGCGGTGTAGCCCACGGTATCGGGAATATTGATCGTTGTGGCGCCTGCCTTGATCGCGATCTCGATGACCCGGCACAGATAGTCATGTTCGGTGCGGGTGGCATCCATCGGCGACCATTGCACGTTGTCGCACAGGTTGCGCGCATGGCTGACGGTCTGGTGGATGCGGTCGGCCATCTCGTCCTGGGTCAGGTTCGGAATGGCGCGGTGCAGCGGCGAGGTGCCGATGAACGTGTGGATGCGGGGGCGCGCGCTGTGTTTGACGGCCTCCCAGCAGCGGTCGATATCGGCGAAATTGGCGCGCGCCAGGCCGCAGATCACGGCCTCCCGCGAGCGTTCGGCGATTTCCTTGACAGCGCGGAAGTCCCCCTCGGAAGCGATGGGAAAGCCCGCCTCGATGATATCCACGCCCATGTCATCCAGCAATTCCGCGATTTCCAGCTTTTCGGAATGGGTCATGGTGGCGCCGGGGCTTTGTTCGCCGTCGCGCAATGTCGTGTCGAAGATCAAGACGCGGTCTTGTGCGGATTTGTCGGTCATGTCGGGTCTCTTTTCATGTCTGCTGATGGTCGTGGCGCGGGGTGCACATCCTCTGAGCGGTCGCGCCAGGCCGGCACGCTCAGAGGCGGCTTAGCGACAGCAGAAGGGCAGCAGCGAAAGCGGCGCGCAAAGCGCGGGACGGGGTCGCATTATGTGCCAGCATCGTCATGACCTCAGGTTATACGCGCGCCACCGCAAATGAAAAGCCCGAATTTCAGGGCGCGCGCATTGAAGACCGCAGTCTTGCGCCTAGGTCCCACGCTATGGAAAAAGCATTGATCATAGGGGCTTCGGGCGGCATCGGCGCCGCGCTCGTGGCGGCCCTGCAGGGGCGCGGTGTGGCCGTGACGGGGCTGTCGCGCCGCGACGATGGGCTTGATGTCACGGATGAGGACAGCGTGGCCGCCGCCCTTGGCGCGCTTGAGCCGGGGTTTGACCTGGTCCTTGTGGCAAGCGGCGCGCTGGTGATCGACGGGGCCGAACCGGAAAAGACGATCCGGCGGGTGACGGCCAAGGCCATGGCCGATCAGTTCGCGCTGAACTGCATCGGGCCGTCCCTTGTGCTGAAACACAGTCTGCGGTTGCTACCCCGCGACAGGCGGGCCGTCTTTGCCGCGCTTTCGGCACGGGTCGGTTCCATCGGCGACAACGCGCTTGGCGGCTGGTACAGCTATCGCACGGCCAAGGCCGCGCTGAACCAGATGATCCATACCGGCGCCATCGAACTGGCGCGCAGCCATCGCCATGCCCTCTGCGTGGCGCTGCATCCGGGCACGGTCGCCACGCGCTTTACCGCCGATTATGCCGCCACCCATGATCGCGTGGCGCCGGATCAGGCCGCAAGCAACCTGCTTGGTGTGATCGCGGGGCTGACACCCGCCGAAACGGGCGGTTTCTTCGACTGGCAAGGCAAGAGGGTAAGCTGGTGACGCGTCTGGTTCTGGTTCTGGGCGATCAGCTGTCCGATGGCATGGCGGCGCTGAAAGCCGCCGATCCCGACCGCGACGTCGTCATCATGGCCGAGGTTGCTGAAGAGGCGGGCCATGTGCCCCATCACCCCAAGAAGATCGCATTCCTGTTTGCCGCCATGCGCAAGTTCGCCGCGCGCCTGCAGGATGCGGGCTGGCGGGTGGACTACACCCGGCTGGACGATCCGGACAACAGCGGCAGCATTCCCGCAGAGCTGCTGCGCCGCTCCGCGCATCACAAGGCCTCCGGCGTGATCGCCACCGAACCCGGCGACTGGCGCTTGCGCGCTGCGCTCGAGGACATGCCGCTCAAGCTGCACATGCTGCGCGATGATCGCTTCATCGCCACCGCGACCGAGTTCGAGGCCTGGGCCAAGGATCGCAAGCAACTGCGGATGGAGTATTTCTATCGCGAGATGCGCCGGAAGACCGGCCTTCTGATGGAGGGCGATCAGCCCGCCGGCGGCCAATGGAACTATGATCATGACAACCGCAAGCCTGCGCCCGATGCCATCACCTTTGACGGGCCGCTGAGATTCGAACCCGATGCCATCACGTCCGAGGTGCTGGATCTCGTCGAGGCGCGGTTTTCCAACCATTTCGGGCAGTTGCGCCCCTTCTGGTTCGGCACGGATCGCGATCAGGCGCTCCAGCACCTTGAACATTGGATCGCGGGCGGTCTGCCGGGTTTCGGCGACTATCAGGATGCGATGCTGGCGGATCAGCCCTTCATGTATCATGCGCTGATCGGGCTTTACCTCAATGCGGGCCTTCTGGACCCGCTGGAGGTCTGCCAGCGCGCCGAGGCCGCGTGGAAAGCAGGCCAGGCCCCCCTGAACGCGGTCGAAGGCTTCATCCGCCAGATCATCGGATGGCGCGAATATGTGCGCGGCATCTGGTACCGCGAGGGGCCCGATTACATGACGCGCAACGCGCTGGGCCACACCAATGATCTGCCCGATCTCTACTGGGGCGCGCCCACCGACATGCGCTGCATGGAACGCGCGGTGACGCAGACGGCCGAAAACGCCTATGCCCACCATATCCAGCGCCTGATGGTGACGGGCAATTTCGCGCTATTGGCCGGGATCGACCCCGCGCAGGTCCAGGACTGGTATCTGGCGGTCTATGCCGATGCTTATGAATGGGTCGAAGCCCCCAACGTTGTCGGCATGAGCCTGTTTGCAGATGGCGGAATCATCGCGTCCAAACCCTATGTGTCGTCGGGCAACTACATCGACAAGATGTCCGATTACTGCGGTAGCTGCGCCTACCGGGTCAAGGACAAGACCGGGCCGCGCGCCTGTCCGTTCAACCTGCTTTACTGGCATTTCCTGATCCGCCACCGGGAACGGTTCCGGTCCAATCCACGGATGGGGCAGATGTATGCCACCTGGGATCGCATGGCCGAGGATCGCCGCGCCACCGTTCTGGCCGAGGCCGATGCCTTCCTGGCGCGGATGCAGGCCGCAAAGCGCATCTGACGGGCCAGGCGCGCCCTTTTTCTTCTTGCTTCAAATATCCATCGCCGCGCTGGCGACCGGGCGCGCCGTCAGTCGGCGGGCACGACCGGCGCATCGCTGGGGGCTGCCTCCGGCGCAGGGGCGGTGGCGGCGCCATCCGTGGCGGGCGGGGCGCCGTTCTGCCACTGGCCCGTCACCTCCTGGCCCGAGGCATAGCGCATCGTGCCTTCGCCCTGGCGGCGCCCTGCGCTGAACATGCCGTCATAGACATCGCCATTGGCATAGGTTGCGGTGCCGCGCCCGTCGATTTCGCCGGCGCGCCATTCGCCCGTGTAGGAAAACCCGTCTGCCATCACGATCTGGCCCTGGCCTTCGCGCTGCCCGTTCACGAACTGGCCGGTGTAGACGGTACCATCGGGATAGGTGGCGACGCCCTGCCCATGGCGCTGACCGTCCAGCCACTCGCCGTCATAGCGATAGCCGTCGGGATAGGTCATCACGCCAGTGCCATGGTTCTTCGCCTCGCGAAACCCGCCCTCGTAGATCAGGCCATTGGCATAGACCGCCCGGCCCTGGCCCTGGATCACGCCGGCCTGCCACGTGCCCTCATAGGTGGATCCGTCGGGATAGGTGATCGTGCCGGTGCCGTCCGGCAGATCCGCGCGGAACTGTCCCTCATAGACCGATCCGTCAGGATAGGTGACGCGGCCTTGCCCGTCGATCCGCCCCGCCACCCATGACCCCTGGTAGACATAGCCGTCGGTCCCGGTAAAGACGCCCTCGCCATGGCGCAGGTCATCGGCGAATCCGCCGACATACGTGTCGCCATTGGCATAGGTGACGCGGCCTTGCCCCTCGCGGCGGCCTTCGACCAATGTGCCCTCATAGACATCGCCATTGGGTTGGGTCAGCCTGCCTTCACCGTTGATCTGCCCGTCTTTCCAGGTCCCCTCGTAGATCAGCCCGTCGGGCATCGTCAGTGTGCCCGTGCCTTCGCGCGCGCCGCGCACCACGGCGCCTTCATAGACAGCCCCATCCGGATAGGTGATCCGCGCATTGCCATCCTTGACGCCGCGATCCCATGTGCCGTCGTAGACATAGCCGCCGGGGCTTTGCATCACGCCGCGCCCGTGGTGCAGGGCTTCCAGGAACCCGCCCTCATAGCGCATGCCGTTGGCATAGGCGGCGATGCCCTGTCCGGTGATCTTGCCATCGACCCACTCGCCCTCATAGGTGCCGCCATCGGTAAAGACGATGCGGCCCACGCCTTCGGGCTTGCCGCGCTGGAACTGGCCCTCATAGACCGATCCGTTGGGAAAGCGCGCCACGCCGTTGCCGCGGATCTCGCCATCGACCCAGTCGCCGGTATATTCGTAACCGTTGGGCAGCCGGTAGGTGCCCGTGCCATGCTGCAGCCCGTTCAGAAACGTGCCCTCATAGACCCCGCCATCGTCATATTGCTTGGTCTGCACATCGCTGGTCTGCTGGGCCGACAGGCTCGTGCCCAGGGTCAGCCCTGCCACAAGGCAGATCCCGAAGATCTTGCGCGTCTGCTTCATGCCATGTCCTTGATCGCTGATGCCCGCCCGGCGCGGACAGGCCTTGCTCAGCCCCGGAACCTAAAGGAGGGCGCGCCGCCAGACAACGCCTTTTGCCGCATATCGGCTTTCCCTTGCCACGTGATCTGCTAAGTCATCGGGTGAATGACCGATCAGAGGGCAGATCATGGCCGCGCGTTTTCGCCTGACACTTGCACAGCTCAACCCCGTCGTGGGCGATCTTCAGGGCAATGCCGCCCGTGCGCGCGCTGCCTGGGAACAGGCCCGTGACGCAGGCGCCGACATGCTGGCGCTGCCAGAGATGTTCATCACCGGCTACAATACGCAGGACCTGGTGATGAAACCCGCCTTTCAGCAAGCGGCCATTTCCCTCATCGAGGCGCTGGCGCGGGACTGCGCCGAAGGTCCCGCCATGGGAATCGGTGGTCCCTGGGTCGAGAAGGGCAAGCTTTATAACGCCTGGTTCATCCTGCAGGGCGGGCGGATCACCGCCCGCGTGCTCAAGCAGCATCTGCCGAACGAGACGGTGTTCGACGAAAAGCGCATTTTCGATGCCGGCCCGCCCCAGGGGCCCTACAGTATCGGCCCCGTCAGGATCGGCAGCCCAATCTGCGAGGATGCATGGCACCCCGATGTCGCCGAAACGCTGGCTGAAACCGGGGCAGAGCTGCTGCTGGTGCCCAATGGCAGCCCGTATTTTCGCGGCAAGATGGAAGTGCGCCAGAACATGATGGTCGCGCGGGTGATCGAAACCGAATTGCCGCTGGTCTATCTGAACATGGTGGGCGGGCAGGATGACCAGGTCTTTGACGGCGGGTCCTTCGTGCTGAACCCCGGCGGTGCGCTGGCCGTGCAACTGCCGCTGTTCGACGAAGCGGTCGTGCATGTCGACTTCACCCAAGGCCCCGACGGCTGGATCGCGACCGAGGGCGCGCGCGCCCATATCCCCGATGCGATGGAACTCGATTACCGCGCCATGGTGGAATCCTTGCGCGATTACATGGGCAAGACCGGATTTCGCACCGCAATCCTGGGGCTGTCCGGCGGGATCGACAGCGCCATCGTGGCCACGATTGCCGCCGATGCGATCGGGGCGGACAATCTGCGCTGCGTGATGCTGCCCTCGGAATATACCTCACAGGCATCGCTGGATGATGCCCGCGCGGTGGCCGATGCGCTGGGCTGCGCCTATGACACGGTGCCGATCAGCGCCGCCCGCGCCGCAGTGACGCAAACGCTTGCGCCACTTTTCGCAGGCCGCGACCCGGATCTGACCGAGGAAAACATCCAGTCGCGCCTGCGTGGACTGTTGCTGATGGCGATGAGCAACAAGTTCGGCAACATGCTGCTGACCACGGGCAACAAATCCGAAGTGGCCGTGGGCTATGCCACCATCTATGGCGACATGGCGGGCGGCTATAACCCGATCAAGGACATGTACAAGACGCGTGTCTTCCAGGTCTGCCGCTGGCGCAATGAAAACCACCGCGCCTGGATGAAAGGTCCGGCGGGCGAGGTGATCCCGACCCGGATCATCGAGAAACCCCCCAGCGCCGAATTGCGACCCGACCAGAAGGACGAAGACAGCCTGCCCCCCTACGAGGTGCTGGATGCGATCCTGATGCTGCTGGTCGATGCCGAAGCCTCGGTCGAGGATTGCGTGGCCGCAGGCTATGACCGTGCCACGGTCAAGCGGATCGAGCATCTGATTTACATCAGCGAATACAAGCGGTTCCAGTCAGCACCCGGCACACGCCTCAGCCCGCGCGCTTTCTGGCTGGATCGCCGCTATCCGATCGTGAACCGCTGGCGCGACGACAGCGGGGCCTGATCCGGGCCTGATCCGGACCAGATCGGAACGGGGCGCGTGACGGGGCGCGTGACGGGACGCGTAACGGGGCGCGCCTATTCCCACCAGCGGTCGATGGCGGCGATGTCATCGTCCGACCAACCGAAATGATGGGCGAATTCATGGATGGTCACATGGGCCACCAGATCCGCGACCGTCACATCGCCGCGTTCGCGCCATTCATCCAGGATCGGCTCGCGGAAAAGCCAGACGGTATCGGGCCCCATCGGCTGATCGAACACCGATTTTTCCGTCATGGGAATGCCGTCGTAGAGCCCCGTCAGATCAAGGGGGTCGTCAATCTCCAGCTCGCGCAGCATGTCGGTATCGGGCCAGTCCACAACGCAGATCGCGACCTGCATCGCCGCGCCGCGGAACGGTGCGGGCAGGCCATCCACCGTGTGGCGGGCCATCTCTTCGATCTGGTCAAGGCTGGGCAAGGTATCGGTCATGCAGGCGATATGGCCTGCCCCATGCGAAAATGAAATCCCTGTCGGGCGGACAAGGTGAAAAACGACCTGCCCGTCGCGTTCAGACAGGCAGCCGCCCGCGCGTTTTGGCACAAGACCGCGTCTTTCACACAAAGGTAACAGGATGATCGCAGTTCATGCGAGGCAGGCGGCCTTTTCCGCCGAGGAATGCGAGCGGATCGTGGCGCTTGCCGATGCCGCACCCGCGCGTGATGCGCGGCTCGTGGGTCAGAACCAGGATCACAACCTGCGTCGCGCCGATCTGGTCTGGCTGGATGACGTGCCCGGCAGCGAATGGGTCATGGACCGCATCATCGACGTGGTGCGCGAGGCCAATCGCGATGTCTTCGGCTTCGATTTGCAGAGTTTCTCGGAAAGCGCCCAGGTCGCCCGCTACGGGGCCGAGCGCGAGGGCCATTTCGACTGGCATTCCGACATCGGTGATGGCCCGCTGGCGCGTCAACGCAAGCTGACGATGGTGGTGCAACTGTCAACGCCCGATGGTTACGCGGGCGGGCGGCTGGAAGTCATGCCAAGCGCCCACGCGCAAGAGGCCAGCCTGGGGCAGGGCGATGCCACGATCTTTCCCAGCTTCCTGCTGCACCGCGTCACGCCCGTCACCAAGGGGCAGCGCCAGTCCCTGACGATCTGGGCGCATGGGCCGGCCTTCCGCTGAAGGCCGCGACCCTCAGCCCTTGGGCGTCACGATCCGGTTGATATGGCCCATCTTGCGGCCGGCCTTGACCTCTGCCTTGCCGTAAAGGTGCAGGGCGGTTGCCGGTTCCCGGGCCAGATCAGGCACACGGTCCATGTCGGCCCCGATCAGGTTTTCCATCACCACATCGGCATGGCGCGACCCGTCGCCAAGCGGCCAGCCCGCAACGGCGCGGATATGCTGTTCGAACTGGTCGATGGTGCAACCGTTCTGCGTCCAGTGACCGGAATTGTGCACACGCGGCGCGATTTCGTTCACGATCAGCCCTTGGGGTGTAACGAAGAGTTCAACCCCCATGACGCCCACATAATCCAGCGCGTTCAGGATCCTGGCAGTCAGCAGCACCGCATCCATCCGCAGCGCGGCCGACAGGCGCGATGGTACCGTGGTCCTGTGCAGGATACCGTCGCGATGCACGTTCTCGCCGGGATCGTAGCAGGCGACATCGCCACGCGTATTCCGCGCGCCGATCACCGAAACTTCGTACTGGAAATCCACGAACCCTTCCAGGATCGCAGGGCTGCCCGCCATGTCGGCCAGCGCGCGGGGCGCATCCGTCGCCGCCATCAGCCGCGATTGCCCCTTGCCGTCATAGCCGAAGCGCCGTGTCTTCAGGATCGCGGGCACGCCAACGGCTGCAATCGCGGCCTCCAGCGACGCGGCATCGTCCACCGCGGCATAGGGGGCGGTCTTCAGCCCCAGCCCGGTCAGGAAATCCTTCTCGGTGATCCGGTCCTGGCTGATCCGCAATGCCTCGCGGCCCGGACGGATCGGACGCAGCGGTTCCAGCAGGTCCAGCGCGGTGGTGGGAATATTCTCGAACTCATAGGTGATCACATCGACGGCGGCCGCGAAAGCGCCCAGTGCGGCCGCATCCTCATAGGGGGCGGTTGTCACCTGATGCGCCACGTCAGCGGCTGGCGGATGCGCGCCCGGCTCGAAGATATGGGTGCGAAAGCCCAGCCTGCTGGCTGCGACCGACAGCATCCGGCCCAGTTGACCGCCACCCAGAATGCCGATCGTGGCGCCTGTTTTCAGCATGTCACTCATCCACCGGCACCTCGGGGATCGACGCGGACAGATCCGCGCGCCAGGCATCCAGACGTGCGGCCAGCGCCGCATCTTGCAGGGCAAGGATGCCCGCCGCCATCAGCCCGGCATTGGCCGCACCCGCCGCACCGATCGCCATGGTCGCGACCGGATAGCCGCGCGGCATCTGCAGGATCGAATAAAGACTGTCCACGCCAGACAGCGCCTTGGTCTGCACCGGCACGCCGATCACCGGCACGCGGGTCTTCGACGCCATCATGCCCGGCAGATGCGCCGCCCCGCCCGCGCCCGCGATGATCACCTGCAAGCCGCGATCCACGGCGGTCTTGCCGTAATCCCACAGCCGGTCGGGCGTGCGATGCGCCGACACGATCCGCGCCTCATAGGGCACGCCAAGCGCATCCAGCATGTCGGCTGCTTCCTTCATGGTGGGCCAGTCCGACTGGCTGCCCATGATGATCCCTACCTTGATATCGGCCATGCGCGCGCACCCCCTGTCAGATTGAGCGCGCACTATAGCCAAGGCGCGGGCCTGTGCAATGGCACGGGATCAGGCGATGATATCGGGGGTCAGGCGGTCCTCGATCCGGGCAATCATGTCCTTGAGGCGCAGTTTCTTCTTCTTGAGCCGCTGTATGGTCAGCTGATCGCCTGTTCCCTTTTCCACAAGGGCGGCGATGGCATCATCCAGATCGCGATGCTCGCGGCGGAAAACCTCCAGCTCCACTCGCAGCACATCGTCCGTCTTCATCGACATATCGCTGATGGCGTTCATGGCGTGAATTTCCCAGGCAGGTGATTCCCCCCCGTGTCCGGCACGGGCGTTCAACATACTGAAAAACCGGCAAATCGCAAAGCGTCTCGGTGCTGCGGGCCATGTCTTGTTTCGGGAGTCATCTGGGGACTTGTGCAGCGCGGGCCCGCGCCCCATATTTCTGACAGACGGGTTGCCGAAAAGGGGCCCGTGCCTGGACGGTCGCTTTTGACAAGGACGTGTCGATGACGAAACTGACGTTGGGGTCGCACCCCTATCTGCTGGGTTTCGACCAGCTGGAACGGTTGCTGGAGCGGAACGCGAAATCCGGCAATGAAGGCTATCCGCCTTTCAATATCGAACAGACCTCGAACAATTCCTATCGGATCACCCTTGCTGTGGCGGGTTTCGCCGAATCCGACCTGGCGATCACGGTCGAGGATCGCCAGCTGGTGATCCGCGGCCGCCAGCGCGACGACGGTGAGGGGCGCGTCTATCTGCATCGGGGCATTGCCGCGCGGCAATTCCAGCGCAGCTTCGTGCTGGCCGACGGTGTCGAGGTGGGCGAGGCGATCATGGAAAACGGTCTGCTGCATGTGGACCTGACCCGCGCCGAACCCGAGACGGTTGTTCAGACCATCAGGATCAGGAAAGGATAAGCCATGGATGTGAAATTCGATTTCGGTGATGAGGGCGAGAACCCCATCGTTTATGTGCGCCCCGTGAAAGTGGCGGACCTGCCCGAGGAAATTCGCCAGCAGGCAATGGGTGTGGACACGCTTTATGCCGTGCATGACGCGACCGGTAATCAGCTGGCCCTGGTCAAGGACCGCCGCCTGGCCTTCGTGCTGGCGCGCCAGAACCAGATGGACCCTGTCACCGTCCATTGACGCGGCTGACATGTCCGGCACATTGAAAAAGGCCGCGTCCCTGGGGATGCGGCCTTTTGCGTTTCAGGACGGGGCGCGGATCAGACCGCGATAAGCCCCATGCTTTCCAGCTTCAGGATCACCTGATGGGCGCAGTTGTCCACGTCCACGTTTTCGGTGTCCAGACGCAGCTCGGGGGTCTCGGGAATATCGTAGGGATCGGAAATCCCGGTGAATTCCTTGATCTTCCCTTCGCGCGCCAACTTGTAGAGACCCTTGCGGTCGCGGCGTTCGCATTCCTCCAGGCTGGTTGCGACATGGACCTCAAGAAAGGCGCCGAACTGCTCGATATCTTCACGCACGGCGCGGCGGGTGGTGGCATAGGGCGCGATCGGCGCACAGATGGCGATCCCGCCGTTCTTGGTGATCTCGGACGCGACATAGCCGATCCGGCGGATGTTCAGATCGCGGTGTTCCTTGCTGAAACCCAGCTCCGAGCTGAGGTTCTTGCGCACGACATCGCCGTCCAGCAGGGTGACGGGGCGGCCGCCCATCTCCATCAGCTTGATCATCAGCGCGTTGGCGATGGTCGATTTGCCCGACCCGGAAAAGCCGGTGAAGAACACGGTAAAGCCCTGCCGGGACCGGGGCGGGCGGGTCCGGCGCAGTTCGGTCACCACCTGCGGGAACGAGAACCATTCAGGGATTTCCAGCCCTTCGGCCAGGCGGCGGCGCAATTCGGTGCCGGAAATATCCAGCACGGTCGAGCCTTCGGGCACTTCATCGGCCGGGAAATACTGTGCCTTTTCCTGCACATAGACCATGTGCTTGAAATCGACCATCTCCAGCCCGATCTCGGCCTCGTGTTCCTTGAACAGGGTCTGCGCGTCATAGGGACCATAGAAATCCTGGCCCGCGCTGTTCTTGCCGGGGCCGGCGTGGTCGCGGCCCACGATGAAATGGGTGCAGCCGTGGTTCTTGCGGATCAACCCGTGCCAGACGGCCTCGCGCGGGCCGGCCATCCGCATCGCGAGGTTCAACAGGCTCATCGTCGTGGTGGCGGAAGGGTACTGATCCAGAACCGCCTCATAGCAGCGGACGCGGGTGAAGTGGTCGACATCGCCCGGCTTGGTCATGCCCACGACCGGATGGATCAGCAGGTTGGCCTGCGCCTCGCGCGCGGCGCGGAAGGTCAGTTCCTGGTGCGCCCGATGCAGCGGGTTACGGGTCTGGAAGGCCACGACCTTGCGCCAGCCCAGCTTGCGAAAGAGCGCGCGCAATTCGTTGGGCGTGTCGCGGCGCGCCTTGAAATCATAATGCACGGGTTGCTGGATGCCGGTGACCGGCCCGCCCAGATAGACCGCTCCGGCGGTGTTGTGCAGATAGTTCACGGCCGGATGGGCGGAATCGTCCGCGCCAAAGACCTTTTCCGCCTCGAGCGCCTTGTTGGGTGTCCAGCGGTCCGTCACGGTCATCGTGGCAAGGATCACGCCTTCCTGATCGCGCAGGGCGATATCCTGCCCGATCTCCAGCTTCTCGGCAAAGCCTTCGGGCACATCCAGTGTGATCGGCATCGGCCACAGCGTGCCATCGGCCAGGCGCATCCGGTCCACGACGCTGTCGTAATCCTCCTGGGTCAGGAACCCCTTCAGCGGGTTGAAACCGCCGTTCATCAGCAGTTCCAGGTCACAGACCTGGCGCGGCGTCAGATCCCAGCTTATCAGTTGACCCGCCTCGATCTTGAGTTTCTGCGCGCTCTCATACGAGACGTAAAGTTCGGGGATCGGGGCCAGGTTGGGGATATACATGACAGGACTTTCAATGCGGACAAGACGGGAACAAGGTCAACGACAAGCGGGGTGCCCGCGCAAAACCCGCGCGGGATCGAGCGCCGTCTAGCGCCTGAAAGGGACGAAATTCAAGCGAACTTCGTCCCAAACTATGATTTCGGACGAAAGTGAGTCCTTTTTGCTGATCTCTGGACGATTATTCCTGATGTTCGGCCAGGAAGCGTTCAGCGTCCAGCGCCGCCATGCAGCCCATGCCCGCCGATGTCACGGCCTGGCGGTATTTGTGGTCCGTCAGGTCGCCCGCAGCGAAGATCCCGGGAATCGATGTTTCCGTGCTGCCGGGCTTGACGGTGACGTAACCGCCATTGTGCAGTTCCAGCACATCCTTGACCAGTTCATTGGCAGGCGCATGGCCGATGGCCACGAACACGCCCTTGCAGGGGATTTCGGTGATGGCGCCGGTTTCGACATGCTTGACCCGCACGCCGGTGACGCCTTTGGGATTGTCCTCGCCAAGGACGTCTTCCAGCTGATGAAACCACAGGGTTTCGATCTTGGGGTTCTTGAACAGCCGCTCCTGCAGGATCTTCTCGGCCCGCAAACTGTCGCGCCGATGGATCAGCGTGACTTTCGAGGCGAAGTTGGTCAGGAAAAGCGCCTCCTCGACCGCGGTATTGCCGCCGCCGATCACCACGATTTCCTGACCGCGGTAGAAGAACCCGTCGCAGGTCGCGCAGGCGGACACACCGAAACCCTTGTAGGCATCTTCCGACGGCAGGCCCAACCATTTCGCGCGCGCGCCCGTCGCCAGAATCACCGCATCGGCCGTGTAGGTCGTGCCGCTGTCGCCCGTGGCCACGAAGGGCCGCACGCTTGTATCCAGCGACACGATGATGTCGCCGATGATTTCGCAGCCCATCGCCTTTGCATGATCCTGCATCCGCACCATCAGGTCGGGGCCTTGCACTTCGGTATCGCCGGGCCAGTTCTCGACCTCGGTCGTGGTGGTCAGCTGGCCACCGGGTTCGATTCCCTGAACCAGGATCGGCTGCAACATGGCGCGGCTGGCATAAACGCCGGCGGTATAACCTGCAGGCCCCGATCCGATGATGAGAACCTTCGTGTGTCGCGTGTCGGCCATGGGTGCCACCTTTGTCTTTGAAACATGTGTTGGCACAGCATATAGACCCGCTACACGAGGGCGAAAAGCCCCAAGCTGGTATCGGGATGATCTGCCAGGCCGGGCATAGTTGAAACGATCTTGCGTATTGGCGAAAGAATATTGCGCGCGCCACTGGCGATGCTATAAGAAACCGTCCTCAAGGAGAGCAGAAACATGGCCGGAACGCGGCTTGACCCGATTGATCGGAAAATCCTCGCGGAATTGCAGGCAGATGGTCGCATGACCAATGTCGAACTGGCAAAGCGCGTCGGCATTTCGGCACCGCCCTGCCTGCGTCGCGTCCGCACATTGGAAGAGGCAGGATATATCCGTGGCTATCACGCCAAGGTCGATCCGCGCGAACTGGGCTTCGAGGTGCAGGTCTTCGCCATGGTCGGCCTGCAAAGCCAGGCCGAGGCGGATCTGTCCGCCTTCGAGGCGCGCTGTCGCGCCTGGCCCCTGGTCCGGGAATGCCACATGCTGAACGGCGAAGTGGATTTCATCCTGAAATGCGTCGCCCCGGACCTGAGCACATTCCAGTCCTTCCTGACAGAGCAACTGACCGCCGCCGACAACGTGGCCAGCGTCAAGACCAGTCTTGTGATCCGCTGCGCCAAGGACGAACCCGGTGTGCCCTTCGACGTGCTGGAAGCCCGTTTGAGCCGTTCTGCCTGATATCGCGATGACGATGAGACAGGGCGCCATTCATGGCGCCCTTGCCCTTTTGCCTTATGCCGCCGTCAGGCTTTCCAGCGTCGCCAGCGAGGCGCGCGGATAGGCCAGCGGCCCGAAGTCGTCCAGGCTGCGGATATGCGGGAACAGCGACAGGAACACCGATAGCGTGTTGGGCCCGATCCGCTGTTCCAGCCCCAGGCCCGGATGGAAGCTTTCCATGTCCAGGCCAGACACCTTGATCGACGCGTGACGGTCCAGGCACAGGTGATACACGGTCACTGGGCGCGGCGGCGTGATGCGGATCGCGTTCATGCCATCCTCGAAATCCGCCACCGGCGTAAAGACCTGGCCTGACCGGGCGCCCTTGCCCTGCAACTCGCGCAAGGCGGCAGGTCTGTGCAGCATGCGCGCACCGGGCCCTGCAAGCACATCCGCCATGGGGCGTCCCATGCCGAAAGTATCCGCCATGATGCGGGTCACGCGTGTCTGGTCAGGATCCTCCGTGGTCGCGTCGGGAAGGATCGTCATCGACCCGATCCACAGGACGGGCCTTGCTCCGAACTCGGCTGTTTCGATCTGCATGCCGGGCAGAAGATCCTCGATCGCGCACAGACCTTCGGTCGTGGTCAGCAGTGTGCCGCGGGCAAATGCGGAAAAGGCCGATTCGAACAGGGGCGTGGCCGGGGCGACATGGCCGCTTTGAACGATGTCGCCGTTCTTTCCCAGGGCGCTCACCTCGTAGCGGCGCATGGCAGGCATCGCGCCAGTCGTCGGTGCCGCGCGCAGCGGTTGCGGCGCGGGACGGGCCTTGGACATCGCGGGCACGTGGCTGTGGAATGCGGATGTGCGTGCCGACTCGCAGGGTGGCTTTGCCGCCGGCGTGTCGCGCGCCTCCTGCAGGACAGAGGCTGCGGCTGAACAGGACGGCATCGCCCCTTGGGCAAGCGTGATGCCGGAAGATGTCTTGTGCGTTGCCAGATACCTGGCCGAGGGGGCGTGCAATGCCATGCGCTTCACCATTATTTGGCGTCGCAGTCGTGTCGGCCCCCACCGACAACACCGAAAGGACTTTGGTTTCATGTCTTTTTCAGTGATTTGAAAGGACCGAATTCCGCCACTTTTGTCAAAAATTCAGGACAATCGAGGGCAGCAAGGCGTCAATCCCGGTTTGTGCAGGTTTTTGTTTCGGCTGTCGGGACAAAACCGCCACATTTTGATTCGACTTGTGTCAGCTTTGCGCGCTACGCCCGATTCCCTGTGCCCGGTCCTGCCGCACTCTGGCCGCACATGAAAAAGGCCGCCCCGGGAGGTGGGCGGCCTTTGTCTTGCACAGGAGGAACGTTCAGGCGTGGCGGACCAATGCCGGCGCGGCGCGCCGCTTCACGATCATTGCTGCGCGCAGTTTGCCGCGTTGCCACGGCAAAGAGGTTTGGGCCATTTCGACACTTTTTGCGGTTTCGAGGACCGACTTGATCCAGCGCTTGTTTTTCATCTGTCTTGTCTCCGTCCTCTGATCCGGCTTGTCCGGCCTTGCCATCAAGGTTTGGCCAGTTCTGGAAACAATCTGACGGATCAATGCGGCATTGTTTTGTCCGATCGCGTGTCAATCTCGTGGCGGGCCGGATTCTGTATCGAATAACGCGGCCTGTCAGGGATGGATTTGAAATAATACAAATAAATCAGTTGGTTGGAATTTCTATTGGAAACAAAGCCAGATGAATCAAGGCGATTGTTTCCCGCATCTTCGGTCAGTACTGCGGGGGGCTGCCGCATTCTTGCCCGATTACAGGCGGATGACCGAGATCAGTCTGCCGTAATCAGCCTCGCCGGCATGGGTGGTGCGCCGGTAGGAAAAGAATCGCTCGGGGTCTGAATAGGTGCAATGGCGTGTCCACTCGGCATGGCCGATCCCGGCACCGCGCAGGCGGTGCAACCCGTAGGCGGGCAGGTCGAACATCATCCTGTCGCCTTTGCCCTGGGCAAAGAAGCGGGCGTTGTCAGTGTCCTCGGCCAGGAAATCCTCGAAGAACTCGGGGCCGACCTCATAGGCTTGCTGGCTGATTGATGGTCCGATCACCGCATGAATGGCGTCGCGGCTTGCGCCCAGCCCCTCCATCGCGGTGATGGTCGCCTCAAGCACACCGTCCAGCGCGCCCCGCCAACCGGCATGTGCGGCACCGATGACCCCGGCCTGCCTGTCGGCAAACAGCACGGGCTGACAGTCGGCGGTCAGTATGGCCAGTGCCACCCCCGGCGTGGCCGTCACCATCCCGTCCGCGCGGGGTTTGTCGCCCGGCGGGCCGGACAGGGACACCACGTCCGGCGAATGGACCTGGTGAACGGTGACCAGGTGATCCGGCGTGACGTCCATCGCTTGGGCGACGCGCGCACGGTTGATCGCCACGATTTCGGCCTGATCCGAGGAACCCGGCCCGCAGTTCAGACCCTGGAACACCCCCGAGGACGCACCGCCGCGACGGGTAAAGAACCCGTGTCTGAGTGGCGACAGCGCCTCTGATGTGATGATTTCCAGCGTCATAGCGGCTCAGGCATCCAGTCCGGGGGGCGGGGGGGCGCCCTTGGGAAACAGCGCCACCACTTTGAAGAGCGTCCCCATTTCCCCAGGGTGCGTCAAGCGCCGATGTGCGGCGATGTGATCATCAAGTGCGGCGCCGGTCAACCGTTCGGCCAGCGCCTGCGCGCGGGGCGTGATGCCCAGCCGTTCCAGGAACACGCCTTGGGTGGTCAGGCGGCTGTGGGCGCAAGGGACATCGGCCAGAAGCGCCTCGAAATCCACATGGGCTGTCAGATCCACCTCGCCGGGCTTGTCGAAGGGAGATGCATATGTCTGCCGCCCCATCGCCTGCAGCGTATCGCCCAGGGACCGCCAGTCGCCATAGTCGTCGATCAGGGCAAGCCCACTATGATCTGCGATACGTTGGCCGACCTGCTGCGCGATTACCGGGGCCGCGGCGCAAATCTCGACGATGTCATTCGCGCGCGTGTCGGCAAGCCGCGCCTGCAGCGCCGGGTTTGCCGGGGCAGGGACCAGCCCGACCACCAGCTGGTCCATCGTCGTGCTGACCACCATCTCAGAGAAACCCGCGTCAGTGCGCAAGAACTGACGGATCGGCAGCGCGTCGAAAAACTCGTTGGCCACAAGGTAAAGCGGCATCTGCGGCAAGCTGTCGACGCCGTCATGCCAGGTGATCCGGTCTTTTGGCGCAAGGCCCGCCAGCGTTCTGGCCTGACTGTCGCGCATCCGGTCCGATGCCTCGACCAGATGCACGTGGGCCGCATCGTGAAACCCCGGCACCTTGCGGGTCACGCGCAGGATATCGGCCATCAGCGTGCCGCGCCCCGGTCCCAGCTCGGCCAGTGCGAAGGGGGTGGGCTGCCCCTGGTCAAGCCAGGCCTGTGCAAGGCAGAGGCCGATCATTTCGCCGAACATCTGGCTGATCTCGGGCGCGGTAATGAAATCGCCGGACGCGCCCAGCGGATCGCGTGTGGTGTAATAGCCCAAGGTGGGATGCAGCAGGCATTCGGCCATGTATTGTGCGATTGTCAGCGGACCCTGTGTCCGGATCCGGTCAAGCAGGATACGCCCCAGCGCATTCGTCTCATGGGGCTTGTCGATCATGCGGCAATGCCCCTTGCCCGCCGCCGCGCCAGCATGATCAGCACCAGGCCCGCGGCCAGCATCGGCAGCGACAGAAGCTGCCCCATCGTGATACCTGCCTCGCCCAGCCGGATCACATGGCCCAGCGGATTGTCCGGTGTGATGAACTGTGCATCGGCCTGCCGGAAATATTCGACCACGAAACGTGCGGCGCCATAGCCTGCCAGAAACACCCCCGTGATCTGGCCCGGCACCTTCAGCGCATCCCGCCGAAACGCCAGCCACAGCATCAGGGCCAGCAGGACGGCGCCTTCCAGGCCCGCCTGATAAAGTTGCGAAGGATGGCGCGCGCAAAGCCCCACCACGCCCGCACAATCCTGCGCGGCAGCGCCCGGAAAGGCCACGCCCCAGGGCAGGTCTGTGGGCCGCCCCCAAAGCTCGGCATTGATGAAATTCGCAAGCCGCCCCAGCATCAACCCCACCGGCACGCCAAGTGCGACCGCATCGGCAGCCGCAAGGCGCGGCACCTTCTGGCGCCAGGCGAAGATCCAGGCCGCCACGACAACACCCAGGAACCCGCCATGAAAGGACATGCCGCCCTGCCAGACCATCGGGATCTGCGCCGGATTGGCCAGATAGTAGCCCGGCTGATAGAAGAGAACGAAGCCAAGCCGACCACCCGCGATGATCCCGATGATGATCCAGGTCAGCAGGTCTTCGACCTGGGCCTTGGTCATGGGCGGTGTGTTTCCATGCCAGAGCGCCGGTCGCCGCAGGGCCGCCAGGGTGATCTGCCAGGCCAGGATGATACCCAGGATATACGCCAACGCATACCAGCGCAGGGCGAACTCCATCCCGAAAAGGCTGATGGAAAAGATTTCGGGCGAAATCTCGGGGAAAGGGATCATGGCGCGCATCTGCGTCTGTCTGCCTCTGGCTTGTAGGGGAAGTCAACCTTGTGGGCCGCCCCGTTGCAGCCCATATAGGGAGGTAAAGGTAACGCTGGAGAGCCGCAATGCAGACGCGCAACAAAATTCTGGACGACATCTCGCAACTGATGACCAATGCCATGGGTGTGGCGCAGGGCGCCAAGGACGAGGCCGAGACGGCCATGAAGTCGATGATCGACCGCTGGCTGGCGGATCGCGATTTCGTGACGCGCGAGGAATTCGACGCGGTCCGCGCCATGGCGCAAAAAGCGCGCGAGGAAAACGCGGCCCTCAAGGCCCGTCTGGATGCGCTGGACGCGCAGCAGACCAAGTAAAGCCCTCCGGTAGCTGGCCGATCGCCGCGACGCGCGTCCCGACAAGGGCGCGCGTTTGCCGTTTCGCCGCATCGCGCCGAGGGGAAAACAGGCGGCACGCCCTGTGCCTGAATATCCGGGTGCAGCGCGAAGCGGGATTCGGCCGGGTTTGACAGGGGAGTTGTCAGCAGCCCGGACGCTGTACAAACTCAAGCGACCTGCCGCCCCCAGGCCAAAGGCGCAGAATCCGCAGGCGTGAACACCTCAAGGCGTTCTGTCTGTCGCCGTTCTCCGGTTCGACAAAGACACCGCAGAAAGCGATGCCCCACATGTTTCGCGCGCGGCCCAAGCCCTGCACGCTGTCGATCCCCATGTTTCGCAGCGGGGCGAAGATCAGCCTTCCCCCTTGCGGGTTCCCGATATGGATGGACCCAGGGGATCGAAAAGAAATCTCTGTCCCGATCAAGAACATGGCCTGTCGCGGGATCCGTTGTGGCGCGGCCGTTGAACCGCGCCACGGATTGGCGGACGTGTCAGGCTGCCTGGTTCTGCCCTCCGTTGGCTTCATCCGGCGACCGCAGAACCGAGTCACGAAGCGCCATGGCCTCCCGCTTGTTCAGGCAAACGCGGCAGGTATCCCCGTAGCTCTTGAACTCGGAAGCGGCCAGTTCCGGGAAGAGAGCATAAAGTTCCTCTCTTGTCGCAACATCCAGACCGTTGACGCCCTGCACCCCGGGATGGAAGCTTTCCGACCGACACCCCTCGGCATAGACGATTTCATGTTGATCGAAGAGGATGTGGAAATATTCCACCTCGCCGCCTTCGACAACGCGAACCCGCTTGCCATCCACAAGATGTTTGGCTGCAACCAGCGCCTCAAGCTCGTCGACGTATAGCTCGACCTGTGCCCCCGAAACGAGCATCCGGTGTTGCGGGGATACCTTTATGGCGCGTGTATTGCCGATCGTGCCCGCGGCGAATTCGATCGGAGCGAATTTGCCGACCGCAGCCACTATCCGCGCGCCGATCCACTTGATGGTCTGGAACCCATGGTCAAGCGTCAGGACCCTGTCGCCAACCTTGAGGTCTTGCACCTCGATCTCGCCACCCATGGTCTTGATGCGGGTTCCCGCCGTAAAGCAGGGTGGCGTAATCAGGTTCTCGATCTCCGAGAAATTGACCGTGATCGTTTCGCCCTGGTCGTTCTCATAGGTGAAAGTGCCCGAGAAAGACCCCGTCCCGTCATCGACAGGCCCGGTAATCCACCGGAACTGGCTCAGGTTCAGACCTGTCACGTCAAGCGTATCGCCCGCATCGCCATTGGCGGTGTCGTCGGGATTGCCGTCGGTCGCATCCGTACCACCATCGATGGTGATCGTGCCCGGCCCGTCGGTATCGGTCCCGTCGAAAGTGATGTAGTCGTCGCCCGATCCGCCGGACACGATATCACCCGACGCCACAACGAAGTCGTCATCGCCCGCGCCGCCGTCCAGCACATCGGCGCCAAGGCCGCCTGTCAGCGTGTCGCTGCCGTCGCCGCCCAGGATGCTGTCATCGCCCGCGCCGCCGATGACCTCGTCATCGCCCGCACCCGCGTCGATCGTGTCATCGCCCGCGCCGCCGGTGACGCTGTCGTCGCCCGCGCCGGTCGCCACATCGATCGGGCCGGTCGCCGCCGTGCCGTCGATCGTGTCGTTGCCGGTGCCGGTGATGATGCTTTCGATCTCGGTGAAGGTGATGTCCGGCGTGCCATCCGCATCCAGACCGTCGACCGTCCCGCTTTCCGGGTTGGCCCCCAGCACCACGTCGAGGTTGGCCGTCTGGTCGCCCAGGTCCAGCACATCGCCCGCATCGCCATTGGCCGCGTCGTCGGGATTGCCGTCGGTCGCATCGGTGCCCCCGTCGAGGGTGACATCGATATCCGTGGCAGGATCGGTCGCGTCCAGCGTGAACACGTCATCGCCGGATCCGCCCGTGGCGGTATCCGCACCGCCCACCGCGATGTCATCATCGCCCGCGCCGCCGTCGAGCACGTCGGTGCCTTCGCCGCCCGCCAGGGTGTCGGACCCGGCGCCGCCGTCCAGCACATCGCCGCCGTCGCCGCCCAGCAAGGAGTCGTTGCCGTCGCCGCCCAGGATGCTGTCGTCGCCAGCACCGCCGGTGATCACGTCATTATCCGCGCCACCGTCGATCGTGTCATTGCCCGCGCCGGCGTCGATCGTGTCATCGCCGCCATTGCCGAGGATCGAGTCGTCGAGGCCATCGACACCGTCGATCTGGTCGTTCTGCGGGTCCGCATAGCCGGGACCCATCAGCTCGCCCGTCTCGGCGCCGTCGACCACGCCATCGGGCAGGCCGAGGACATTCTCGATCTCGGTGAAGGTGACCGTGATCACCTCGCCTTCGGCATTGGTGTAGCTGACCGTGCCCGAGAAGGAGCCCGTGCCGTCATCCACCAGCGGCGAGACGATCGTGACATTGTCCAGCCCGGTGAAGTCGAGCGTATCGCCCGCATCGCCGTTCTCGGTGCCCGCCGGATCGCCGGAGGTCGCATCCGCGCCGCCGTCGATGGTGATCGTGCCGGGGCCGTCGGTATTGGTCGGATCCAGGATGAACGCGTCATCGCCGCCGCCGCCCAGTGCGGTGTCGCCGGCGCCGAGGATGATGTCGTCATCGCCCGCGCCGCCGTCCAGCACATCGGCGCCAAGGCCGCCTGTCAGCGTGTCGGAGCCGTCGCCGCCCAGGATGCTGTCATCGCCCGCGCCGCCGATGACCTCGTCATCGCCCGCACCTGCGTCGATCGTGTCATCGCCCGCGCCGCCGGTGACGCTGTCGTCGCCCGCGCCGGTCGCCACATCGATCGGGCCGGTCGCCGCCGAGCCGTCGATCGTGTCGTTGCCGGTGCCGGTGATGATGCTCTCGATCTCGGTGAAGGTGATGTCCGGCGTGCCATCCGCATCCAGACCGTCGACCGTCCCGCTTTCCGGGTTGGCCCCCAGCACCACGTCGAGGTTGGCCGTCTGGTCGCCCAGGTCCAGCACATCGCCCGCATCGCCATTGGCCGCGTCGTCGGGATTGCCGTCGGTCGCATCGGTGCCCCCGTCGAGGGTGACATCGATATCCGTGGCAGGATCGGTCGCGTCCAGCGTGAACACGTCATCGCCGGATCCGCCCGTGGCGGTATCCGCACCGCCCACCGCGATGTCATCATCGCCCGCGCCGCCGTCCAGCACATCCGTGCCTTCGCCGCCCGCCAGGGTGTCGGACCCGGCGCCGCCGTCCAGCACATCGCCGCCGTCGCCGCCCAGCAAGGAGTCGTTGCCGTCGCCGCCCAGGATGCTGTCGTCGCCAGCACCGCCGGTGATCACGTCATTATCCGCGCCACCGTCGATCGTGTCATTGCCCGCGCCGGCGTCGATCGTGTCATCGCCGCCATTGCCGAGGATCGAGTCGTCGAGGCCATCGACACCGTCGATCTGGTCGTTCTGCGGGTCCGCATAGCCGGGACCCATCAGCTCGCCCGTCTCGGCGCCGTCGACCACGCCATCGGGCAGGCCGAGGACATTCTCGATCTCGGTGAAGGTGACCGTGATCACCTCGCCTTCGGCATTGGTGTAGCTGACCGTGCCCGAGAACGAGCCCGTGCCGTCATCCACCAGCGGCGAGACGATCGTGACATTGTCCAGCCCGGTGAAGTCGAGCGTATCGCCCGCATCGCCGTTCTCGGTGCCCGCCGGATCGCCCGAGGTGGCGTCCGCGCCGCCGTCGATGGTGATCGTGCCGGGGCCGTCGGTATTGGTCGGATCCAGGATGAACGCGTCATCGCCGCCGCCGCCCAGTGCGGTGTCGCCGGCGCCGAGGATGATGTCGTCATCGCCCGCGCCGCCGTCCAGCACATCGGCGCCAAGCCCGCCTGTCAGCGTGTCGGAGCCGTCGCCGCCCAGGATGCTGTCATCGCCCGCGCCGCCGAAGATGATGTCATTATCCGCACCACCGTCGATCGTGTCGTTACCGGCATCGCCATCGATGAAGTCATTGCCGCCATTACCGGCGATGCTGTCATCGCCCGTGGTGATGATGTCACCGCCGCCGTCGGTCGGACCGTTGCTGTCATCATAGCCGAGGATCATGGCCTCGCCGGTCTCTTCACCGTCGACCACGCCATCCGGCAGGGGGCCCTGCGGATCGGTCAGGATCGTCTCGATGCCCTCAAATGTGAGGGTCGAGCCGTCGGCGAATGTCACCGTGCCGGCCGTCGCGCCTGCGTCATTGGCATCGGCTGCGTCGGTGATCGTCACCTGACCCGCGCCGCGCAGGTCAAGCACGTCATTGTCGGTGTTCTGGTCGGGGCCGTTGCCGCCGTCGATCACATCGCCCGCGCCATCGGCGGCCGAGGAGACGATGAACGTATCGTCCCCGCCTTCACCGAACATCGTGTCAGCGCCTTCGCCACCGATGATCTGGTCATCGCCGCCTTCGCCATCGGTGACCACTTCGCCGACACCCGCGCCGAAAAAGGCGGGGCTGATCCACACGGAGTTATCGCCAAAATGGGTGATCGAGACACGCGTAAGCGGTTCGTTGGCCATATAGGTGAAGGTCGTTGCGGGATCCTGGATACCCGCACCGAAGGGTTCATTATTGGTTACGCCAAAGGACCCCCCGTTGGACGTGGGGTCGAGGGTCAGGGCAGACCCCACAACGACCGTTGCTGTGACAAGCTCACCGGCCGCGTTGAAGCCCGAAATGTTGACGGTCTCGCCGGTTTGGATGCCGCCGATGACCACGGCGAACCCTTCGACATCCTCGCCCCCGAAGTCCCAGGAATGAGATTGGGATCCGGTACCATTGTTATCCAGAGAAGAGCGCCAGGCGTTGTCGCTTCGATTCGCGCCCCCGGTGTAGCTGTCGGGCAACTCACCAATGTAGACGGGGAAGGACACACCGTCGTCGCCGCCAACATCGTCAGGTCTCCACTGGGCCGTCACTTCGCCGAAGGTCTGCGTATTGCCAGCGCCAAATTCAAACGTGCGAACGGCCAGACGCGGACCTTCGCCGCTGTCGCCGTAGATGATGTCGTCGCCCGCACCGCCACTGATCGTGTCGTTCCCGGGCACCGTGCCGTTGTCGACGACCACGTCGCTGATCGTCGCGGAAAAATCGCCGTAAAGCTGGTCGTTCCCGGTGTTGCCTTCGATGCTGTCGTTGCCCGAGCCGCCGTAGACCAGGTCGTTGCCCAGGCCTGCATCGATCGTGTCGCCGCCGCCGTTGCCGAGGATGATGTCATTGTTACCATCCGCCCCGTCGATGAAGTCGCCGCCGCTGTTGGTCGCGCCAAGGCCGTCGTTGTAGCCCGGGTTCATCACCTCGCCGCTGTTCTCGCCGTCGACGATGTCGTCCAGAAGACCGCGAAGATCCTCGATTTCCGTGAATTCGACGGTGATCGTCTCGCCTTGGGCGTTCTCGTAGGTCACAACGCCCGAGAAGGACCCGGTGCCGTCATCGACCGGCGCCGAAACGATCGTGACGTTGTTCAGGCCGGTAAAATCGAGAATGTCGCCGGCGTTGCCGTTCTGGTTGCCCGCCGGATCGCCCGAGGTGCCATCTGCGCCACCGTCGATGGTGATCGTGCCGGGGCCGTCGGTATTGGTCGGATCAAGGATGAACTCGTCATCGCCGCCGCCGCCCAGAGCGGTGTCGCCCGCGCCGAGGATGATGTCGTCATCGCCCGCGCCGCCGTCGATATTGTCGGCGCCAAGGCCGCCCGTGATCGTGTCAGACCCGCCTTCGCCCAGGAGGTTGTCAGCACCCGTACCGCCATCAAGCACGTCGTTCCCGCCGCCGCCAAGCAGCGCGTCGTTTCCGTCACCGCCGATGAGGCTGTCGTTGCCTGCGCCACCTATCAGGCTGTCGTTGTCGGCGCCGCCGTCGATCGTGTCATTGCCAGCGTCTCCGTTGATCGTGTCATTGCCGCCGTTGCCACGGATGCTATCGTTGCCGCTGGTGATCTGGTCACCGCCGCCATCGGTTGGGGCGTTGTTGTCGTTGTAGCCCAGCCCCATGTTCTCGGCGAAGTTTTCACCGTCGACCACGCCATCGGGCAGGGCCGACGTGGCCTCTTCAAAGTCGCGCACGACCAGGTTTCCGGCAATGATCTGGGCCGAGCTGGACGGGGACCAAGACCCATCTGGGTTCTGCGTCCATCCGGCGGACTGAAAGGCTGCGACCTGATCGGGACGCAAAAACAGGTTGAGGCCGTCGATGTCGGTAATTGCCGCACCGCCGCCGTCAATCTGCGAAGACCCGACCGCAGTCGCGCTCATGGTGCCAAGGGTAAGCTGGTCGTTACCCGTGGACATATTGATGTTGGCAAGGTCCCAATTATTGCCGATGACGAAAACGTCGGTGTTGGCGTTGGTGCCGGTGATGTTTCCGAGCACCACGGCATTGTCGCCGATCGTCAGGTTTGCGGAAGCGGTGGACGACCCCGAAGCCAGGTTGATGGCGTTGCCGACACTCGCGTTGTCGCCCATGACAACGGTTCTCTCGCCGTTGAAGTGGGTCGAGACGATCTGCCCAGTGATCGTCGCATCGTCGCCGAAGGTGATGCTGGACGTCTGGTCGGCGGCCGACCCGGTCGCGCCGGTGACGGTGCCGCCGATGGTCGCTCCATCGCCAAAGCTGAGCACGGCGGACCCGCCGGCCGTGCCATAGACGGATTCAGCAACATTCGCACCGCTGCCGAAGGAAATATCTGCATCCGCCGGGCCAAGGTTGTTCACATAGCCTTGCACGGTGACGTTGTTGCCCGCAGCCACGGTGAACGTGCCTGTAGACGCCAGATTGCTGCCGTCGATATCACCGATAGTCGCGCCGTCGCCGACATTGACCGTCAGGTTCTGGCCGTTGGCATCAATCGCATAGGGCGATGAGTCGACCCCGGGGGCGATGTTGACGGTCGGCTGGGTTCCGGACCCGAAGACAATCGAGCGCAGGTTGTCGGTCGTGCCACCCGTCAACGAGCTGGCGATGTTGACCGTGAAATTGGTCGCGCCGTTGATCGTGATGTTGCCGGTCGCACCCGCTGCGATGTTGAAGATGTCGCCGGGATTCGCCGTGAACGTGCCGCCGCTGACGGGGATATTGATGATAGCCATGTCTTAGACCTCCGTCTTGGTGTTCGTGCGGCCGGAAAGCGTGATGCTGCGGGCGATGTGGTTGGCAAACTTCAGGACAGGGGTCATGGGACAAATCTTTCGCGCGATGACCTGTCGAGAGGCCAATAAATCATGGGGGAGGGCGCGCCCTTCTGGGCTGCCGGAAAATTCTGGAAGGGGCGTGGGGTTTCTAGCTCAAGCGGCTGGACAACACCGGATCACTCCGACGTTACGACCAACCGAGGCAAGAAAAGGACCCGGGTGCCACGGAAACCGATCTGGTCAGGTCGAAACTGACCGATGGTTTCAGGCTACAGCTGGGTGCTCGATCCTGTGTGATCGAGGTTATCTTCGCGTTGTACTCGTACATAATGCCACCTTTGAGCAGAACCAAAAGCGATGCTCCCGCGCCTGTCTTGCGTGGCATTCGAAACAAGAGGCCCCCACCTCTTACACGTCGTTTCGATCCCGCGTCGCCGGTCAAGAATGTGGCGACGTCTCGCAAGGCGCAAAAACACCTTGGAACCATGAGTAAACTGAAATTGCGGACAAATCATGGCTATGTCGCGTTCAGCATTACGCGATGGTGTCATCACGGGATGGCATGGCGGTTTTTGTCGTTAAACCCTTAGTTTTCTTGGCGTTTGATGGATTTTTTGTCGTGAAATGCGATTGACGACTGTTTCCCCTTGCCTTGATCTACTGTTCGCGTCGCATTTTTTGCCTGCTCTGACGGCTCACGACTGAATCAGCGCTGAAAATGGACGTGGAATGTCGCGACATGCAGCTAGAACACTGAAAAATGATCCCGCAGCACGACTTTGGCGCGCAGTGATCTGCCATTTTCAATAAAAAAGCAGCTTTTCACGTCACCCAAAGGCCACGCCCTTCCAGCTTTGCGGCCAGAAATGCTGGCCAGGGAGGGTGCGCTGACGCAAACATCATGTCACGTGACGGCTTTGTTTACGATTTGAAGATAGTTTTCACGAAAAGGACATAGTCTCGATTCGGATTTGGCCGCACCTTGCGGGCCTGTTTCAGCACTGTTCCTTTTGGTCTGATCTTTCGCGCGCGCAACGGTCGCCCTGACGGCGGCGGCGCCCCAGCCCGATCCGGATCGCAAGACGCAAGGTGAACCAAATCTGGTAAGGCAGCCACGGCCCGGATCTCTGCCGCGTTGCAAGGGGTCTGGGCAGGCGCGGGCTTGTCGCGATGAACAGTCGCCGCACGGGGGGCGCCACGCCGTCGGGCCGCGACCCCGGCGAGGGGCGCGGCCTGGAATAACGATATCAGGAAACGTGATGACAGGGATAAGCCGCGTTTCGGTCCCGTCAGTCAGCCTGTCATTGTATGTAGGCCGGCACGCGCAGACGCGACAGATCCGCCGCCAAATGGTCCGGCGGGCGCAATCGATCGACCGCGCCCGCGGGTCTGCGTCATTTTTCCGAGATCACCGGCGTCTGGCGGACATGGCTGTCCTGTTCGACGCAATCGAGCATGAAGTCCGCAACCGCGCTGCGGCGCACCATCATGCCCGGTTTCGGCTGTGTGGCGGTGCCGACGATCAGGGGCTTTTCCTTGTTGGCGTTGGACAGGCCCATCGCCCGCACAAGCGTCCAGCGCGCATCCGAACCGCGATAGGCCCTTTCGACGCTGTTGTGATCGGCATAGGCGTAGCCAAGATTGGTCCGCCGGATCAGGAAACGCATGATCCAGGGAGAGGTTTCGAAGCTGTCCCCGACACCGGCTGCCGAAAGCGAAACCACTCTTTGACCGCCCAGCGCGATGATGTTTTCGGCAACCTTTGTCAGGATTTTCTCTGTCGTCAGCGGTTTGGCCCAGGGCAAGTCCGAGCTGCGCGGGTTGTTCAGCGCCACCAGAATGGCGTCGCATCCCTCGGCCGCAGCGGCGAGGGCGGCCGCATCGGTTGGTGTGCCCTTCAGAACCGCCAGGCCCGGACGCGCCTGCAGGCTGTCGGGATTACGCACAAGGCTTGTGATCTGATGCCCGCGGGCCAGCCCCTTTTCGACGATCAATTGTCCGGTGCGCCCACTGGCGCCCAATACCAAGAGTTTCATTCTGTTTCCTTCTGAATAAGACGCCGCAACAAAGCCGGCACGCCTTTGTGTTCAGGTCATGTTTGTGAGTGTTGCGATCTTCGTGCGGTGGCGCTTTCGCAATTCAGCGTGGCGCGACGTCTTGCTTCGGGGGCACCCTGTTCAGGCTTGACCTCGCGCAGCAATCGGCGCCTTGCGGCCGCGTCCCCATAGCACGATCAGCGCGAGCGTGATGTAGACGGCGTTTGTCGGCAGCACGACGAATTCCCCGCGCGAGACGTGGAACAGAATGGCCAGAACCTGCAACAGCACACAGCAGGCGGCGGCGATGACGGTCAGGCGCGGCATGATCCGCGTCAGCGATGGCAGCAGCAGGCCAAGGCCGCCGGCAAGGTCGATCACGCCCATGGAGCGGACGAATGTCGCGGAATATTCGCCGGCCCAGGGCATCATGGCCGAAAGTTCGGGGATCGGTGTCATGGTTTTCATCACGCCAGCCATGATGAAGGCCCCGGCGCCAAGGACCTGGGCCGTCCAGATGCCGATGTTCGCACCCTTGGAGACAGAAGGCATTGTAGTAGTAAAGGACATGGGTTTCTCTTTCGTGGAATGTTGAAACGGGACTTCTGCAAAGACGATCTAAGGGAAATGGGTCATCAGAAAAATGGGGATAGTTTCGAAGATCATGTTCGAATAATCTGAACGTCATGGATGCCATCACCCTTGATCAATTCGCGGTCTTTCTTGCCATCGTTGAAGAGGGCAGCTTTGCCGCGGCTGCGCGTCGGCTGGGCCGCGCGCAATCGGCCGTCACCTACGCGGTCCAAAAACTTGAGGATCAATGCGGTGTCACGCTTTTTGACCGCAGCAGTTATCGCCCCACCCTGACCGAGCAGGGCCGCGCCCTGTTGCCGCGCATTCGGCGGATCATGGAGGATCTTGGCGAATTCCGCGTGCAGGCACAAAGCATGGCGCAAGAGGTCGAAGCCGAACTTGTCCTTGTCGTCGAAACCTTTGTGCCGCTATCGCTGATTGCCCCCGCGCTGCGCCAGTTCCACGCCGCGTTTCCGATGGTGCAATTGCGGATCATCGCCGTCCGGCCCCAGGATGCGACCAACCAGCTTGTAGCACATCGGGCGGACCTCGGCCTGTTCATGCAGTCGCCCAACCCCGCGCCGGATCTGGACAGCCGGCGCGTCACCGGGATTGACTTTGTCGCGGTGGCGGCGCCGGACCATCCCCTTGCAAAGCTTCCGCCGCAGTTTCCGAAAGAGGCGATGCGGGACCATCTTCAGATCGTCGTGTCGAACCCCAGACCTTCCGGCGATGCAAGCAGCTATGGGGTTGTCGGTGTGAACCAGTGGCACGTCAGCGAGGTCCGGTTGCGCCACGATCTGATCCGGCAGGGAATAGGCTGGGGGTCGATGCCGCGCCCCATGGTCGAAGCCGACCTCGCGCGTGGTGATCTTGTGGTTCTGCAACCTGCACAATGGGATTCGACCGATACGATGCCAAGCTTCACGATTGTCGTGGCGCGGCGCAAGGAAAAGGCCCTTGGGCCCGCCGGTCGTTTCCTGCTGGCGGCCATATCGGCCCGGCAGACCGGCTGAGCCCTGCACGGCGGACAGCCGGGCAAATCCAGAAGGCGCGGAAAGATGCTGGGCGGGCGCAGCGCCAAAGGATTGATCACGATCCTGTGGTCCAGACTGCTTGATCCACATATTATTGAGGTTATCCCCAAAATATTGCTTTACAGGTCGGACCAGTCATACCACCATATCTAGTAAGGGCGCGGGGAAAAGCCTCCGTCCTTAGAGCAGGCACCTAGCGGTTGAGGCGCTTTGGCGCTTCGATGCTACAGGCAGAGAGGTGGCGCCATGGCACTATCCGAGCATTACCTAGAGGACGACATTCACCCCATCGATATCGTCGAGAATATCGCCGAATATCACGATTGGGATTTCGACCGCATCGGTCAGGACCAGATCGCCATGGCGGTCGAGGGCCAATGGCGGACCTATTCGATCACGCTGGCCTGGTCCAGCTATGACGAGACCCTGCGCCTGATCTGTACCTTCGAGATGGAGCCGCCCGAGGCGCGATTGCCGCAACTTTACGAGACATTGAATGCCGTGAACGACCAGTGCTGGGCCGGGGCCTTCACCTTCTGGGCCGAGCAGAAGCTGATGGTCTGGCGCTATGGCCTGGTCCTGTCGGGCGAGCAGGTCGCCAGCCCCGAACAGATCGACACGCTGATCAACGCCGCTGTCATGAGCGCCGAGCGTTACTACCCGGCCTTCCAGCTGGTGGTCTGGGGCGACAGGTCGCCGGCTGATGCCTTGCAGGTCGCCATTGCAGAGGCTTACGGGCGAGCGTAACACTGCCCCCCGACGCGAACAGCCGAGGGGGACATTCCATGGATATGCAAGAACTTGGCCGCAGGGGGCTGGTCCTTCTGGGCTGTGGTAAGATGGGGTCGGCCATGCTGGCCGGATGGCTGGCGCGCGGCTTGCCACCCTCTGGCGTCTGGGTCATCGACCCCAACCCCTCGGACTGGCTGCGTGCGACCGGTGTGCAGATCAATGCCGATCTTCCCGGCTCTGCCGCCATCGTCATCGTCGCGGTCAAGCCGCAGATGATGGGGGCGGCCCTGCCGACCCTGGCGGCCATGGGCAATGGCGAGACGCTGTTCATCTCGGTCGCGGCAGGCACGCCCATCGCAAGGTTCGAAGAGGTTCTGGGGGCGCTGACGCCGATCGTGCGCGCCATGCCCAACACCCCCGCCGCCGTGGGGCGCGGCATCAGCGCCATTGTCGGCAATGCCCATGCGGGCCCCAAAGGTCTGGACGCGGCCGAGGCGCTTCTGTCTGCCGTGGGGCAGGTGGTGCGCCTGGAGAACGAAGGCCAGATGGATGCCGTCACCGGCCTGTCCGGATCGGGTCCGGCTTACGTGTTTCACCTGATCGAAACGATGGCCGCCGCGGGCGAGGCGCAAGGCCTGTCCCCCGATCTGGCCCTGCAACTGGCCCGCGCCACCGTGGCGGGGGCCGGCGCATTGGCCGAAGAGGCTGATGAAACCCCCGCGCAGCTGCGGATCAACGTGACCAGCCCCAATGGCACCACGCAGGCCGCGCTTGAGGTGCTGATGGACCCTGAAACCGGGTTTCCCGCGTTGCTGGGCCGCGCGATCAAGGCCGCCACCGACCGGTCGAGGGAGCTGTCGCGTGGCTGAGATCAGTTTTGACGATTTCCTGAAGGTGGATATTCGCGTTGGCCGCGTGATCCGCGCCGAACCCTATCCCGAGGCGCGCAAGCCCGCGATCAAGCTCTGGATCGACTTCGGGGACGAGATCGGGGAAAAGAAGACCTCGGCCCAGATCACCGCCCATTACAGCCCCGATGCGCTGCTGGGCAAACAGGTAATGGCCGTGGTGAATTTCCCGCCCCGGCAGATCGGCCGCTTCATGTCGGAAGTGCTGGTGCTGGGGGTCTCTGACGCGCAGGGCGGGATCGTCCTGCTGTCACCCGATCTGGATGTCCCACTTGGTGGAAGGATGCATTGATGCCCAAGGTTCTGATCAGCCGCCGCTTGCCCGATAGCGTGCTCGAGGCGGCGTCGAAGATGTTCGACATGGAATTGCGCGACAAGACCGCGCCGATGACCCCGTCCGAGATGCGCTCGGGCCTCGCGCTTTATGATGCGATCATGCCATCGCTGGGAGACAGGTTCTCGGCCGAGATATTTGCCGAATTCGGTCGCCCCCGCTGCAAGCTGCTGGCGAATTTCGGTGTCGGCATCAACCATATTGACGTCGATGCCGCGCGCGCCCATGGCGTGAAGGTCACGAATACACCCGGTGCCGTCACCGATGCGACCGCCGATACGGCGATGACCCTGATCCTGATGAGCGCGCGGCGCGCGGGCGAGGGTGAACGGCTGGTGCGTTCGGGCAAATGGGAAGGGTGGCATCCCACGCAGATGCTGGGCCTGCATGTGACCGGCAAGACGGTGGGAATCGTCGGTATGGGACGGATCGGGCAGGCCATCGCGCGGCGCTGTCACTTCGGGTTCGGGATGGAGGTTCTGTTCTTCAACCGTTCGCCCAAGACGGTGGAATTCCCGGCGCGCCAGGTGGATAGCCTGCATGACCTGGCGGCTGCGGTCGATATCCTTGTGGTGGCCACGCCAGGCGGTGCCGAGACGCATCACCTGATCAACGCCGATGTGCTGGCCGCGATGCAGCCCCATGCCCATCTGGTCAACATCGCCCGTGGCGATGTGGTGGAAGAGGCCGCGTTGATCACCGCCCTCGAAGGGCGCCGGATCGGTGGCGCGGGTCTGGATGTCTACGAATTCGAACCCCAGGTACCCGACGCGCTGCGCAAGCTGGACAACGTGACGTTGCTGCCGCATCTGGGCACCTCGACCCTTGAAGTGCGCGAAGCGATGGGGCGGATGGTTCTGGACAACCTTGCCGCGCATTTCGCGGGAAAGCCCCTGCCGAACCCTGTCTGACCCAGGGTCAAGCCCGATGCATCCCGGGGCATGAGGTCTTGACCTTCTGCATGCGCCGGGGTGATCTGGGGCAACATCAGGGAAGGGGCGCACCATGTATCAGCCGGTCATCAGCGGGACGGGGGTTTTCACACCCTCGCAGGTCATCACCAATGACGAACTGGTTGTGGCCTTCAACGCCTATGCGGATCGGTTCAATGCCGAACACGCGGACCAGATCGCCGCGGGCGAGGTCGAGGCCAAGGAACATTCCTCGTCCGAGTTCATTTTCAAGGCATCCGGGATCGAACAGCGCTACGTGCTGGACAAGACCGGGGTTCTGGACCCGGCGGTCATGCATCCCGTCCTGCGCCAGCGCAGCGATGAAGAACCGGGCGTGATGGCCGAGATGGCGCTGGACGCCTGCACCAAGGCCCTGTCGATGGCAGGGCTGACCGGGGCGGATGTTGATCTGGTCATCTGTGCAGCCAGCAACATGGAACGCGCATATCCCGCGATTGCCGTTGAAATACAGCAGCTTCTGGGTGCGGGGGGCTTTGCCTTCGACATGAACGTCGCCTGTTCGTCCGCCACCTTCGGCATTCAGGCCGCCGCCGACATGGTGCGCGCAGGCTCGGCGCGCTGCGCGATCGTCGTCAATCCCGAGATCTGTTCAGGCCATCTGGAATGGCGCGACCGCGATTGCCATTTCATCTTTGGCGATGTCTGCACCGCCACCGTGATCACGCGCCAGGAGGATGCGAAAGGCCCGCATTTCCGTATACTGTCCACGCGTTGCGCCACGCAGTTTTCCAACAACATCCGCAACAACAACGGCTTTTTGCGCCGCTCGCGGCCTGACGGTGTGGCGGACCGGCGCGACATGCAGTTCATGCAGAACGGGCGCAAGGTCTTCAAGGAAGTGGTGCCGATGGTGTCAGAGCATATCCTGCACCATATCGAAGCCGAAGGCGTGCAGCCCTCGCAGTTGCGCCGCCTCTGGTTGCATCAGGCCAACAAGACGATGAATGACTTCATCGGCCGCAAGGTGCTGGGCCGGGATCCCGAACCGGGCGAGCAGCCGAATATCCTGCAGGAATACGCCAATACCTCTTCGGCCGGGTCGATCATCGCCTTTGCCAAGCATTCCGCTGATCTGAAACCCGGTGACCTTGGGCTGATCTGTTCCTTTGGCGCGGGTTATTCCGTGGGGTCGGTGCTGATCCAGCGGGTCTGATCGCCGCCCACGGCACTGCGGGGACGATCGCCCACCGCCTCGCGCCAGTGACGTCGGCACAGGCTCAGGTAGGTTTCATTGCCACCGATCTGCACCTGCGCCCCGTCACGCAGCGCACGCCCCGCGGCATCCTTGCGGACCACCATCGTGGCCTTGCGCCCGCAATGGCAGATCGTGCGTACCTCGCGCAGCTCATCCGCCAGCGCCAGCAGCGTGGCCGAGCCGGGGAACAATTCCCCCCTGAAATCGACGCGCAACCCGTAGCACATGACCGGCACGCCCAGATCATCGACGGCGCGCGCCAGATCCCAGACCTGTTCGGGTTCAAGGAATTGCGCCTCGTCGATGAATACGCAGGCGACAGCGCCCTGATCCAGCCTTTTGGCCAGCCGGTCGAACAGGTTGTCGCCCGGGGCGAATGTATCCGCAGCCTCGCCAATGCCGATACGGGATGCAACGCGCCCGTGACCGGCGCGCCCGTCGACTTGCGCGGTCAGCAGATAGGTCTGCATGCCGCGCTCGCGATAGTTATGCGAGGCCTGCAGCAGCACGGTCGACTTGCCCGCGTTCATGGTTGAGAAATTGAAATAGAGCTTCGCCATGCAGCGATCTAGCGCGGCCATTGCGTCAAGCGCAAGACGTCTTGGTCATGATGGCGGCGGGGTATCCAGGGCAGAGGATCAAGCGCATGGGGGGCAAGGAGTGGGCGCGTCGCAGTCAAGCTGTCGCAGTCCGCCGCATGGTCTGCCATTTCTGGCCCTGGCCCTCTCCTTGGGCTGGCATGCGGCGGACTTAACCAGACCCCGATGGAGAATCGAGGCTACTCGTCAAGACTGCGAACTTCGCAGTGACCCCCAGTAATAACCTATGGTCGAAAAAGTGCTACAAGAAATATGTATCCGAAAGTATGTTATTTTCGTGACGCCGAAAAGACACAGCAAAACGCCGCCCCAGGGCATGGGACGGCGTTTTGTTATAAGTATTCAAAAAGTCGTATGTTTTTTTTGCGAGTCAACCCTGAAGCGGCATCACGGTGAAATCGCCCTCTGACCGCGCGCGCATGGCAAGGGCGGCCGCATGGCTTCCCGCTGCGGTTGTAAAGTAAGGGATCTTGTCATATAGCGCCACTTTGCGGATTTCGCGGCTGTCCTCGACCGCTTGCGCGCCTTCGGTGGTGTTCATCACCAATGTGATGCCGCTATCCTTCAGCATGTCGACGATATTCGGCCGGCCTTCGTAGACCTTGTTCACTGTTTCGCAGGCGACACCGTTCTCCTGCAGCCAGGCGGCCGTTCCCCGTGTCGCCACGATCTGCAGGCCAAGCGCTGTCAGGATACGCGCGGTTTCGACCATATCGGCGGTCTTGTCGGCATCACGGATGGAAATGAACACCTTGCCTTCGCGGGGCAGATCGGTGCCGGCACCCAGCTGCGCCTTGAGGAAGGCCAGCGGGAAGGACACGTCCCACCCCATCACCTCGCCGGTCGAGCGCATTTCCGGCCCAAGGATCGTATCGACGCCGGGGAACCGCGCGAAGGGCAGAACCGCCTCCTTGACCGAGAACCACGGCATCGCCGGATCGGCCAGCGTCAGCGGATCGGCCATAGGCAGGGTGCCGGGTTTTGCGTCCTTGGGGTAGGGGCCGCGCAGGGGGAAGTTCGCCATCGGCTCTCCCGCCATCAGGCGCGCGGCAATCGACGCGATCGCGCTGTCCGTCGCCTTTGCCACGAAGGGCACGGTGCGCGAGGCGCGCGGGTTCACCTCGATCAGATAGACTTCATCGTCCTTGACCGCGAATTGCACGTTCATCAGACCCACGACACCCAGCGCAAGGGCCAGCGCCTCGGTCTGCTTGTGGACTTCGTCGATGATGTCCTGGCTCAGCGAATAGGGGGGCAACGAACAGGCGCTGTCGCCGGAATGCACGCCGGCTTCCTCGATATGCTGCATCAGGCCCGCGACATGCACGGTCTTGCCATCGCAAAGCGCGTCCACATCCATTTCGACCGCGCCGGACAGGTAGCTGTCCAGCAAGACGGGGCTGTCACCCGACACCACCACCGCTTCGCGGATGTAGCGTTCCAGATGGGCCATGTCGCGCACGATCTCCATCGCGCGGCCGCCCAGCACGTAAGACGGACGGATCACCAGCGGAAAGCCGATTTCCTCGGCAATGGCCATCGCCTGGGCATCCGTGCTGGCGATGCCGTTGCGCGGCTGTTTCAGGCCAAGGCGCTGGACAAGCTGCTGGAAACGCTCGCGGTCTTCCGCAAGGTCGATCGCGTCGGGCGTGGTGCCCAGGATCGGAATGCCCTCTTCGTACAGCGCATTGGCCAGCTTCAGCGGCGTCTGCCCGCCGAACTGCACGATCACGCCATGCAACGTGCCGTTCTGCTCCTCGACCCGCAGGATTTCCATGACATGTTCAAAGGTCAGCGGCTCGAAATACAGCCGGTCCGAGGTGTCGTAATCGGTCGACACGGTTTCAGGGTTGCAGTTGATCATGATGGTTTCATAACCCACGTCCGACAGCGCGAAGCAGGCGTGGCAGCAGCAATAATCGAACTCGATCCCCTGACCGATCCGGTTAGGGCCGCCGCCCAGGATCACCACCTTCTTGCGATCAGACGGGCGCGCCTCGCATTCCACGTCGCCCATCGCGGGGGCCTCGTAGGTGGAATACATGTAAGGCGTCTGCGCCTCGAATTCCGCGCCGCAGGTGTCGATCCGCTTGAACACGGCGTTCACGCCAAGGTTCTGGCGGGCGCGGCGCACGTTTGCCTCAGACCGGCCGGTCAGGTTGCCCAGCCGTGCATCGGTGAAGCCCATCATCTTGAGCTTGCGCAACCCGTGTTCGGTGACGGGCAGGCCATGCTTGCGGATCTCTTCCTCGGTCTCGACGATCTCGCGGATCCGGGCCAGGAACCAGGGGTCGAACATCGTGGTCGCGTGGATCTCGTCATCGGTCAGCCCGTGCCGCATGGCCTGTGCGATGGTGCGCATCCGGTCCGGGGTGGCCATCGAGATGGCCTTGATCACGGCCGATTTCTCGGGGGCGCCCTCGATCATGACCTCGTCAAAGCCGGTCAGGCCGGTCTCCATCGAGGCCAGCGCCTTTTGCAGCGACTCATGGATCGTGCGGCCAATGGCCATCGCTTCGCCCACCGATTTCATCGCCGTTGTCAGGTTAGGCTGCGAACCGGGGAATTTCTCGAAGGCAAAGCGCGGGATCTTTGTCACGACATAGTCGATGGTCGGCTCGAAACTGGCGGGCGTGACCTTCGTGATGTCATTGTCCAGCTCGTCCAGCGTGTAGCCGACGGCCAGTTTCGCGGCGACCTTGGCGATGGGAAAGCCCGTCGCCTTTGAGGCCAGCGCCGAGGATCGCGACACACGCGGGTTCATCTCGATCACGACCATGCGCCCGTCAGCCGGATTGATCGCCCATTGCACGTTGGACCCGCCGGTTTCCACGCCGATCTCGCGCAGCACGGCGATCGAGCCGTTGCGCATGATCTGGTATTCCTTGTCGGTCAGTGTCAGCGCCGGGGCCACGGTGATCGAGTCGCCCGTATGCACGCCCATCGGATCGACGTTTTCGATGGAGCAGACGATGATGGCATTGTCGGCCTTGTCGCGGACAACCTCCATCTCGAATTCCTTCCAGCCCAGCAGCGATTCATCCACCAGGATCTGCGCCATGGGCGAAGCTTCCAGTCCGGAGCGGCAGTAATATTCATAGTCGTCGCGGTTGTAGGCCACGCCGCCGCCGGTGCCTCCAAGGGTGAAGGCGGGACGGATGATGGCGGGCAGGCCGATTTCCTCAAGCGCGTCCATCGCCTGCTTCAGACCGGCGGCGATGTCGTACTTGCCGTTGTCCTTCTTGGGGGCGGCCACGATGGTTGCCTTTGGGTTTTCCAGCCCGATCCGGTCCATCGCTTCGCGGAACAGTTTGCGATCTTCCGCCATTTCAATGGCCTGGCGGTTGGCGCCGATCAGTTCCACGCCGAATTTCTCCAGCACGCCCATGTCGGCCAGCGCCAGCGAGGTGTTCAGCCCCGTCTGCCCGCCCATGGTGGGCAGCAGCGCATCGGGGCGTTCCTTTTCGATGATCTTGGCCACGACCTCGGGGGTGATGGGTTCGATATAGGTGGCGTCCGCCAGACCCGGATCGGTCATGATGGTGGCCGGGTTGGAGTTGACAAGGATGACGCGGTAGCCTTCCTCACGCAGGGCCTTGCAGGCTTGTGCGCCGGAATAGTCGAACTCGCAGGCCTGTCCGATCACGATGGGACCGGCTCCGATGATCATGATGGATGAGATATCGGTTCTTTTTGGCATGTCGGTCCCCTTTTTCGCGCGGATCGGAAAGCAGCATCCACCCGCGCGGCAGCCCAGCGCGGAGGATGGCCTCCGCGCGCAAATTCTCGTGGGTTATAGACATCCCCGAATGCGGCGCAAGCCCTGTTGGCGGCGAAATTCAGCCTTCCACAATCCTTCAGTGCAGCACTTGACCTCCCCGCAACCGATACCCATGTCAACTTTGATTGACAAGTTATGGTCACGGTTGGCGTTGCGACGCCGCTTTTTCCTTTTTACGCCATACGCGCCCCCTGTTTTCGGGGCTGCCTGCGGGGGGTCCTCCCTGCGGGAAGGAAAGGATTTCGCATGGCCCGATTGGCCCGTCATAAGACTGGGGCGGCGCTGTGACCGCCCCGACGGCAGGACTGCTGCGCCCGCCGCGTCGTCGCGGCATGATGGGCGCGCAGACGGTGCTGCCGCTGGTGGCGGCGGTCGAACGCAATCTTGGTGGCGCCATCGTCGCCCAGTTGCTGGACGAGGCCCGCTTCACACGGCTGCCTGAGCATGGCGAGCATGTGCGCGAACGCCAGGTCGCTGTTCTGCACCAGGCGTTGCGGCGGCAATTCCCCGACCAGGCCGAAATGATCCAGCGCGAAGCCGCGCGTGATGCGGTCGAATGGATCATGTACAACCGCATTCCGGCGCGGGCCCGCCTGCTGATGTCAAGCATGCCCTGGGCCATGGCTGTCTGGATGCTGGGCCGCCATGCCGCGCAGAATTCCTGGGCCTTTGGCGGATCGGGCCAGTTCCAACTGCTGAGCACCAGTGAATTCCAGCTGAAGGACAACCCGCTTGTCAGGGGTGAGCACAGCCCCAACCCGATCTGTGCATGGCACGAAGAGTTGTTTCAGCAGACCTTCCGCCGCATGGCCCACAGCCGTCTGCGTTGCACCGAGACAAGCTGCATGGCGGCGGGGGCGGATGCCTGCCGTTTCCATCTGGTGATGGAGCCTGCCGCGCTCTCCGCTTGATCTGTGTCAATTAAAGTTGACATTCAATGTGTCAGAATTTCTGAAAACCTCAGGGAGTCTGCCATGCGCATTCTGTTCGTTCACCCCAATTATCGCTCGGGTGGGGCCGAGATTGCGGGCACCTGGCCTCCGGCTTGGGTTGCCTATCTGACGGGCAGCCTGCGCCGCGCCGGATTTGATGACATCCATTTCATTGATGCGATGACCGATAATATCGCGGACGAGGATCTGGGACGCCGGATGGCGGCGCTGGACCCCGATGTGGTGGGGGTTACCGCGATCACGCCCTCGATCTACCGGGCCGAGGATGTGTTGAAGCTGGCGCAGGACCATTGCCCGCGCGCGGTCCGCATGATGGGCGGGGTACATGCGACCTTCATGTTCAAGCAGGTCATGTCCGAGGCACCCTGGGTCGATGTGATCGTGCGCGGCGAGGGCGAGGAGATCCTGACCGAATTGATGCTGACGATCCAGGATGGCCGCTGGCCCGCCGACCGCCACAAGATCAAGGGCATCGCCTTTACCGAAGGCGATCAGATCGTGGCCACCCCTGCGGCCAGCACCGTCAAGGATCTCGACGGGATCAACCCTGACTGGTCCATCCTGGAGTGGGAGAAATACAAGTACATCCCGCTGAATACCCGCGTCGCCATTCCCAATCTTGCGCGCGGCTGCCCCTTCACCTGTTCCTTCTGTTCGCAGTGGAAGTTCTGGCGCGACTACCGCGTGCGCGACCCGAAAAAGGTCGTGGACGAGATCGAGGACCTTGTGAACAACCACCAGGTCGGGTTCTTCATCCTTGCGGACGAGGAACCCACGATCAACCGCAGGAAATTCATCGAATTCTGCCAGGAGCTGATCGACCGGGGCCTGCCTGACCGCGTGAAATGGGGCATCAACACCCGCGTCACCGACATCTACCGCGACCGCGAGTTGCTGACGTTCTACCGCAAGGCGGGGCTGGTGCATGTGTCGCTTGGCACCGAGGCCGCAGCCCAGATGAAGCTGGATATCTTCAACAAGGAAACCAAGGTTGAAGAGAACAAGACGGCCATCAAGCTCTTGCGCGATGCCGATATCCTGGTCGAGGCGCAATTCATCGTGGGTCTGGACAACGAAACCCCCGAGACGCTGAACGAGACCTACAAGATGGCCTGGGACTGGCAGCCCGATCTGGCCAACTGGTCGATGTACACGCCCTGGCCCTTCACCCCGTTGTTTCAGGAGCTCAAGGACCAGGTCGAGGTTTTCGATTTCAGCCGCTACAACTTTGTCACCCCCATCATGAAACCCGCCGCGATGACGCGGGACGAATTGCTGGACGGGGTGATGAACAATTACCGCCGCTTCTACATGAAAAAGGCGCTGTTCCATTACCCCTGGCGCGGCACCGGGTTCCGCCGGCGCTATCTGCTGGGGTGTCTGCACGCCTTTCTCAAGGCCGGTTTCGCGCGCACCTTCTATGATCTGGGCAAGGTCGGCTATGCCGGGCCGCAATCCAAAGGGCGGCTGGATTTCCATTTCGATCAGACCCGCACCATCGCCGAGGCGCAGATGGAGGATTGGGACGCCTCCGCCGACAAGGCCGCCCGCGCGGCCGAGCGGCGCGAAGCTCTGCGCGCCCAGGGCAAGGAGCGCGCGATCGAGCGGGCCAAGGATTTCAGGATGCCCAACGGGGCCGAGGTGAAAGCCTGCGGCGGTGGCTCGCAGCAGATGGAGGATGTCTGAGCCATGCAGGCGGGGCAGGGCCGTGGGGTGATAGGGCCAAATGCGGTTCTGCAACTGGTGCCCTTGCTGGACCGTGCGGGCGGGGCCGACTGGCGCCACAGGCTGATCAAGGGCGCGGGTCTTGACGCGCTGCCCGACGGGTCAGGCATGATCCCCGAAGCGCCCGTGGCGCGCCTGCATCAGGTCTTGCGGCGCGACCGGCCTGATCTTGCGGCGGGCCTGGGCTGGCAGGCGGGGCTGGCGACGGGCGATTACATCCTGGCCCACCGTATTCCGCGCGCGGCGCAAGGCCTGCTGAAGGCGCTGCCCCGGAAGCTGTCGGCACGTCTTCTGTCGCAGGCGATCGCGCGCAATGCCTGGACCTTCGCCGGATCGGGGCAGTTCGTGGTCATCAGCCCGCTGGTCTTCGACCTGCGCGCAAACCCCCTGGTGCGGGGCGAAGTGGCGGATCACCCGATCTGCGACTGGCATCGGGGCGTGTTCACGCGGCTTTACCAGCGCCTAGTGCACCCGTCCCTGACATGTGCCGAAGCGCGGTGTTGCGCCATGGGCCACACCGCCTGCCGGTTCGAGATGCATCACGATGCATCCCGATACACGGCATTTCGGGCTGATCCCTTGACTTCCAAGCGCGGGCGCGGTGTATCACGGCCAACCGATTGACGCCGATTGACCCTGAAGGGACCGCCCCATGCACGCCTATCGCAGCCATACCTGCGCCGCTCTGAACATCTCTCACGTGGGCCAGTCGGTCCGCCTTTCCGGTTGGGTGCACCGCGTGCGCGACCATGGCGGGCTGCTGTTCATCGACCTGCGTGACCACTACGGCGTGACACAGGTTCTGTGCGACCCTGACAGCCCGGTGTTCGCACAGGTCGAAAAGGTGCGCTCCGAATGGTGCATCCGTATCGACGGCGAAGTGAAGGCGCGGGATGCCGCGCTTGTGAACAGCAAGATCCCCACCGGCGAGATCGAGGTGTTCATCCGCGATATCGAAGTGCTGGGCGCGGCAAAGGAATTGCCCCTGATGGTTTTCGGCGATCAGGAGTATCCGGAAGAAACCCGCCTGCGTTACCGCTTTCTTGATCTGCGCCGCGAAGCGATGCAGCGCAACATGACCCTGCGCTCGGATGTGGTCGCCTCGATGCGCAAGCGCATGTGGGACAAGGGGTTTCGCGAATACCAGACACCGATCATCACCGCCTCCAGCCCCGAAGGCGCGCGCGATTTCCTGGTGCCCAGCCGCCTGCATCCGGGCAAGTTCTATGCCCTGCCGCAGGCCCCGCAGCAGTTCAAGCAGCTGCTGATGGTGTCGGGCTTCGACAAGTATTTCCAGATCGCGCCCTGCTTCCGCGACGAAGACCCGCGCGCGGACCGCAGCCCCACGGATTTCTACCAGCTGGACATGGAAATGTCCTTCGTCACCCAGCAGGATGTGTTCGACACGATCTCGCCCGTGATCGCCGGTGTGTTCGCCGAGTTCGGCGGTGGTCGCCGCGTCGATGCGCCTGAGGCCTGGCCGCAGATCTCCTACAAGGATTCAGCCCTCTGGTATGGCACCGACAAGCCCGACCTTCGCAACCCCATCAAGATGCAGGTCGTGTCCGAGCATTTCGCAGGCTCCGGTTTCGCCATCTTCGCAAAGCTGCTGGAACAGGACGGCACCCAGATCCGCGCCATTCCCGCCCCCGGTGGCGGCAGCCGCAAGTTCTGCGACCGCATGAACGCCTTTGCCCAGAAAGAGGGTCTGCCCGGCATGGGCTATATCTTCTGGCGGCAGGCCGAGGATGGGTCGGGCATGGAAGCCGCAGGTCCCCTTGCCAAGAACATCGGCCCCGAACGGACCGAGGCGATCCGCCAGCAGCTTGGCCTTGGCGTGGGCGACGCGGCCTTCTTCCTTGGCGGCAAGCCCAAGCAGTTCGAAGCCGTCGCTGGCAAGGCGCGCACGGTGATCGGCGAGGAACTGGGCCTGACCGACAAGGACCGTTTCGCCTTTGCCTGGATCGTGGACTTCCCGATCTACGAGCAGGACGCCGAGACCGGCAAGATCGACTTTGAACACAACCCGTTTTCCATGCCGCAGGGCGGGATGGAGGCGCTGATGGGCGATCCGCTGGCGGTGCGCGGCTATCAGTACGATCTGGCCTGCAACGGCTATGAACTGGTGTCGGGTGCCATCCGCAACCACAAGCCCGAGATCATGTTCAAGGCATTCGAGATCGCAGGCTACGGCAAGGACGAGGTTGAAAAGCGCTTTGGCGGCATGGTCAACGCCTTCCAGTATGGCGCCCCGCCCCATGGTGGCTGTGCGGCGGGCATCGACCGGATCGTGATGCTGCTGGCGGATGAGGCAAACATCCGCGAGGTGATCCTCTTCCCGATGAACCAGCGCGCCGAAGATCTGATGATGGGCGCCCCCAGCGAGCCCTTGGCCCAGCAATTGATGGAGCTGAACCTGCGCGTCATCCCGCAGGATCAGAAATAACCCTCCGGCAGAGTTTAGGTTGATAAATTGCAATTAAGGGGCGACTTTATGTCGCCCCATATGCGTTTTTGGACATGATTTCACAAGCGGCGCTGCGCGCGCATCCTGTCAGATAGCGACGCGGTCGGCGATCCTGTCCTGCAACAGCCCGGCCAGATGCGCCAGGTCAGATCGCAGCGGCTGCCCCGCCGCACGGGCCGCCACCACGGATTGGTTGGCCGCGCGCAGGGGGGTGTCCCCGGCCAAAACGGCGACCCCTTCAAGGAATTGCGTGACATAATCCAGAACACTGTCATCCTCTGCCGCTGACAGCAGATGGGCCACATGGGCGATATCGTCGCGATAGGCTGTCGTGTCGGGGCTGATCGTCTCGTCATGCAGAACGCGCGGCGTGGGTGGCTGATGATCCTGCGGCAGATGGCTCAGGATCAGCTCCTGGAAGAACGCGATGGATCGCAGCGGCTTTTCAAGAAAACCGTCAGCGCCAGCAGCCAGGCAGGCATCGCGCGATTGATCGTTGCCGCTGATCCCCATGATCAGGCCGATCCTGGGGATCGTCTGCGCGGCTTCCGCGATCAGTTCCGCGCCGGACCCGTCCGGCAGGCCGACATCCACGATCAGAACCGACGGTCTGTAGACCTGCAAATGCCGCCGCGCCGAGCGCAGGCAATCTGCACGCCGGATCCGGGCACCCGAACGCATGCAGAGCAGGCGCATCGCCTCGGACGCGAAGCGGCTGTCTTCGACCAGCAAGACCGTCAGACCCAGAAGCGGGCGCGCGGCAGAGGGAAAACGCAGCGGGGCAAAGGGGTCGCGGTCATCCATTGGGGCATCCTTCTGTGAAAACGGGTGTCATGTCGGTCGCACGGCATGTGGCCGATGATTCTGTAAGCGCGGCAGCCAGGGCCATTCCCCATCAAGATTGGGATGACATCCCTAATTTGGGGTTAACGCTGCCCCCTGCGCGCGGATGCCGCCCCCGGTTCATCTTGCCTAAATCGCCCCCGCACCCCATAACCGGCCCGACACCCGCCGCAGAAACAGGAGCTTGCCCATGATCGGACGTCTCAATCATGTCGCCATCGCCGTGCCGGACCTTGCCGCCGCCGCGGCACAATATCGCGATGCGCTGGGCGCCAAGGTCGGCGCACCGCAGGACGAACCCGATCATGGCGTGACCGTCATCTTCATCGAATTGCCGAACACCAAGATCGAATTGCTCTTCCCTCTGGGGGATGACAGTCCGATCAGGGGGTTTCTGGAAAAGAACCCGGCAGGCGGCATTCACCATATCTGCTATGAGGTCGATGACATCATCGCGGCGCGCGATCATCTGCAAGCCACCGGCGCGCGCGTTCTGGGAACCGGAGAGCCGAAGATCGGTGCCCATGGCAAGCCGGTGCTGTTTCTGCATCCCAAGGATTTCAACGGCTGCCTTGTCGAGCTGGAGCAGGTCTGATGGCTGTCACCTCTGCCCTGGTTCTCTATGCGGTCCTGTGGTTCCTGACCTTCCTTGTCGTGATTCCGATCCGGCTGAAGACGCAGGGCGATGTCGGCCAGATCGTTCCCGGCACCCATGCGGGCGCGCCCCATGATCATCAACTGCGCAAGAAGGCATGGATCACCACCGCCGTCGCGGCCCTGCTATGGGCCATCATCGCCTATCTGATCATTTCGGGCACGCTGACCGTCAGGGATATCGATTGGTTCGAGCGCATGGGCCCGCGGTCCTGAACGCGCGCGGCGCCAGGTTTCAGCCTGTCGCGGAACCTGGCCCCACACGGGCGCGCAGCCCGTGGAACAGATGCGTGAAAGTGGCGGCCCCCAGAACCGGGATCGCCAGGTTCACAAGGGGAATCGACAGCGGCATCGCCATCAGCACACCCGCCAGCCAGACAACGCCCGCATGTTGCTTGCGCATGCGGGCAGCCTCGGACCGGCCCAGGTGCCTGATGGCGACAAGCGTGAAATATTCCCGCCCCAGCAGAAAGCCGTTCAACCCCCAGAAAATGAAAAGCGCCACGGGCGAGAAGACCAGATAAAGGATCAGCGCCACCAGGTTGGCCAGGATCATCACGCCCAGAAACCCCAGAGAATCGCGCAGCGCCTCAAGCAGCGGTACGGCGCGCGCCTGTCCCGCCTGCGGGTAATGCCGCGCCTCGACCGCATCGGCCACCCGGTCCAGGAACAGCCCCGAAATGGCCGAGGCGACAGGCACCATCAAGACGACCGACAACAGCAGCATCGCCACGGGGCCCGACCATCCCGCCAGGGTGGCGATCCATTGAACCTCGCCAACAAGCGGCAGCGTCACGCCATCGCCAGCCCACCACAGCAACAGCGCCTGCACCCCGGCCGCGGCCAGGGCCAGCAGCAGCAGCGCCAACCCGATCCCCAGCCATAGCACCCGCGACAGCCGCCGGTCGCCCAGTTGGCCCAGCGCTTTCAAAAAGGATGTCAGCACAAGGGCGGCTGACATCTCAGCTGTCCTGCCAGGTCACGATCCGGTCCAGGTCGGGCCGCGGGCGGTCGGGTGGCGCGCTGGTTTCCGTGCCGATATGGATGAAGCCTGCGATCCGCTCATGCGCGTCAAGCTCAAGCGCTGCGCTCATGAACCCACGGTCATGGCTGGGCCAGCCAGACAGCCAGTTGGCGCCCCAGCCGCTGGCCAGCGCCGCGTTCAGAAGGGCCAGGCAAACGCCGCCGACGGCATAGGTCTGTTCCAGCGCCGGGATCTTGTCCGACGCCTTGTGCACCTCGATCACGGCAATGGCCAGCTGGCCGGTCTCGAATTGCTGCGCGCCCTTGTCGGCCTGTTCCGCCTCAAGGCCCAACGCTGTGGCGCGGGCGCGGGCATGTTCCCCCAGCCGCCGCAATGCCGCACCCTGCAGCACGACAAAGCGCCAGGGTTCCAGCTTGCCGTGGTCGGGGCTGCGGCTGGCGGCGGTCAGGATCCGCATCAGTTCCGCGCGGTCGGGAACCGGCAGGCCCAGGGTCTTGGCGGGGCGTGACCGGCGGGTCAGCAGGAACTCCATCGCGGCGGGATTGGGGTCAGGCATGAGGCGTCCTTTGCTCCGGTCTGTCATGGTTGTGCCCTATGTCGTGCCTCGCCGCCGCGGGGTCAAGGCGCGGGGGGCAGCGGCAGCAGGGTTTCCGCCATCTCGGCAATCAAGGTGCCGACAAAGTCATCCATGCGCGCCGAGGGTTGCCGCGCCGCCACGATCGCGGCCATCGGATCGGGGGCTGCAATCGCGCTACGCGCCATTTCCTGGATCACCGCATGGCCGCAGAAGGGGACATAGGCCTCGGAATAACCACCCTCATGCACCATCACCAGGCGCCCGCCGCAAAGCCTGTCGGCGGCCGCCATGACCTGCCGGGTCATCACGCCGAAGGTCTCGGCCGTGGCCAGCATCCGCGCCAGCGGATCGAAACATCCCGCATCATAGCCGCAGGCGACGATGATCATGTCGGGCTGGTACTGATCCAGGGCGGGCAGCACGATCCGCTCCATCGCCTGCAGATAACTGACATGACCGGCGCCGGGCGGCAGGGGAATGTTCATGTTGAAACCCGATCCGGCGCCACGGCCACGCTCTTCGATGAAGCCGGTGTCGGTCGGATAATTGCGATCCTGGTGCAGGCTGATGGTCAGAACATCCGCGCGATCAAGAAAAATCGCCTCGGTTCCGTTACCGTGATGCACGTCCCAGTCGATCACGGCGATACGCCCGCCATGGCCTGCGGCCCGCGCCGCACCGATGGCGATGGCGATATTGTTCAGCAGGCAAAAGCCGTTTGGCCAGTCGGGCAGGCAATGGTGACCGGGCGGGCGCGACAGCGCATAGGCATTGTCGCATTCGCCCCGCCAGACCGCCAGCAGCGCCGCCTTTGCAAGGCCGGCCGACAGCGCCGCGATCTCGAATCCGCCCCTGGCAAAAGGTGTCCGCAGACCCAGCTCACCCCCACCCTGATCGGAAAGCTCCTTGAACCGGCGCAGGAAACCGTCTGGATGGACGCGGGCCAGATCCTCCCAGCTTGCGGGCGCGGCGCGGCGCATGTCCAGCGCCTCGCTCAGCCCGGTCACATCCAGAAGGTTCTTCAGCCGCCGCTTGGTTTCGGGATTTTCCGGCAGGCCGCCTGCCGCAAGGGGCTGTACCAGCCCGCCCAGTGGCAGTGTCAGCGCGTAATTGCCGCCCGCATGCCAGAAACACCTCTCGTCCCAGAAAAATCCCGTCGCCATCATGCGCTCCACCCGTTTCTTCTTGCGACAAATATCCCCGCCGGAGGCGGAAAGTCCATCTGTGTGATCCCGCATGCTGCCGGGCGAGGGACGACGGGGCAGATGCCTCCGGCGGGGATATTTGCGGCAAGAAGAACCGGGGGTCTGCCTGACCGCAGCCCTGCGGCCTAGTCGGCGGGGCGCAGGTAATACACGCCTTCGGGCAGGTTCAGCGCCGCGGCAAGGTCGCGCAGCTGGGTCATCGAGAGCGTGATTTTCTCTGTCCGCTCAAGCCGGGTGTCGAACTGTTCGATGGTCACGCAATCCTCGAAGGCATTGACGATCACATCTTCCAGAAGATGGCTTTCGCCCTCGTCGACAAGGGTGATCACCGTCGCGTCGAATTCGTGTTCGATGGTAAACATGGGATCAGCTTACGCCGTGCCGTGGCCAATGCAAGCCCGGCCTTCACGCCTTTATCGGCTGCTTTGCGCCGTTTCGCCGTCAACTGCGCGTGAGCAGGGCTGGCGCAGGATCACCGGGCTGCTAATGATGATAGCGAGATGGTTCCGAGGGAGATCGCGATGCGCTGGTTCGTTCTGACGGCAATGATGGGTCTGGCCGGCTGTGTCAGCCCGGTCGAGATGCCACAGGTCCAAAGACCCGTCGCGTCTGCGCCGCCGGCGCAACAGGGGGCGGCGCGCAGCTTCGCGGCAGTGGTGGATCGCGTCAAGCCGGTGGCCGAACAGGAATGCCGCCGCCAGCTTCCGCGTGGAAATTGCGATTTCCAGATCGTCGTGGACACGCGGCCCGGCCAGCCGCCAAATGCCTTCCAGACGCTGGACAGCGCCGGCAGGCCCGTGATCGGTTTTACTGCGGCGCTGCTGGATGACATGCGCAATGCCGACGAACTGGCCTTTGTGATGTCCCATGAGGCGGCCCATCATATCGCCGGACATATTCCGCGCCAACGCCAGAACGCAGCCGCGGGCGCCGTGATCTTTGCGGGTCTCGCGACATTGACGGGGGCGGATGTGAACACCGTCCGCTCGGCGCAGGAGTTGGGCGCCACGGTCGGCGCGCGCAGCTACTCCAAGGAATTCGAACTTGAGGCGGATGCGCTGGGCACCGCCCTCGCCATGCGCGCGGGCTTCGATCCGATACGGGGGGCCGAATTCTTCAACCGTATCCCCGATCCGGGCGACCGTTTTCTGGGCACCCACCCGCCCAATGCCGATCGGGTCGCAACTGTGCGCCGGGTCGCCACCGGCCTTTGACGGGCCGCGCCACCCACAGGCCGAGCGATTGATTCAGGTCAAGGAAGGCGCTTCAGCTTTCGTGTTTCACTGATCCTGCGCCCGATCCTTGAGGAGGTCGGGGCAGGCCAAGGAGACACGGATGCCGTCAAGCAAGACAATTCGCCGACACGCTGCGCTGGTTGACCGGATGGCCAGCACCTTGGGCAATGATCTGGAAGAATTGGTGATGCGCGGCCAACTGGCGCCAGACGCCGTTCCGGACATGGTCCTGCGATGCACGGCCTGCGCCAATCCCGATGGCTGCGAGGCCTGGCTGCAACGACAGGACGCGGCTGCCGCTGCTCCGAAGGCCGCCAGCACGCCCTATTATTGTCGCAACGGGGATATCTTCGATGCCCTCAAGCCCACCTGAATCAACCCAAAAGACGGGTGCAGAGCAAGGTTGCATCATCCTGCACCTGGGAGATCCTGATCGCCATTTCTGGTTGGTCCGCTCGGTCGCGCGGGTGATGGGGATCAGCCTGGGCGAGGCGCTGCTGCAGGGCGCAATGGAGCAGGATGCTTGCCGAAGGATGATTGATCGCTGCCGTACCTGTGCCGTGGTGCGGGCCTGCCATGACTGGCTGGCGGAATCCTCGGGCCGTGCCGATGCGCCGCCCCCCGGATGCGTCATCTCGACAGACCTGAACCGTTTGAAATGCATGACACGAAGCAAAGGAGCCCATTGATGGGATTGCTGGAGAAGATCGACCGCCGGACCGGCGTCATGACACGTATGGCCGACACGCTGGGGGCGGATTTCGCCGCGGCCATCGCGCAGAGGCCAGAGGCCGTGCGCGACTATCGCCAGGCGGTGATGCGCTGCACCGGCTGCGGCCACGAGGGGGAATGCACCGCATGGATGCAATCCCATCCGCAAGCGGAAGAGGCGCCGGACTATTGTCGCAACAAGGATATTCTTGAAAGCCTGGCGAAGGCCTGAACCGCTCAGCCGCGGCGTTGTCGCCGCACATGGGCGTGGTACAGCCAGGGCGCAAGCAGGTGGTCATAGATCAGCGTTGCCATGTGCCGGATGCCCGGCAGCGCCACGACCCGCGCGAGCCACCGATAGCGCGGCATCTGCTGCCAGAGGGCGATGAAGGCCGGAATGCCTGACAGGACCTGGCCTTGCTGCACCACATGCAGGCGGCGCGCGGCCTGATCGGCCGTCACACCCCACATCCCCAGATCGACCCGGTTCAGATCGTCGAACCCGATCGCCAGGCCTTCGCGGCCGGCGTAGTCGGCGTAATGCGTGATCTCTGCCCGGCAGACCGGGCAGTCGTGATTGTAAAGAACGCGGATGTTTGTCTGTTGCATGGCCCAGAGGTAGGGGCGGGGCGGCAGGTGGCAAGGCCCCGTCGCCCCAACCGGCCCGCCGCTGCGGCGGACAGCATCAGGCGGAAAGGCCGCGTCGCCTTGGCAATCTGGTCAGACCCGTCATCGCCGTCGCCGCAAGGGTCCATGTGGCCAAGAGGCCCAGATCCTGCGGCGTCCAGGCCCGTCCCTCTATCGCGGCCCAGGCCAGTTCGCCCATCGCCCTTGTCGGTGTCCATGTCGAGATGGCGTGGATCGTGGCGGGCATGGCCATGGGCGGCACCCAGAGACCGCCCAGATAGGCCAGCGGCACAGCCGTGCGGGCCGAGGCGACGCTGCCCAGGGCAATCCCCATCATCGTGGCCGTCACCGTCGCCATCAGGCAGACCGTGGCCAGCCGGATCCAGGCGCGGGCGGGCAGGTCCACATCCGTCATCACATGTGCAAGCGCGATGACCAGCGCCACGGCAATGGTGACAAAGATCACCGCCGCGAGGATCCGCGCGATCCATTGCGGCATGGCCGAACCCGGCAGGCTGCGCTGCCATGTGGCGAAGGGGCTGGCGCGGTCCTGCGCCACGCTGACGCCGAACTGGAAGAAACCCACGCCCAGCACCGCGTAGACCGCGAAAGAGGCCATCGCATTGGCCGCCCATGTCCCGCCACCGCTGTTTGCGCCGAAAAAGGCATAGAGCATGGCCGGAAACAGCACCGTGGGTATCCAGAACCCCGGTTGGCGGAACAGGATCCGCAGGGTCAAAGCGAGTTCGGCAAACAGGTGGCGGATCATGGGCGCGTCCCTTCTTGGCGCAGGTGATGGATCAGGTCCTTCAGTTCGAGCGGTTGCAGCGTCAGGTTGGCAAAAGGCAGCGCCTCGGCGACCATGCGGCGCAGGGCGGTGTCGCTGTCGGCTGTTTCGGCCTGCCAGCGGGCACCGTCATGGCGGGCCCCAAGCCAGAGGGGCGGCACAAGGTCCGGCGGCAGATCGAACCCAAGCCGGGTGATCCTGGCGCGCGCGCGGATCGCGTCGATCCGGCCGGCCAGCACGGTCTCTCCCCGGTCGATGACAGCGATGGAGGAACAGATCGCCTCGATCTCGTCCCAGTGATGCGAGGTCAGCACAAGCGCCCCGCCTTGCGCGACATAGCCGCGGGCCATGACGCGAAAGGCATCCTGTGCGGCGCTGTCCAGCCCGGAGGTGGGTTCGTCCAGAAAGACCAGCCGGGGCTGGCCCACGAAGGCCAGCGCCAGCGCCACGCGGCGCATCTGGCCGCCCGAAAACCCGGCAACGCGCCGGTCGATCAGATCGCCCAGGCCGAAATCGGCGATCAGGCGGTCGATCGCGGGGGGCACGCCATAGCGCTGCGCCGCATAGCTCAGGATCTCGCGCGGGGTGACCTGATCGGGAAGATCCCTGGCCTGCGGCGTGGCGCCGGTCCATCGGCGGGCGGCCGGGCTGCCCGGGGGATGCCCGAAGACCAGCGCCTGACCTGCATCGGGGACGCGCAGGCCCATCAGCATCGCCAGGGTGGTGGATTTGCCGGCCCCGTTAGTGCCCAGCAATCCCAGCGCCTCGCCGGGGGCAAGATCGAGGTCGATCCGCGCGACGGCCTGTACCGCACCGAAGCGCTTGGCCAGTCCGCGCGCATGGATGGCAAGGTCTGAAGAATGGAGTGTCATGTGCGATCCCGCTGCTTGCAACTTTTCGGGGGGACCCTATTCATAGGGGTATGCGCCAGGCCAAGACAGGTTACGTGTCCGACATGGAAAAGACCGCGAATGACGGACCGGTGGCGTTGACGCTTCGCCAACTGCATCGCCAGCTTCGCGGCCCCGCCTTCTGGATCGTCGTGGGCGGCATGGTTCTGATCGCGGCGGTGGCGGGGCCCTATTACACGCTTGAGCGTCTGAACTTTGCCGAAAGGCTGGTCAATTGGGGCGTCATCATCGGCCCGTCCGCGGTGCTCATGACCTTTTTGTCGGCGCTTGCCCATCGCGTGACCGAGGCGTGGGGATGGAACTGGGCGCTTGTGGCATTGCTGGCCGGGATCGGGGGGATACTGCCGGTTCTGGCCATTGTCTGGCTGGCCGGGGGGCTGGCCGCGGGCTTTGGGATAGGCGGGCCGGGGATTGCCACGCTTGCGGCCTATGTCGCGCCATCGGTGATCGGGGTCACGCTGGCGGTCAATGCCTATATCGAGGTGCAGGACCGGATGACACCGGCGGCACCCGCTATGCCCGCGCCACGGCAGCCCGAGGTGGTGGCGACGGTGTTGCAGGGCAAACTTCCGCATCATCTGGGCCGCGAGATCGTGGCTCTGCGCGCGCAGGATCATTACCTTGAGGTGACGACCGCCAAGGGACAGTGCATGGTGCTGATGCGACTGGGCGATGCGGTGCGCGATCTTGAGGGGGTGAACGGGATGCAGGTGCACCGGTCCTGGTGGATCAGCCTGGACCATGTGGCGCGCGTCGAAAAGGGCGCGAACGGCCCCGAGGTCGTGATGCGCGACGGCCAGCGGGTGCCGGTGGGGCGCAGCTATCGCGCGGCCTTTCGCGCGGGCATGGCGGGCAGGGGCTGATCCTTTGGGGCGGGCGGCCTAGACCACGCGCCCCCAGAGGTCATATTCCCCGGCCTCGTCCACCTCGACCTTGACCACGTCACCCACGGCCAGGGCCTCAGTGCCCTCGTCGATGAACAGGTTGCCGTCGATTTCGGGCGCGTCGGCCCAGGTGCGGCAGGTGGCGATGCCGTCTTCGTCGATATCCTCCACGATCGCCTCGACCACGCGGCCAACCTTGGCGGCCAGTTTCGCCTCGGATATGGCTTGGGCCTTTTCCATGAAGCGGTCCCAGCGGTCCTGCTTGACCTCGGGGGCCACATGGTCGGGCAGGGCGTTCGACCGCGCGCCGGCCACGTTTTCGTATTGAAAGCAGCCGACGCGATCGAGCTGCGCCTCGTCCAGCCAGTCCAGCAGGGTCTGGAATTCATCCTCGGTCTCGCCGGGATAGCCCACGATGAAGGTAGAGCGCAGGGTGATATCGGGGCATTGGCTGCGCCATGCGGCGATCTCATCCAGCGTTTTCGCCGCCGCTGCGGGCCGCGCCATGCGGCGCAGCACATCGGGGTGCGCGTGCTGGAAGGGGATATCGAGGTAGGGCAGCACGCCCGACGCCGGATCCGCCATCAGCGGGATCAGGTCCCGCACATGCGGGTAGGGATAGACGTAATGCAGCCGCACCCAGGCCCCGAGGCTACCCAGATCGCGGGCCAGATCCGTGATATGGGCGCGGTGGCCGTTGGCGGTGGCGTGCTTGATATCCACACCGTAAGCCGAGGTGTCCTGGCTGATCACCAGCAGTTCCTTGACCCCGTTCTGCACCAGCTTTTCCGCTTCGCGGATGACGGCATGGGCGGGGCGGCTGACAAGGCGGCCGCGCATGTCGGGGATGATGCAGAACTTGCACTTGTGATTGCAGCCTTCCGAAATCTTCAGATAGCTGTAGTGGCGCGGTGTCAGCGACACGGCGGATGCGGGCAGCAAGTCGATGAACGGATCGGGCGCGGGCGGCACGGCGCGGTGCACCGCGTCCAGCACCGCCTCGTATTGATGTGGGCCGGTCACGGCCAGCACCTTGGGATGTGCACCGGTGATATATTCAGGCTCCGCGCCCAGACAGCCGGTGACGATCACGCGACCATTCTCGGCCAGCGCCTCGCCGATGGCATCAAGGCTTTCGGCCTTGGCGCTGTCCAGAAATCCGCAGGTGTTCACGATCACCGCATCTGCCCCGGAATAATCGGGGCTGATCGCATAGCCTTCGGCGCGCAGGCGGGTCAGGATACGCTCCGAGTCCACCAGCGCCTTGGGGCAGCCCAGGCTGACCATGCCGATGGTCGGCTGGCCGGGGCGGGGCGCATCCTTGATCAGGGCGCGGGGGGCAAGGTCGGGGCGGAGGCTGGGCGGGTTCTGGGTCATTGCGCGCATATAATGCGGCGCAGCCCGCGTGGGAAGCAGGATTCGGACCCGTCGCGTCGCGCAGGCTTTGCGGGCGTGACAAGCGCGCGCCGGCGGATTAGTCTTTCCGCACTGACGGAGGATGCGCCCCATGTATCGCGGGATCTGGTTTACCTGAGCACATAAGCCCTTGCATGGGCATTGTGGGCGCGTCTGTGCGCCCTAGTTTCTCGTATCCGTTTCCGGAAGGCGCCTTTCATGTTCCGTTTCTTCGAAAACCTTGTCGATCCCTATTGCCCCTATCCTGAAAAGGACACACCCCCGCAGACACTGTGGCGTTTCATGCTGGATTACGCACAGCCCTTCCGCCGCGTCTTCTGGGTCACCGGCTTTCTGTCCGTGCTTGTGGCGGCGGTCGAGATCGCGCTGATCTGGGTGATGGGCTGGATCGTCGATGCGCTGCAAGGTGATCCCGCGCAGTTCTGGGCGGATCATGGCTGGCAGATGATCGGGTTGGTCGTCTTCATCCTTGTGCTGCGTCCGGCCATCCAGGGGCTGGATGTGCTGCTGCTCAACAACACGATCCTGCCGAATTTCGGCACGCTGATCCGCTGGCGGGCCCATGCCCATGTGTTGCGGCAAAGCGTGGGCTGGTTCGAGAACGATTTCGCGGGACGCATCGCCAACCGCATCATGCAGACCCCGCCGGCGGCGGGCGAGGCGGTGTTTCAGGTCTTCGATGCGATCACCTTTTCCATCGCCTATGTCGTGGGCGCGGTCGTGATTCTGGGACAGGCCGATGCGCGGCTGATGCTGCCCCTGATCGCCTGGCTGGTGGCCTATGCCGCGCTGATGCGCTGGGCGATCAAGCGGGTGCAGCCCGCCTCCGAGGCGGCATCGGACGCGCGCAGCGCGGTCACCGGGCGGGTGGTGGACAGCTATACCAATATCCATTCGGTCAAGATGTTCGACCAGCATGGGCGCGAGCTGGACTTCGCGCGCGAGGCGATCGAGGACGCGCGCACCACGTTTCAGGCCGAGATGCGGCTTTATACCAAGATGGATTTCGGTCTGGTCTTTCTGAATGGCCTCTTGATCGTGGGCGTCGTCGGATGGGCCATCTGGCTCTGGATGCAGGGGCAGGCGAGCGTGGGCGCGGTGGCGGCGGCCACGGCGCTGACCCTGCGTCTGAACGCGATGACCGGCTGGATCATGTGGGCCCTGACCACGTTTTTCCGCCAGCTGGGGGTCGTCGCCGAAGGGATGCAGACCATCGCCCAGCCCATTACCCTGCCGGATGCGCCGGATGCCGTGCCGTTGCGCGTCACCAGGGGCGAGATCGTGATGGAGGGTGTGCGCCACAGCTATGGCCGCGCCGGTGGCGGGCTGGAACAGGTCGATCTGCGGATCGCACCCGGTGAGAAGGTGGGGCTTGTGGGCCGATCGGGTGCGGGCAAATCGACTCTGATGAAGCTGCTGCTACGCTTCTACGCAGCCGAAGGCGGGCGCATCCTGATCGACGGGCAAGACATCGCCCATGTCACCCAGGCCAGCCTGCGTGCCCATATCGGCATGGTCCAGCAGGACAGCGCGCTGCTGCATCGTTCGGTCCGTGAGAACCTTCTCTACGGTCGCCCCGACGCCACCGAGGACCAGATGCGCCGCGCCGCCGCACAGGCGCAGGCGCTGGAATTCATCCCCGATCTTCAGGATGGCAAGGGGCGGCGCGGGTTCGACGCGCAGGTCGGCGAGCGCGGCGTCAAGCTGTCAGGCGGGCAACGCCAGCGGATCGCGCTGGCGCGTGTCATCCTGAAGGATGCGCCGATCCTGCTGCTGGACGAGGCGACGAGTGCCCTGGACAGCGAGATCGAAGCCGCCGTGCAGGACACGCTGTACGGCATGATGGCAGGCAAGACGGTGATCGCGATTGCCCACCGCCTGAGCACCATCGCGCATATGGACCGGATTGTCGTGCTGGACCGGGGCCGCATCGCCGAGGAAGGGTCCCATGCCGATCTGCTGGCGGCGGGGGGGCTTTATGCGGCACTCTGGGCGCGGCAGTCGGGTGGTTTTCTGGGCGATGATCTTGAGGAGGGGGCGGCCTGAGGCCCCCACCTTGTCTGTCGCCCAGTCTGTCGCTTTGTCTATCACCCTGTCTGCGGCGTTGTGTGCGGCCGAGTTTGCCGCCGCTTTGGCCTTGACGCCTGTGGCGATTCCGCCTAATCACCCCAAACGGAATTCGGGGCGCCGCCGGTCGCGGTGCCCTTATGTGTTGAAGGCGCCGGATGCGCCCCTGATCAAGACGAGGATAAAGCCATGTCGCGCCGCTGCGAACTGACCGGAAAAGGCCCGATGTCTGGCAACAATGTCAGCCACGCCAACAACAAGACCCGTCGCCGGTTTCTGCCGAACCTGAACGACGTGTCGCTGCAGTCCGAAACACTGGGTCGCACCGTGAAGCTGCGTATCTCCGCAGCCGCCCTGCGCTCGGTCGATCACCGTGGCGGTCTGGACGCGTTCCTGGCGAAAGCCAAGGACGACACGCTGTCCGACGCGGCGCTGAAGATCAAGAAAGAGATCGCAAAGGCACAGGCAACCGCCTGATCGCCTTGACGTGACGACTTCGGGAACAGCCCTGCCGGTTCGGCGGGGCTGTCTCCTTTTGTGCAAGCGTGTCTTAGGGCTGCCGCGATCATGGCCGCTGCGACCGTTTAGGCCCTTTCACGGTTGCAAAGGCTTGCATATATGACGGGCATGAGCCGTCGATACCGCCCCTTTGCTGCCCTTGTGCTGGCCTGTCTTCTGGTCCTGACGGCCCAGTCCATGGCCGTGGCGCGCGGCATGCCGGGGGCGGCGGGGTCAATCGTGCTGTGCACGGGCACCGGACCCGTCACCATCCTGACCGATGCGGAAGGCCAGCCAATCGCGCCGGCCCATGTCTGCCCGGATTGCACCCTTTCGCTGATCGTGGCCGTCGCGCAGGCCGTCCCGGATGCCGTGCGTCCGCAAGGCCGCGCCGATGCGGTGATCCTGCCTGCCGCGCGTCCGGCCCTCCTGCGCGGCAGCTATCCTTTTTCCGCGCGCGACCCGCCGGCGCAGGCCTGATCCAGAACACTCAAGATCAGACCAGACAGCAGACAAAAGGGAGAGACACGATGTCTTTCAAATCCACTATTATTGCGGCCAGTGCTGCCGCTTTCCTGGCCCTTCCCGCATTTGCCGCAGGCATCGAGGTGCATGACGCCTATGCCCGCAGCGCATCCGAGATGGCCGTGACGGGCGGCGCCTTCATGGTCATTCAGAATCAAGGCGGGGAAGCCGACCGTTTGATCGGCGCATCATCGGACGCGGCCGAAAAGGTCGAACTGCATACGCACAAGGAAGACGCCAATGGCGTGATGCGCATGATCCATGTCGAGGAAGGCTTCGATCTGCCTGCGGATGGCGAGATCGTGATGGAACGCGGCGGTCACCATGTGATGTTCATGGGCCTCAAGCAACCCATGAAACAGGGTGACATGATCGACCTGATCCTGACCTTCGAAAAGGCCGGCGACGTGGCCGTGCAGGTCGAGGTGGATCTTGAGCGCATGCCCCAGGCCGGGGCGCATGGCAGCATGAACCATGGCACGATGAAAAAGAACTGACGGGAACACACCCCGCCGGATCGAAAAGGCCGGGCCCCTTTGGGTCCGGCCTTAGTCGTTCAGTCGCCCAGCATCTCTGCCACCCAGGCCGGCACCGCGACCGAGGCCATGCCAAGCCGCGTTTCCGCGAAATCCGACACGACGGCCGATGGCTCTAGATTGATCTCGACCGTATGCGCGCCTGCACGATCCGCATCCTGCACGAAGGCCGCCGCCGGATAGACCTGACCGGATGTGCCGATGGCCGCGAAGATTTCCGCGGCGCGCAGCAGGTCCCATATCCGATCCATGTGATACGGCATCTCGCCGAACCAGACGACATCGGGGCGCGCGGTGGGCGCGGCGCAGGCGGGGCAGGGGTGGCCGGGCTGCATCTCGGGCGGGGCCGCCCAACGATGCCCGCAGGCCGCGCAAAGCGCACCGGCCAGCGTGCCATGCATATGCAGCACGTCGCGCGATCCCGCAGCCTCGTGCAGGGCGTCCACGTTCTGCGTCACGATCGTGACCCGACCGGGATAGGCCGCCTCAAGCCGCGCCAGCGCATGATGCGCGGCATTGGGGCGCGCCGCGGCAGCCTGCTGGCGCCGCGCGTTGTAGAAGCGGTGCACCAGTCCGGGGTCGCGGGCAAAGCCTTCGGGCGTGGCCACATCCTCGATCCGGTGCCGGGACCACAGCCCGCCTTCGTCCCGGAACGTGCCAAGACCGCTTTCGGCGGAAATACCCGCACCTGTCAGGATCACGATCGGTCCCATCTGTCAGCCTTTCCCGTGCAATATGCGATCCAGCCTAACGGCTTTGCGCCGCGTGGCAACATGCCTGACCATGCCGGTGACGGGGGCTGCCGCCGCCGCGGTTTCAGATTTCCCGAAACGCCGTTTCACGGCTTTGAAAATGGGTCCTCGCCCCGATGGAAGATCCTTGTCCCGCAGGGCGATATTCCGCTCAATGCAGGGTGAAAGGACCCCTCCCATGGCTATCAGACACCTCAAATCCGCGCGCCCGCAGCCCCCGGGGGCCCAGGCCGATACCGCCGATGGGGTCCGCATTCTGCTGGCCCAGCTTGCCCAGGGCGGCGAGGACAAGGCCCTTGATCTGGCCCGCAGGCTGGATGGCTGGACCGGACCGATCGTCGTGACCCCCGAAGCGGTGGCCCGCGCCATCGCCACCGTGCCCCAAGGGCTGCGCGATGATATCGCCTATGCCCATGACAACATCCGCCGCTTTGCCGAAGCGCAGCGCGCCACCTGCGCCGACATGCAGCTGGAACTGCGCCCCGGTCTTGTGGCCGGGCAACGCTATGTCCCGCTGGCCGCCGCCGGCGCCTATGTGCCGGGCGGGCGCTATGCCCATATCGCGAGCGCGCTGATGACGATCACCACCGCCAAGGTGGCGGGCGTGGGCCATGTGACGGCCGCCTCTCCGGCGCGGGCGGGGCAGGGGATTCCGGCACCGATCCTTTATGCGATGCATCTGGCCGGGGCCGATCACATCCTGGCGCTGGGCGGGGTGCAGGCCATCGCCGCCATGGCGCAGGGGCTGTTCGGGGCGCGGCCTGCCGATATCATCGTGGGGCCGGGCAACCAATACGTGGCCGAGGCCAAGCGCCAGATGTTCGGCCCGCTGGGCATCGACATGTTCGCGGGTCCGACCGATTCGATGGTCCTGGCGGATGAGGGCGCGGATCCCGATCTTGTGGTCTGGGATCTGGTCGGCCAGGCCGAACATGGCGCGAATTCCCCGGTCTGGCTGGTCACCACCTGTGAAAGCCTGGCGCGCAGGGTGATGGAGGCCGTCCCCGGCTGCCTCGCGCAACTGCCCGAACCCAACCGCAGCGCCGCCGCCGAGGCCTGGGACAGTCTGGCCGAGGTGATCCTGTGCGACACGCCCGAGGAGATGGCTGCGGTCGCCGACCGCTTCGGGCCCGAACATCTGCATGTGCAGGCGCATGACCTTGACTGGTGGCGCGCGCGCCTGTCCTCCTACGGCTCGTTGTTCCTGGGGGCCGAGGCGACAGTGGCTTTCGGCGACAAGGCATCTGGCCCCAACCACGTGCTGCCCACATCGGGGGCCGCGCGCTACACCGGCGGTCTGTCGGTGCACAAGTTCCTCAAATGCGTGACATGGCAGCAGGTCAGCGCGCAGGCGCTGCCCGATCTGGCGCGCGTGACCGCCAGTATCAGCCGCGCCGAGGGGATGGAGGGGCATGCCCGCAGCGCCGAGATCCGTCTGGACAAATTTTGCGCCATGCCCAGACTGGCCGCCAACACCTGAGGAGGCCCCATGAACCTTGCGAAATTCCCGCGCGTCCGCCTGGCGCATCTGCCGACCCCGCTGGAACCGCTGCCGCGCCTGTCCGCAGCATTGGGCGGGCCGGACATCTGGATCAAGCGCGACGATTGCACCGGCCTGTCCACGGGCGGCAACAAGACCCGCAAGCTGGAATTCCTGATGGCCGAGGCGCAGGCCCAGGGTGCCGACATCGTGCTGACGCAGGGGGCGACGCAGTCCAACCACGCGCGCCAGACGGCGGCGGCGGCGGCGCGCCTGGGCATGGATTGCCATATCCTGCTGGAGGACCGGACCGGCTTCAACCATCCCGACTACCGCCACAACGGCAACGTGCTGCTGGATCACCTGCATGGCGCCACCATGGAACATCGCGCCCCTGGCCCCGACATGAACGCCGAGATGGAGGCCGTGGCCGACCGGTTCCGCGCGCAAGGCCGCAACGCCTATGCCATTCCCGGCGGCGGATCGAATGCCACCGGCGCGCTGGGCTATGTCAACTGCGCCTTCGAGATGCTGTCGCAGTTCAACGATCTGGGGCTGAACGTCGATCACATCGTCCATGCCACCGGATCGGCGGGGACGCAGGCCGGGCTGATCACCGGGCTGAAGGCGATGAACGCAGGCATTCCCCTGCTGGGCATCGGCGTGCGCGCGCCCAGGGCCAAGCAGGAGGAAAACGTCTACAACCTTGCGGTCAAGACGGCCGAAAAGCTGGGCTGCGCGGGCGTGGTCGCGCGCGAGGATGTTGTCGCCAACACTGATTACGTCGGTGACGGCTATGGAATCCCCGCCCCCTCGACCATCGAGGCGATCCAGATCTTCGCCCGGACCGAGGCGATCCTGCTTGACCCGGTCTATTCCGGCAAGGGCGCGGCAGGGCTGATCGACCTGATCCGCAAGGGGCATTTCACCAAGGGGCAAAAGATCGTCTTTCTGCATACCGGTGGCGCCATCGGGTTGACGGGATATACCCATGCCTTCGACTTCGGTGGTTGAGCCCGCAGCGATGCGGCCGGTCGGGATCCTTGGCGGCATGGGTCCCGAGGCGACGATCCTGCTGATGCAGAAATGCCTGGCGGCGGTCGCGTCAACGGCGACCGGTCCGCTGGATGACGCCGACCATATCCCGCTGATCGTGCATCAGAATCCGCAGGTGCCCAGCCGCATTGCCCGGCTGATCGAAGGGCAGGGACCCGATCCCGCCCCGGTGCTGGCGCAGATGGCGCGCGATCTGGCCGCGGCAGGCGCGCAGGCCTTGGCCATGCCCTGCAATACCGCCCATCACTACGCCGACAGCCTGCGCGCGGCCACCGCGTTGCCGTTTCTCGACATGATCACGGCCACCGCGGATCACCTGACGCAGGCGCGCGCCCGACGGATCGGCATGCTGGCCTCGCCCGCCACGCGTCTGACAGGTGTCTTTGATCGCGCCCTTGCCGCGCAGGGCCTGGTTCCCGTCTGGTTGTCCGATGACGCGCCGCTGCTGGACCTGATCCGCGCGGTCAAGGCAGGGCAACCCCTGTCCGGCCTTGCGCCCCGCATGACGGCCCTTTGCGGGCTGGCCGTGACCCGGGGGGCCGATCACCTGCTGGTGGCTTGCACCGAACTGTCGCTGCTGACCGATGCGCTGCCCGAGGGCGTGCCGGCAACGGACAGTCTTGACTGTCTGACAAGCCAGATCGTGGCCTTTGCCCGGCCCGGGGTTTCTTCTTGCTGAAAATATCCTGAAAGGCCCGGGCGGATGGAGCGCCGCCCGCTGCCCCTAGCTGCACATGGCCGCTGCGGTTTCCCCGAAGGCGCGATACTTGCGCCAGAATGCCTCGTGATTCTGGCTGTCGGATTGCCGGACATCCTGCGCCTTTTGCGGGTCGCGGAAAAACTTCGCGGCCATGCGCTGATCACTGCGTGACAGCGTCTGATCGGCGACTTGCTGGATGCAGCGGCACAGCCGCAGCGAACGCGCCTTGCGATCCGAGGCCATGCAGGCCCGATCGATCGGCCCGGCCATCGCCACCCCCGGCGACATCACAACGGCCACAGGGGCCAGCATACCGGCCAGGGCGGCCGCCATTAGCAACTTTTTCATCACACGCCTCTTGTCTGCCCCCGCTGATCCGGCCTTTGCGGCCATGTTGCACCGGGTCTTTCTGCTCGGTCCCGACTATGCCCGAAAAAACGCCTCTGTCAAAGGCCCGAAATGCCGCGCCAATGCTGCATTTCGGGGGGCGGCCGCCGGGACGTCGGGCCTGGATCCGACCTGCAGCGCATTTCCCCTGCGCTTACAGTTGCGATGAACCTGCACAGCCCTTCAAGCCACCTTGACCAAAGCCGGTTTCCCCATCATATCCCCCTGCATGACAGAGCTTTCGCGCATCCGCAATTTCTCCATAGTTGCCCATATCGACCACGGGAAATCCACCCTGGCCGACCGGCTGATCCAATCCACCGGCACCGTGCAGGACCGGGACATGAAGGAACAGCTGCTCGACAGCATGGATATCGAACGCGAGCGTGGCATCACGATCAAGGCCAACACGGTCCGCATCGACTACAAGGCCGATGACGGGCACACCTATGTGCTGAACCTGATCGACACGCCCGGCCACGTGGACTTCGCCTATGAGGTCAGCCGCTCCATGCGCGCGGTCGAAGGCTCGCTGCTGGTGGTGGACAGCACCCAGGGCGTCGAGGCGCAGACCCTCGCCAATGTCTATCACGCGCTGGACGCGGATCATGAGATCGTGCCGGTGCTCAACAAGATCGACCTGCCCGCCGCCGATTGCGATCGCGTGGCCGCGCAGATCGAGGATGTGATCGGCATCGACGCATCCGAGGCGATCCGCGTCAGCGCCAAGACCGGCATCGGCATCCATGAGACGCTGGAGGCGATCGTCAAGCGTCTGCCGGCCCCCAAGGGTGACCGCAACGCACCCCTGACCGCCATGCTGGTGGATAGCTGGTATGACGCCTATCTTGGCGTGGTCGTCCTGGTGCGGATCATGGATGGCGTTCTGAAAAAGGGCGACCGCATCACCATGATGCAGAACGGATCCGTGCACCAGGTGGACCGGATCGGCGTGTTCCGTCCGCAGATGCAGAATGTCGATGCGCTGGGCCCCGGCGAAATCGGCTTCATCACCGCCCAGATCAAGCAGGTGCGCGACACCCGCGTGGGCGATACGATCACCCATGAAAAGAAGGGCGCCACCAAGGCGCTGCCGGGCTTCAAGCCGTCGCAACCCGTGGTGTTCTGTGGCCTCTTCCCGGTGGACAGTTCGGAATTCGAGGATCTGCGCGACGCGATCGAGAAGCTGGCGCTGAACGACGCATCCTTTACCTATGAGATGGAAACCTCGGCCGCACTCGGCTTCGGCTTCCGCTGCGGCTTTCTGGGTTTGCTGCACCTCGAGGTGATCCGGGACCGGATCGAGCGGGAATATGACATCGACCTGATCACGACTGCACCGTCTGTGATCTATCATGTCTACCTGCGCGACGGCACGATGAAGGAATTGCACAACCCCGCCGACATGCCGGACCTGACCTATGTCGATCACCTGGAGGAGCCGCGCATCAAGGCCACGATCCTGGTGCCCGACGAATATCTGGGCGACGTGCTGAAGCTTTGCCAGGACCGGCGCGGCATCCAGCAGGATCTGACCTATGCGGGCAGCCGGGCCATGGTCGTCTATGACCTGCCCCTGAACGAGGTGGTGTTCGATTTCTATGACCGGCTGAAATCGGTCACCAAGGGCTATGCCAGCTTCGATTACCAGCTGACCGGCTACCAGCAGGACAACCTGGTGAAGATGTCGATTCTGGTGAATGATGAACCCGTCGATGCGCTGTCGATCATGGTGCACCGCGACCGCGCCGAGATGCGTGGCCGGTCAATGGTGGAAAAGCTGAAAGAGCTGATCCCCCGCCATATGTTCAAGATCCCGATCCAGGCCGCCATCGGCGGCAAGGTGATCGCGCGCGAAACGCTGGCCGCCCTGCGCAAGGACGTGACCGCCAAATGCTATGGCGGCGACGCCACCCGGAAGCGCAAGCTTCTGGACAAGCAGAAGGCGGGCAAGAAGAAGATGCGTCAGTTCGGCAAGGTCGAGATCCCGCAGCAGGCCTTCATCAACGCGCTCAAGATGGATACGTGACGGGACGGGGTCTTGCCCCGCCCGCGGGGTGCCCTCCCGTGCATTTGCGTTAATACAAAATTTACCAGTCTGAACAGATACTCGCACCCAGTGCAGGGCAGTTCGCCGCGCACCCCAATCGAGTATCGCCCATGCAAAAGATCATTCCTGCCGCACTTGTCCTTGTGACCCTTGCTGCTTGCGACGTGCCCACCCAAGACCCTGTCGTGACCGCCTATAACGGCGACAGTGTGAACATCATCCAGCCGGCCTTCACCTCGGCCACGGATGCGCAGCTTCTGGCGCTGGCCAACAGCATCTGCCAGCGCGGGTCCAAGAAATTCGCCGAACGTGTGTCACAGCGGGCCTTGCCTGATTTTCAGGGCACGGAATACCTGTTTCTGTGCCTGAACCGGCCCTGATCCAGGTATCGCTTGGCCTCGGGACATGGATGTCGTATTCTTTTCGCTGCATATGTTTTAGCGAGTCTCGATATGTCTACATCCTCACCACGCGCCTATTCCCGCCTTCAGATCCGCCTGCACTGGCTGATCTTCGGGCTGCTTGTCCTGCAATACCTGCTGCACGAACCCATCACCGAAGCCTTCGACATGATCGAGAACGGTCTGGTGCCCGCCTTCAATCCGCTGGTGGCGTCACATGTCTTCGGTGGTTTCCTGATCTTCGTTCTGACAGCGACGCGACTTTATGTACGCGCCGGGCGCGGTGTCCCGCCTCTGCCGGATACCGATCCGCCACTGCAGCGGATCGCGGCCCATGTCACCCATTACAGCCTTTATGCCCTGCTGATCGCCCTGCCGATCAGCGGCGCGGTGGCGTGGTATCGCGCCAATGAGGCCGCGGCCGAGGCGCATGGCGTCATGCGCCTGATCCTGCTGGGTCTGGTCGCGCTGCATGTGGTGGCCGCCCTTTATCACCAGTTCGTGCTGAAGGACGGGTTGATGCGGCGGATGCGAAAGGGCGAAACCATCTGATACAGATCAAGGTGAGGGGCGCTCTGCCGTATTAGGCTTGCTTCAAGTCGGAATCGTCACGGAGGGCGCACCATGCTGCGACTGGGGTTCATCCTTCATCTGTTCATCGGTGCGACCCTGGCCGGTGTCGGTGTGATTGCCGCGCTAGGTACGGGGTTCGACAGTCTGTACCCGATTTTGGGCGCGGCGCTGATCGGGTTCCTGGCCGCCTTTCCGGTGACCTGGTTCGTGACGCGCAAGCTCTACGAGGGTGCTTGAGGCTTTGGGATACCCGCTGTCACCAGCGGGTCTGCAATCCTGTCTTTCGAGACAGGCGGGACGGTGGCGGTGCGAGGGAGGGGTCCCCGTTGGGGCCGCCGCCGTCCCGATAATCCGGGCTAAGGGGGGGGGCTGTGCGGCTTCCCCTTTTCTGTTGCGTCAACTGGCCAGCCAGGTCCGAACCGCCGCTTCGAATTCGCGCGGCTTTTCGGCATGCAGCCAATGGCCGGCGCCGGGGATCTTGGCAAACCGCGCCGCCGGAAACAGCCCCTTGATCAGGGCGCGATGTTCAGGCGCCACATAGTGCGAATTGGCGCCTGTCAGGAACAGCGTGGGCTTGCCGAACTGCGCCGCCGTATCGGGAAAGCCCAGGATATGCGGCATCTGATCCGACAGCACATCCAGGTTCAACCGCCAGCGCCGGTCCTTGATGTCCAGTGACTGGGTGAAGAAGGCCGGCAGAACGGGATCATCGACCAGTGCCGCCAGCTGCGCCTCGGCGTCGGATCGCTTTTCGACCCGGGACAGGTCCACCGCCTGCATCGCAGCGATATAGCGGCTTTGGTCATGGGTATAGGTCACGGGGGCGATATCGCCCACGATCAGCCGCGCGACCATATCGGGATGGGTCAGGGCCAGCATCATCGCGGCCTTGCCCCCCATGGAATGTCCCAGCACCGCCATCGGGCCGCCTTCTGCGTGGATCACGGCGGCCAGGTCTTCGGCCATGTCGGGATAGGTATGGCTGTCCGCCCAGGGGCTTGCGCCGTGGTTGCGCATATCCACCGCGATCACGGTCCGGTCGCTGGACAGCCGCTTGGCGATCACGCCCCAGTTGCGCCCTGAACCATAAAGGCCATGGGCGATCAGCAGCGGTGTGGGGCCATCGGGGCCGTCATGGCGAATGATGTTCAGCATGGGCGCGGGGATAATCGCTTTCGCATGAACTGTCTACGGGATCAGGGCTGCGCGGCATCCACCAGCGCGCGGAACAGGGCGCGCTGTCTGCGGGCATAGATCAGGTATTCCGGGTGCCATTGGACACCCAGCGCGAAGGGCGGGCTGCTGCGCTCGACAGCCTGAATCATACCGCCGCCATCGCGCGCCGCGATCCGCAGGCCGGTGCCCAACCTGTCCACCGCTTGCGAATGCAGCGCGTTCACCCGCATCGGCGCCAGACCCGCAATCGCGGCCAGACCCGTGCCGTCCAGCACCGTCACATCCTTGCGCGGCAGGATCGTGCGGTAGTAGCGGCTGTCGCCATAGTGATCATAGGCGCGTTGATGCAGGTTGCCCCCTAGCGCCACGTTCAGCATCTGTGCGCCGCGGCAAATGCCCAGCACGGGTTTGCCAAGGTCCAGCGCCTGACCGACAAGGCGCTGCTCCAGCGCGTCGCGGTCCGGGTCAAGCCTGGCTTCGGCCACTAGCTCGCCCTGGTAGAGCATGGGCGAGATGTCATCCCCGCCACCCACGACCAACCCGTCGACGGCCGTCATGTCCGCCTCGCCCCTGCTGTCCCACCGGCGCGCCCGCCCCCCGGCCAGCCAGATGTTGAGGGCGATCACGGGAAACACCCGCCACCCCGTCCGGCGCGAGGTGGTGACACCGATGCAGGGCCTCATGACCAGATCGCCGCAGGGCCAAGCGTTGCCTGCACGCGCAAGGCCCAGTCGCCGCGCGTGCCGGTCAGGCTGTCGCGGTGATCGCGCCACAACTCTGCCAGATGCGCCAGAAGATCCGGGTCGGCGGCCACCCGTTCGATCAGGACCCAGCGGTTCCACTCATAGACAGCCGACCAGCCCGGCGCGCCCAGCCGCGCCTCGGGCAGGCGGTAGTGATAGGTCGGTCGCCCGCCTTTCAGCATGTCCGGGTCCATCAGCGCGGATAGCGCCGCAGGGCGCAGATGTTCCAGCAGTGGCAGCAGATCCAGCCCGCGGTTCCTGGTCGGTGTCAGGCGCGCATAGGCGCGCAGCAGGTCATCAAGATCCCAGGCGTCGCCTTCTGTCGCCAGCAGGTCCACCAGGGTCTGTGGCCAGGGATCGACAAAGGGCAGCAGCCGCCGGGATGGGTCGATCGGGTCGATCGCCCGCAGCCAATCCTCCATCAGCCCGTAGGCCCGCACGACAGGCAGGATCCCCGTGGCATCGGTCCCTGCCACTTCGGGGTTCAGATGCATGCCGAAGCCGTAGAACAGGCCGTCTTGCGACCCTTCCGCCCCGGCCGCGACCAGATCCCCGATCAGCCTGTCCACCCGGGCAAGATCGGCGGGCAAAAGCGGCGCTGTCACGATTTCAACCGGCACGACCGCGCGCGACCAGTCCAGCAACTTGTCGGCGATCACATTGCCCGCCCTGTCGCGCAGCACGATGTCCAGCTCGACACCGACATCGCCAAGCGCGCCGCCGGTCACGGTCAGGTCGTGATCCGTCTGTGTCCGGACGTCGCCACCCCAGGCGGCCTGCACGAGCCCCGCGGTCTGCGCTTCGGTCAGGCCGGCCAGCTCGATCTCGACCCCGACACGGCGCGGCTTGCCCTCAGGTCCCTTCGCCAGGGGCAGGGGCCAGGGCTTTTCCAGCGGGATGCGGGCGCGGGTTTCGGTCAGATCGGTCAAGGGGTTGCACTCTCCATGCCATCTGCGGGACAAGGGAACATATGGTCTATCGACACCCAATGGCAACCTTGGCCCTGATCGGGGCACGGATATGACAGGGGCGCGGCGCATGTCGCTGGCCGTGGTGGTGCTTGGCCTGACCCTTTGGGTCGGTATCGTGCACCTGCCCGTCTGGCTGCCCCCGGTCACGCCGGCAATCATCGCGGCGCAGCCGCTGCCGGGGCAGGGGCCGCATCGCGTGTTCGGATATGCGACGATGACCAACCCGGCAATCAGGCTGGCCGTGCTGGGCCGGGTCACACCCGCCCAGGAGGCGCGTCTGGCAGGGTTTCGCCGCGACGGGCGCGACATGCGCCCTGATCAGGACGCAATGCTGTCCGGCATGGTCTTTGCCGTCGATGACCGGGGTCTGTTACGTCTGGATCGCTATGAGCGGCTTGGCGCGCGCTACCGCCGCGACAGTGTCACCCTGGCCGACGGCTCGCGTGCCTGGGTCTACAGGTTGATCCGCGATGACTGACATGCCGACAGAACAGCCCACAGCCGACCGCAAGCGGCGCATCTTCGCCCGGCTGACCGGCAGCGACCCCGCGGATCTGCAACAGGACGAGGCCGCGAACGGGTTGATCCATGTCACCGCGCTGTCCCTGACAAAGGTGGCGGACAGCCTGATCGACCCCAAGCTGGTGCTGGCCTGGCTGCTGTCCGCGCTGGGGGCCCCGGGGTTCATCATCGGTGCGCTGGTGCCGGTACGCGAGGCGGGGTCCTTGTTGCCGCAACTGATCCTAGCGCGGCGGGTCGAGCAGGTGGCACAACGCAAGCGGATCTGGGCCATGGGCGCGGCGATGCAGGGGCTATCGGTCCTGGGAATCGCCTGGGCCGTTCTGACATTGCAGGGCGCCGTTGCCGGCTGGACCGTGCTGGGGCTGTTGGCCGTGCTGGCCACTGCGCGCGCCGCCGCCTCGGTCAGCTACAAGGATGTGCTGGCCCGGACTGTCGCCATGGGGCGGCGCGGCGCAGTAAGCGGCCTTGCCGGCGTTGCTGCATCTGTCGCGGCCTTCGGTTTCGGCCTGCTGATGGCGCTGGGTATCTTCGATCTGGCGATTCCGGTGCTGGCGACGGCGCTTGCCGTGGCGGGGGGGGCATTCCTGTTGGCAGGGGCGCTGTTCCTGCGGCTGGCCGAACCCGCGAACGCCGGTGAAGCACCAGATGACAACGGGGCGGCGGCCCTGTTCCGCCCCCTGTTCGAGGATCGACAACTTCAGATGTTCGTGGCCGCAAGGGCCGCGCTGACCGTGACGGCGCTGGCGCCGCCCTTCATCGTGATGCTGTCATCGGCCAACGGACAGCGCGCGCTGGATCAACTGGGTCCGATGGTCATGGCCTCGACCGCGGCGGCGGTGGTGTCATCCTATGTCTGGGGGCGCTTGTCGGACCGGTCCAGCCGCCAGACCCTGATGGCCGCCGGGGCGCTGGCGTCAGTGGTTCTGCTGATCATCGGGCTGGTCGGGATGCAGCCCGTGGGCCTTGGTGGCGCCTGGGGCGCGGGACTGGCCGTGTTTGCCGCGCAGATTGCCTATGAGGGGGTGCGCGCCGGGCGCAAGCTGCACCTGACGGACATGGCGACTGATGATTTTCGCGCCCGCTATACCGCCTTGTCGAATACGCTGATCGGGGTCGTGCTGATGGCGGGCGGTGTGTTCGGACTGCTGGCGGACCGCTTTGGTCCCGCAATCCTGCTGGTTGTCTTCGCCGTGCTTTCGCTGGTCGGGGCCATCATCGCATCCCGGCTGGACGAGGTGCAGCGCCCCTGAGCACGGCATGTCATAGTGCCCCTCCGGCGGTTGCAGAATCGTCAAGTGATTGATCTGGTGCGGAGATCGCGCGTCATGCGACGCACACCCGGACAGCGCGCAGGAAGGCTTTGTCATGACATTTCCGCAGATGATGATCTTTGGCATCCTTGCCCTGACCATGGCGCTGTTTCTGTGGGGGCGGCTGCGTCATGACGTGGTGGCGCTGGCCGCGCTGATGGCTTGCGTGGTCACCGGGCTTGTGCCGGCGGCGGATGCTTTCGCAGGGTTCGGGCATCCTGCGGTCATCACCGTGGCCTGCGTTCTGGTTCTAAGTCATGGATTGCAACAATCCGGCGCTGTTGATGGGTTAGCGCGCAATATTATGCCGCGAAACGCGGGTAAGCTTGCAACACTTGGCGCGCTTATGGGGCTTGGCGCACTTCTGTCCGGTTTCATGAACAACGTGGGCGCGATGGCGCTTCTGATGCCGATTGCCATACAGGTCTCGGGGCGTCTGGATCTGACACCGGGGCAGGTGCTGATGCCGCTGGCTTTCGGCACGATCCTGGGGGGCATGACCACGCTTGTCGGCACACCGCCCAACCTGATCGTGTCGGGGTTCCGCGCCGATGCCGGGCTGGACCATTTCGGCATGTTCGACTTTGCCCCCGTGGGTGTATCGGTGGCGGTGGTGGGCGTGCTTTTCGTGGTTCTGCTTGGCTGGCGGCTGGTGCCGGCGCGCAAGGCGTCCAGCAGCGAGGGTTTCGAGACCGGCGCCTACCTGACCGAGGTCCGCGTGCCCGCCAAGGCCAAGGCCGTGGGGATGACGCTGCGCCAGATCGAAACCGATCTGACAGGCGCCGATGCACAGGTCGTCGGGCTGATCCGCAACGAGGTCAAGATGATCGCGCCCCATGGCGGACGCCGGGTGCGTGAAGGTGACATCCTGATGCTGGAGGCCGATGTCGAGGGGCTGGCCGAAGCGCTTTCGGCTTTCGGGATCAAGCTGGAGGAACAAGGCTCGTCCTCGGACAGGGCCGAAAAGGCGGAAAAGGCGGACCAAAAGGACAAATCCAAGGCAAAGGCAAAGGCCAAGGCCGCGTCGGACGGGGGCAAGGACGCGAAGGCGACCAAATCCAGTGACAAGGACGCCGCAGCGGACAAGGCAGCGGACAAGGCGGCGGGCAAGGCGGCGGGCAAGGATGAAGGCGGCACTGAGGATGACGATGCAAGCCGTCGGGAAGACGATATCGTCCTGCGCGAACTGGCGGTTCTGCCCGGATCATCGATCGTGGGGCGGTCGGCCAGCGACATGCACCTGCGCTCGCGTTACGGGCTGAACCTGCTTGCCGTCGCGCGCGAGGGGCGCCGCCCGCGCGCTAGGCTGCGGACGCTCAAGCTGAAGTCGGGTGACCTGCTGCTGATGCAGGGGCCGGTCGAAGTGCTGGCGGATTTTGCCAATGATGCGGGTTGCGTGCCACTGGGCGAACGGGATCTGCGGATACCGGATGCGCGCATGGCGGTCCTGTCCACGGCGATCATGGGCGGGGCCATCGCATTGGTGACATTTGGACTGTTGCCGGCGGCGGCGGCCTTTGCGCTGGGCGTGCTGTTGTCGATGGTGCTGCGGACCGTCCCGCCGCGCGATGTCTATACCGCCATCGACTGGCCCGTGGTGGTGCTGCTGGCCGCGCTGATCCCGGTCGCGGGCGCGATGGAGCAGACAGGTGCCGCCAACGTGCTGGCCGGGCTGATGGTGGAAACCGTGGCGCAGGGCAATGCGATCGTGGCGCTGGCGGTGATCCTGATCGTCACGATGTTCCTGTCCGACGTGATGAACAATGCCGCGACGGCGGCGGTGATGTGCCCCATCGCCCTGGGGATTGCGGCCACGCTGGGCGTCAATCCCGACAGTTTCCTGATGGCCGTGGCGATCGGTGCCTCCTGCGCCTTCCTGACGCCGATCGGGCATCAGAACAACACGCTGATCCTGGGACCTGGCGGCTTCCGGTTCAGCGATTACTGGCGGCTGGGCCTGCCGCTCGAGGCGATTGTCGTCGCGGTCAGCCTGCCGATGCTGCTGATCGTCTGGCCGCTATGACGGGGCGGGGCCTTGGCGCGCGGCGCAACCGGGGCTAGAGTGACGAGACAAAGGAACACATGCCATGCATCACTACTCGCTTCTTGATCTGTCCCCGATCCCGGAAGGGGCGGAGGCCGTTCAGGCGCTGGCAAATACCGTCGATCTGGCGGTGAACGCCGAGCGCTTCGGCTATCACCGTTACTGGCTGGCCGAGCATCACAACATGCCCGGCATTGCCAGTGCCGCCACGGCCGTGGTGATCGGGCGGGTTGCGGCGGCGACATCGACCATGCGGGTGGGATCGGGCGGGATCATGTTGCCCAACCATGCGCCGCTGGTCGTAGCCGAACAGTTCGGCACGCTCGAGGCGTTGTTCCCCGGCCGCATCGACCTGGGCCTGGGTCGCGCACCGGGCACCGACATGGGCACCGCCCGTGCGCTGCGCCGCTACATGGACGGGGCCGATACCTTTCCGCAGGATGTGGGCGAACTGCTGGGCTACCTGGGCGATGCGGCCCCGGATGCGCGCGTTCGCGCAGTGCCGGGGCAGGGCAGCCATGTGCCGGTCTGGATCCTGGGCTCCAGCCTGTTCGGCGCGCAATTCGCGGCCTACATGGGGCTGCCATATGCCTTTGCCTCGCATTTCGCGCCCCAGATGCTGGAAGAGGCGCTGCGGACCTACCGCGCGACCTTTCGCCCCTCGGCCTATCTGGCCAAACCCTATGTGATGGTGGCGGCAGGCGTTTGCGCCGCCGATACCGACGCAGAGGCGCAGTATCTGCGATCCTCGCAGGTGCTGTCCTTCGCGCGTCTGCGCAGTGGCCAGCCCGGCAAGTTGCCGCGCCCGGTCAGGGATGTTGCGGCCCATGTGCCCGCCCCGATGATGCGCATGGTCGAAGAGGCGATGTCGGTCTCGGCCGTGGGATCACCCGAGACCGTGCATCGCGGTCTGACGCAGATCGTGGCGCGCTATCGCCCGGACGAGTTGATGGTGACGGGCATGATCCATGACCATGCGGCGCGGGTGAAGTCATTCGATATCGCGGCGCAGGCGCTGGCGCAGATCCAGATCACCACGCAAGCGGCCTGACATCCCAACCGGCCCTCTTGCCCGGCAAGGGGTTCCGGTCAGGACAAGCGCATTCCCGGAGCCCGCATTTTGCAGACAGATGATATTTCCCAGATGGTGCAGGAGCTATGCGCGCTTCTTGATGAAAAGCTTTCGCTCGGGCGTGGCCCGCTGCAAACGCGTCTGAAACGCGCAGGGCGGCGGCTGCCCGCCCGCATTCGGGATCAGGCGCAAGTCGTGGCCGAGGCCGAGACGCTGGCCGCCCATCCCAAGCTGGCCCGCAGGATAGACCATGCACGCGTCGCCCGCGCCCATGCCGAAGCGCGCGCCCATTTGCGGTCGATCGACCCCGCTGATCGGCGGCGCGGCGCGGTTCTGGGCATATTGGGCGGGCTGGCGTTCAACCTGTTGCTGCTGGCCGGGCTGACCCTGGCCTTTCTGCACTGGCGCGGCATCGTCTGATATGCGAAACGCCGCGCCCCTTGGGGGACGCGGCGCTTGTGGTCAGCACCGGCTGAAAGCGGATCAGAGACCCGGATAGATCGGGAACCGCTTGCACAGGGCCTCGACCTCGGCCTTGACGGCGGTTTCCACCGCGTCATTGCCATCTTCGCCATTGGCGGCAAGACCGTCCACGACCTGCACGATCCAACGCCCGATCTGGCGGAACTCGGCCTCGCCGAAGCCGCGTGTCGTGCCGGCAGGGGTGCCCAGGCGCACACCGCTGGTGATCGTCGGTTTTTCCGTATCGAAGGGGATGCCGTTCTTGTTGCAGGTGATATGCGCGCGCCCCAGCGCCTTTTCGGTGGCGTTACCCTTCACGCCCTTGGGGCGCAGGTCCACCAGCATCAGGTGGCAATCGGTGCCGCCGGTCACGATATCAAGGCCACCCTTCATCAGCTCATCCGCCAGCGCCTGGGCGTTCTTGATCACCTGGGCCTGGTAGGTCTTGAACTCGGGGCGCAGCGCCTCGCCGAAGGCCACGGCCTTGGCGGCGATCACATGCATCAGCGGGCCACCCTGGATGCCGGGGAAAATCGCCGAATTCACTTTCTTGGCGATATCCTCGTCATTGGTCAGGATCATGCCGCCGCGCGGGCCGCGCAGGGTCTTGTGGGTCGTTGTGGTGGCAATATGCGCGTGCGGGAAGGGCGAGGGGTAATGCCCCGCCGCAATCAGGCCCGCGAAATGCGCGACATCCGCCAGCAGATAGGCGCCCACGCTGTCGGCGATCTCGCGCATCTTGGCAAAGTCGATGACCCGCGGAATGGCCGAGCCACCGGCGATGATCATCTTGGGCTTGTGCTCGGCGGTCAGCGCGGCGATCTGGTCATAGTCGATTTCCAGATCCTGCTGGCGCACGCCATACTGGATCGCGTTGAACCATTTGCCCGACTGGTTGGGCTTGGCGCCATGGGTCAGGTGCCCACCCGCATCCAGCGACATGCCCAGGATCGTGTCACCGGGTTGCAGCAGCGCGGTATAGACGCCCTGGTTGGCCTGCGAGCCCGAATTGGGCTGCACATTCGCGAAGGAGCAGCCAAACAGCTGGCAGGCACGCTCGATGGCCAGGTTCTCGGCCACATCGACGAACTGGCAACCACCGTAATAGCGACGACCCGGATAGCCTTCGGCGTATTTGTTGGTCATCACGCTGCCCTGCGCTTCCATCACGGCGGCAGAGACGATGTTTTCGGACGCGATCAGCTCGATCTCGTGGCGCTGGCGGCCCAGCTCGTCGGTGATGGACTTAAACAGCTCAGGATCGCGCGAGGACAGCGCTTCGGTGAAGAAACCGGTATCGGTCATGTCGGGCTCCGTTTTCGGGGTCAGCGTTGTCTCGTGTCCTAGTGCAAACTGCCCAAGGGGGGAAGGGCCGAAAGCGACGCAGGCAGGGGCGCGTGCGGCGCGATGGGCGGCAGGGCTGGCGCTGCGGGGCGGTTTGTGCTTCCATCGGCGCGCGACGACGCGCATTGGAAACAGGACGGCCCCCGGAATGACCCTCAAGATCGCCTTTTGCGCCAGCCCGGTTCCCAGCGCGCAGGAGGCGATGGAACGGCTGGTCGCACTTTACGGCGCAGCCCCCGAGGCCAGCGCCGACGTGATCGTGGCGCTGGGCGGCGACGGTTTCATGCTGACGACCCTGCACCGCACACAGAACCTGGCCGCGCCTGTCTACGGCATGAACCGCGGCACGGTCGGTTTCCTGATGAACGAATATCACGAAGACAACCTGCATGACCGGCTGGCCGAAGCCGAAGAGGCCGTGCTGAACCCGCTGGCGATGCGCGCGACCTGCTCCGATGGAACGGTGCATGAGGCGCTGGCGATCAACGAGGTGTCATTGCTGCGGCAGGGGCCGCAGGCGGCAAAGCTGCGGATCACCGTGGATGGGCGGTTGCGGATGGCGGAACTGGTCTGCGATGGCGCGCTGGTCGCGACACCGGCGGGATCGACCGCTTATAACTACAGCGCGCATGGCCCGATCCTGCCGATCCGGTCGGATGTTCTGGCGCTGACCGCGATCGCGCCTTTCCGTCCGCGCCGCTGGCGCGGTGCGCTTCTGCCCAAGACCGCGCTGGTCCGCATTGATGTTGAGGAGGCCGACAAGCGCCCCGTGATGGCCGATGCGGATTCGCGATCCGTGCGCGACGTGATCACCGTCGAGATCCGCAGCGCGCCCGAGATCGAGCACCGCATCCTGTTCGATCCCGGTCACGGGCTGGAAGAGCGGCTGATCCAGGAACAGTTCGTCTGATCCGAAGCCGGTGACCGGTCAGTAGAACCCGACCCACATCACCGAGATATCCGCACTGTGGTCGCGCCCGTAAGCGACGATGCCAAGGCTGCGGATGCTGTCAGGCCGGACCGCCCCGCGCAGCAGATTGCCCGATGCCTTGAAGGCCGTGAAGGGAATCCGCACCTCGGCCCAGTCGGGCGTGGTCGGGAAGGGGGCCTGGTAATATTGCCAGGGCAAGACCGTGCCCGAGGTCCGCAGATGCACGAAATACCCCTCGCCATTGCCGCGCACGCGCAGGACCACGCCTGATGCCTTTTCGGGCGGGGGGCTGTCCAGCGTCACGCGCGCCTGGATGAACCCGCCGCGATTGGCGGTGCTGACCTGCCCCGTCAGGTGCAGCACGGGCTGCCCGTCAACAGTGCCGATCCGCGCGCGGCCTTCGGAGACACCGCCCATCACCTGGTCGCTGACATAGGTCCAGCTGTCGTCCGGGATCAGGCGGGTTTGAGCGGTCATCTCGGCCCTCGCGGTCAAAGGCAGCAGCAGCGCCAGGCAAAGCAGGCTGGCAAGAATGGCAAGGATGGGTCTGATGGTCATCCCCGCAATATGGGCATCGCGCCGTGCCCCTGCAACGGGGCAAGCCTTGGGATGTTGCCATGGATATTTGGAGCAAGAAGAAAGCAGGCCTTCCGGGTGGGATGCGCCGGAAGGCCTGCCGCGGTCATTTCGCGTAGCCGATGGTCTGCAATGCCTCGCGGATTTCATCCAGGATTGCGGGGTCGTCGATCGTGGCGGGCATCTTGAAGTCCTGCCCGTCCGCGATCTTGACCATGGTGGCGCGCAGGATCTTGCCCGAGCGCGTCTTGGGCAGACGATCCACCACAAGCGCCAGCTTGAAGGCGGCGACCGGGCCGATCTGGTCGCGCACCAGTTTCACGCATTCCTTGACGATATCCGCATGGGGCCGATCCACGCCCTTGGTAAGGCACAAAAAGCCCATGGGCAACTGGCCCTTCAGCTCGTCCGTGACCCCGATCACGGCGCATTCGGCCACATCGGGGTGGCCAGCCAGAACTTCTTCCATGGCGCCGGTGGACAGGCGGTGGCCCGCCACGTTGATCACGTCATCGGTGCGCGCCATGATGTAGAGATAGCCATCCTCGTCGATCATGCCGGCATCGCCCGTTTCGTAATATCCGGGGAAATGCGTGAGGTACGATTTGCGGTAGCGTTCTTCGGCGTTCCAGAGCGTCGGCAGCGTGCCCGGCGGCAGCGGCAGCTTGACCGCGATGGCGCCCAGCGTGCCGGGGGCCTGCGGATGCCCGGCCTCGTCGAGGATCTGCACGTCCCAGCCCGGCAGCGCCACCGAGGGCGAGCCGATCTTGACCGGCTGCGGGTCAAGGCCCAGCGGGTTCGCCGCGATCGGCCAGCCGGTTTCGGTCTGCCACCAATGGTCGATGACCGGCACTTTCAGCAGGTCCTGTGCCCAGATGATCGTGTCGGGATCAGCCCTTTCGCCAGCAAGATAGAGCGCGCGCAGGCAGGTCAGGTCGTATTTCGCGCGAAACTCGCCCTTGGGATCCTCGCGCTTGATCGCGCGGAAGGCGGTGGGCGCGGTGAAGAAGGAGCGCACATTGTGATCCTGGATCACCCGCCAGAAGGTACCGGCATCCGGGGTGCCCACGGGTTTGCCTTCGAACACCACCGTGGTGTTGCCATGTATCAGCGGCGCGTAGCAGATATAGCTGTGCCCCACGACCCAGCCCACATCGGATGCGGCCCAGAAGACATCGCCCGGATCGACGTTGTAGACATTCTTCATCGTCCAGTTCAGCGCCACAAGGTGACCCGCAGTGGGACGGATCACGCCCTTGGGCTGGCCAGTCGTGCCCGAAGTGTAGAGGATATAGGCCGGATGATCGCCGGATACGGGCACGCATTCCGCGGGTTCCACGCCATGTTGAAAGCCGTGCCAGTCATGGTCGCGGCCGGGGATCAACCCGGCGACTTGCTGTTCGCGCTGGAAGATCACGCAGAATTCGGGCTTGTGGGTCGCCTGTTCGATGGCCGCATCGACCAGCGGCTTGTAATGCACGACGCGGCCCGGTTCGATCCCGCAGGAGCCCGCGATGATCGCCTTGGGGGTGCAGTCGTCGATCCTGACGGCCAGTTCATGTGCGGCAAAGCCGCCGAAGACGACCGAATGGATCGCGCCCAGGCGCACGCAGGCCAGCATCGCCTCGATCGCTTCGGGCACCATGGGCATGTAGATGATGACGCGGTCACCCTTGGTCACGCCCTTGGCGCGCAGCGCGCCCGCCAGGCTGGCGACGCGGGTCTGCAATTCGGCATAGGTGATCTTGTGCACCGTGTTGGTGACCGGGCTGTCATGGATGATGGCCACGCGATCGCCGTTCCCTGCCTCGACATGCCGGTCCACCGCGTTCCAGCAGGTATTGACCTGCGCGTCCTTGTACCATTCGTAGAGCGGGGCATTCTCGGCAAACAGGGCCTTCGAGGGCGGCTTGACCCAGTCAATGGCGCGGGCCTGTTCCATCCAGAACCCTTCGGGATCAGCTTTCCAGCCCTCGTAGACGTCTTTGTATGCCATTGTATTCCTCCTCCGGCGACTGTGAATGGCTTACCCAAGGCCACGGCCATCGCGCAAGGGGCTTGTCCACGTTACAAGGTCCGTCACCTGCGCGCTAAGGTCACATTTCGCGCTAACAGGCGCCTTACCGCGGTCCGGCGACGATCCCGGCATCGAAAAGCTGCGCGATCTCGTGGCCTGGTAGCCCCGCCACATCGGCCAGCACCTCCTCGGTATGGGCGCCCAGAACCGGGGCCGCTGCGGGCGGTGGGGTTTGCGCCCCCGAAAAGGTGATCGGAGAGGCCGGGACAGGATAGCGGCCGATGCCGGGCTGGTCCACATGGGCGAACATCGGGTTTTCGCCTGGTTGCAGGTCCGGATCTTCCTGCACCGCGCGGGCGAAGCTGCGGAATTCCGACCAGGTCAATCCCTGCGCCTCGAACAGGGGTGCGATATCGGGCAGGGTGCGGGCGGCGAACCAGGGGGTCAAGGCGTCGGTGATCATGGCGCGCGCCTCCCAGCGGGCGGCTTCCTTTGCAAGGTCAAGCCCGGTCTGCCGGGCGATCCTCTCCATCGCCTGGGCGCTGCCGGTTACCTTGACCAGACCGCGCCACTGCCGGTCTGTCAGGCCGATCACCATGATCCTGCGCCCGTCCGCACAGACGAAATCCTGCCCATAGGCGCCGTAAAGCGCATTGCCGCTTTTCGGCCGGTCCACGCCATTCACGGCAACCTCGCCGATGATGCCCAGATGCCCCAGCATGGCGGCGGCCACATCCTTGAGCGTCAGATCGACATCCTGACCTTCCCCCGTCCGCAGGCGGTGCCGTTCCGCCGCAAGCAGGGCGGTGACGGCCATGTTCCCCGCGATGCAATCCCAGGCGGGCAGGACATGCGCCACCGGATCGGTGCTGCCGGCGGGACCCGTGGCATCGGGAAACCCAAGCGCCGGGTTGACCGTGTAATCCACCGCAGGACGTCCGTGACGATCGCCCGAGAGGGTGACCATGATCAGGTCGGGGCGAAACTGGCTGAGGGTGGGATGATCCATCCATCCGCGCACCCGCAGGTTGGTCAGGAACAGGCCCGCATCCTTGCCCGGCGCGGTGACGATCTGTGTCACCAGTTCGCGCCCGCGCGGCGATTTCATGTCGACGGCAACGGATCGCTTGCCCTTGTTCATTCCTGCCCAGAACAGGCTTTGCCCCTGTGCGGTCACCGGCCAGCGATGCGCGTCCAGCCCGCCCTCCAGCCGATCGAAACGGATCACATCGGCCCCCATCTGGGCCAGCGTCATCCCCGCCAGCGGGATCGCGACGAAGGCCGAGCCTTCGACAACGCGCATGCCTTGCAGGATACCCTGCATCAGATCCAGCCTGCGGTGGCCTGCGTGCCGATATGGCCTACGGGGGCGGCGGTGCAAAGTGTCATGGTCTGGTCCTCGGACATGGTTCCGATCAGGCGCAGGGAATGCGTGTCGAACATCGGATGAACGCCCCTGTAGCGGAAAGTTTCAGGGGGCCGGCCCGCGTGGCGGGTGGCGGCGTCGATCAGCAATGTGGCCTGCAGGGGACCATGCACGACAAGGGCAGGATAGTGTTCCACCCCAGTGGCATAGTCGCGGTCGTAATGGATGCGGTGGCCGTTGAAGGTCACGGCGGAGTAGCGAAAGAGGCGCACGGGATCCATCGCGACGGTCTCGTCGAAATCCGCGACCTCGGGCGCGGGGATCGGTTTCGGCGGGCTGTAGCGGTCGGGCAGGGGCAGGTAGACGATCGTCTGATCCTCCTCGATCGCTGGCCCGCGCGCCGTGTCAATCCGGTGGCGCAGGGTCAGCACGGCCATGGGCGTGCTGCCGGCCTGCTTGTGCTCGAGGCTGATGATCTCGGAATGCCGGGTCATCGCCTCGCCCAGATGCAAGGGCGCCAGAAAGCGCAGGCTGCCCCCGGCCCACATGCGCCGCCCCAGGCCCAGATCGGGCAGAAAGCCGCCCAGTTTCGGGTGCCCGTCGGGCCCGATGTCTTCCATCGATGCCGTCGGCGGAAAGCCCGCCCAGTGCCACAGCGGGGGCAGGATATCTCCGTCACGCAGCGATCCCGCCACCCAGCCCGGGCGCAGGGTCGCGCCGATCTGATCGGCCTGCTGTGGTGTGATCGCGCCGCCGGCGCGGGCGGTGCGGCCTGCCGCCGTCGAGGTGCCGTCCATGGCTGATCCCCCTCCCAGAATGATCGTGCCGAAAACATTCAATCAGGGAAATATTATTGCCTATGTGCTTGTCAATGCGTAATTTTTTGTATGCCAAGGTGCACCGACCGGGTATGCAAATGCATGCCGCGCGCCGGTGTCGGGCAGCGGATCGAGTATTTGAGGAACGGTGAAACGACAGGCGCGCCCTGTTGCCAAGGCGCGCCTGTTCGATGGCCCTGTCTGGCCTAGCCGTAATGCGCGACCGGCGTTCCCGCGATGGCGGCCATGTTCAGAAGGCCCCGCGGCGTGATCGAGGGGCTGACGATATGGGCGCGGTTGCCCATGCCCATCAGGATCGGTCCCACCTCAAGCCCGCCCGCCTTCATCTTCAGGATGTTACGCACGCCTGACGCGGCGTCGGCATGGGCGAAGATCAGCACATTGGCGGGGCCCTTCATGCGGCTGTCGGGAAAGATCCGGGCGCGCAACTCGGCGTCCAGTGCGCTGTCGACATTCATCTCGCCTTCATAGGTGAAATCCCGCGGGGCCGAGTCGAGTATGGCAAGTGCTGCGCGCATGCGCTGGCCGGCATCCGTGTCCATGTTGCCGAACTGCGATTGCGTGCAGAAGGCCACGTTGGGCACCAGGCCGAAACGGCGCACGTGGCGCGCGGCGCCGATCGCGGCCTCTGCCAGTTCATCCGGTGTGGGGGCGGCGCGCACATGGGTGTCGGCGATGAAGAGGGGGCCATCCTCGAGGATCATCAGCGACAGCGCGCCATGCGGGCGGTGCGTGGCGCTGCCAAGGACCTGGTTGACATATTTCAGGTGCCAGCGGAATTCGCCGAATGTGCCGCAGATCAGGCTGTCGGCCTCGCCGCGGTGCACCATCACCGCCCCGATGGCGGTAGTGTTTGTCCGCATGATCGCGCGGGCGAGATCCGGGGTCACGCCGCGCCGCGCCATGATCTGGTGATAGCTGCCCCAGTAGTCGCGGTAGCGCGGATCGTTTTCCGGGTTCACGATCTGCACATCGCGGCCCGGCTTGATCGACAGACCGGCACGGGCGCAGCGCGCCTCGATCACCTCGGGGCGGCCGATCAGGATGGGCTTTTCGGTCGTTTCCTCGAGGATCGCCTGCGCCGCGCGCAACACGCGTTCATCTTCGCCTTCTGCAAAGACGATGCTGCGCGCCGCGGTGGCCGCCGCGCTGAACACGGGCCGCATCAGCAGCGCGGATTTGAAGACCGATCCGTCCAGCTTGGCCTTGTAGGCGGCCAGATCCTCGAGCGGGCGAGTGGCGACACCCGTGTCCATCGCGGCCTTGGCCACGGCGGTTGACACCACACCCGACAGGCGCGGATCGAAGGGCTTGGGGATCAGGTAATCGGCGCCGAAGGTCATCTGTTCGCCCTGGTAGGCGGCGGCGGCCTCGGCACTGGTCGTGGCGCGGGCCAGGGCCGCGATACCCTCGATGCAGGCGATCTGCATCTCGTCGTTGATCTCGGTCGCGCCCACGTCCAGAGCGCCCCGGAAGATGAACGGAAAGCACAGCACGTTATTGACCTGGTTGGGGTAATCCGACCGGCCCGTCGCGATGATTGCATCGGGTACGATGGCGCGGGCCTCGGCCGGGTCGATCTCGGGCGAGGGGTTGGCCAGCGCGAAGATGACCGGGCGGCTGGCCATGCGGCGCACCATGTCGGGTGTCAGTACGCCGGGGCCGGACAGCCCCAGGAACATGTCGGCGCCGTCGATCACCTCGTCCAGCGCGCGCTTGTCGGTCTTCTGGGCAAAGGCGGCCTTTTGCGGGTTCATGTCGATCTCGCGGCCCTCGTAGACCAGGCCGTGAATGTCGCAAAGCCAGATGTTTTCCCGTTTCACCCCGAGCTTCAGCAGCATGTTCAGGCAGGCGATGCCGGCCGCCCCGCCGCCTGTGCTGACGATGCGGATATCCTCGAACCGTTTGCCGATCACATGCAGGGCGTTGGTCGCGGCAGCCCCCACCACGATGGCGGTGCCGTGCTGGTCGTCGTGAAAGACGGGGATGTTCATCCGCTCGCGGCAGAGCTTTTCCACGATGAAACAGTCAGGCGCCTTGATGTCTTCAAGGTTGATGGCGCCAAATGTGGGCTCCAGCGCGCAGACGATATCGGCCAGCTTCACAGGGTCAGGTTCGTTCAGTTCGATGTCGAAACAGTCGATGCCCGCGAATTTCTTGAACAGGACGGCCTTGCCTTCCATCACCGGCTTGGAGGCGAGCGCCCCGATATTGCCAAGCCCCAGAACGGCGGTGCCATTGGTCACGACCGCCACAAGATTGCCGCGCGCGGTATAGCGGCTGGCGTTCGCGGGATCGTCGCGGATTTCAAGGCAGGCCTCGGCGACGCCGGGGGAATAGGCGCGCGCCAGGTCACGGCCATTGGCCAGCGGTTTGGTCGCGCGGATCTCAAGCTTTCCGGGTTTGGGAAATTCATGATAGGCCAGAGCCGCCTGGCGCAGGGTTTCCTTGTGGTTGTCCGACATCTGTCCGCTCCTCTTCCCGATATAGTTTAGCGTTAAACTAATATGTGGCGGATGGGAAGATGCCGTTTTTCAGCAGCATCGGTCGCCCCCTCTTTTAAATCCCCCGTCTTGCAAATCCCCGGTCGCAGGGCCAAGCTTTCGCGCACGACAAAAGTGCGCCGCGACGCGGGGAGAACGACACCATGACCGAAACCGTTGCAGAGGTCTGCCTTTCCACGGCCGATCTGACCGGCGACATCGGCTTTTTCACAAAGCGGCTGGGGTTCCGCATGGACATGATCTATCCCGCCGACGATCCGGCCATCGCGGCCTTTTCCGGTCATGGCCTGCGCTTCCGGCTGGAACGCGGGGATGAACCGGCAGGCCATCTGCGGCTGCTGTCCGATGCCCCCGCAGAGATTGCCGGAGGCGAGACCGCGCTGATCGCGCCGGGGGGCACGCGCATCACCATCGCCGAACGCAACCCGCCGCTGGTCCTGCCGCCCACAATCCACAGTTTCGTCGTGCGCCGCCTGGCCGATCAGGCGCCCTGGGTGATCGGGCGCGCGGGCATGCATTACCGCGACCTGATCCCCGACCGGCTTGGCGGTTCGATCATCGCCAGCCATATCCGCATCCCCGATGGCGGGCCCGTCCCCGACATGGTGCATTTCCACAAGGTCGGGTTTCAGCTGATCTTCTGCATCAATGGCTGGGTCGATGTGGTCTATGAGGACCAGGGCCCCCCGATCCGCCTGACGGCAGGGGATTGCTTTATCCAGCCGCCCGAGATCCGCCACCGCGTGCTGGAGGCCAGCGACGGGATCGAGGTGATCGAGATCGGCGTGCCCGCCGAACATGTGACCGCGATCGACCATGACATGACCCTGCCGACCCCGCATCTGCGGCCCGACCGTGAATGGCAGGGTCAGCGGTTCGTGCACAACGTCGGCAAGGGCGCTGCCTGGCAGCCTTTCCGCATCCCCGGCTTTGTTGCCCGCGATACCACGATTGCCGCCAATACCCGCGATGTGGCGGGGGTGCAGGTGGCGCGGCCGGATGGCGGCACAACCGATTGGACTTGGCACGACAGCGATATCCTGTTCACCTATCTGATGCAGGGCGGAATGGTGCTTGAGGGGGAAGGGCGTGAAGCCTTTCCGCTGCAACAGGGCGATGCTTTCGTGATCCCGCCGGGGATGAAGACGCGCTATTCCGACGCGACCCCGGATCTGGAAATTCTCGAAGTCTCCCTTCCGGGGCGCTTCACCACTCATATCGGAGATCGGACATGACATTGATGGATCAGGCCCGCGCGGTGCGCGAAAACGCCTATGTGCCCTATTCGCATTTCAAGGTGGGCGCTGCGATCCGGGCGGCGTCCGGCAAGGTCTATGTCGGGTGCAACGTCGAGAATGTGGCCTATCCGCAAGGCACCTGCGCCGAAGCCGGGGCGATTGCCGCCATGGTCGCCGCCGGTGAGACGGAACTGACCGAGGTGGCCGTGATCGCGGATGGCGAGCATCCCGTCACGCCCTGCGGCGGATGCCGTCAGAAACTGGCCGAGTTCGGGCGCGGAGCGGTGCCGGTCACCATGTCCACGCTGGACGGGCAGGCGTTGCAAATGACCCTGGCCGACCTGCTGCCCGGCGCCTTCACCGCGGCGCATATGACCCGCGCGGGAGGGGGCGTGTAGCACCTTGGACGCCCGCGGCATCATCACCCGTCTGCGCGACCGCCTGCCCTTGACCCGGGACGAGCTGGACTGGTTTGCGCGCGGTCTGGCCGATGGGGCGGTCTCGGATGCACAGGCCGGGGCTTTTGCCATGGCCGCCTTGCTGAACGGTCTGGGGGATGAGGGGCGCGTGGCCCTGACCCTGGCGATGCGGGATTCGGGTCATGTGCTGGGTTGGGATATGGACCGTCCGGTGCTGGACAAGCATTCCACCGGCGGGGTGGGCGATTGCGTTAGCCTGATCCTTGCGCCTGCATTGGTGGCCTGCGGGGCCTGCGTGCCCATGATTTCCGGGCGCGGCCTGGGGCATACCGGCGGCACGCTGGACAAGATGGAAGCGATCCCCGGCCTGCGCACGGATCTGGACGAGGTGCGGCTGCGCGCGGTCGTGGCGCAGGCGGGCTGCGCCATCGTCAGTGCCAGCGCCGCCATCGCCCCGGCTGACCGTCGGCTATACGCGATACGCGACGTGACCGGGACGGTGGAAAGCCTTGATCTGATCACCGCCTCGATCCTGTCCAAGAAGCTGGCCGCCGGGCTGGATGGGCTGGTGCTGGACGTCAAGACGGGCAGCGGGGCCTTCATGAAGACACCGGAACAGGCGCGCGCGCTGGCGCGGGCCCTGGTCGAGACGGCCAATGCCGCCGGATGCCCGACCATGGCCCTGATGACCGATATGAACCAGCCGCTGGCCCCCGATCTGGGCAATGCGCTTGAGGTGGCGGCGACGATGCGGGTGCTGACCGGGCAGGCGGGCGGGCGTTTGCTGGATGTCACGGCGGCGCTGGGCGCTGCGGTTCTGGCGGGCGCGGGCCTGTCTGCGGATGCCGAGACTGGCGCGCAGGCGATCCGGGCCAGCATCGCGGATGGGCGCGCGGCAGAGTGTTTCGGCCAGATGGTCGCGGCCCAGGGCGGGCCGACCCGCTTCGTGCAGGATTGGGCGCGCTTTCTGCCCGAAGCCAATGTGATCCGCGAGGTGAAAGCCCCGCAATCCGGCTATATCGCCGCGATCGACGGTCATGCGCTTGGCCTGTGCGTCGTGGCATTGGGCGGGGGGCGGCAGGTCGAAAGCGACCGTATCGATCCCGCCGTGGGCCTGTCGGACATGGTGGAACTGGGCGCATGGGTCGATGCGGGTCAACCGCTGGCGCGCATCCATGCCGCCCGGCCCGAGGCCGCGCAAAAGGCGATGGCGCAGGTGCTTGGCGCGATCACGATTGCACAAGATGCACCGGACCTGCCGCCGCTGATCCATGACAGGGTCGGACCATGAGCCGTGCCTTTCTGGTGGTGATGGACTCGGTCGGTATCGGCGGGGCGCCCGATGCGGACCGTTTCTTCAACGGGACGACCCCTGATACGGGGGCGAACACCCTTGGCCATATCGCGCTGGCCTGTGCGGCGGGGCGCGCCGACACGGATCGCGCGGGTCCGCTGCATCTGCCGAACCTTGATCGGCTGGGGCTGGGGGCGGCAATGGAGCTGGCAAGCGGGCTTGCGCCGCCGCCGGGTCTGGGCGCCGCGCCGCAGGGCTTGTGGGGCGCGGCCACCGAAGTGTCGAACGGCAAGGATACGCCGTCGGGCCATTGGGAACTGGCCGGTGTGCCCGTGCCATGGGACTGGCACCATTTTCCCGACACGCAGCCCGCCTTTCCGCCCGACCTGAGCGCCCGGATCGCAGCGCTGGCGGGGACCGATGGCATCCTTGGTGATTGCCATGCCTCAGGCACCGAGATCATCGCCCGGTTGGGGGGCGAGCATATCCGCACCGGCTGGCCCATCTGCTACACATCGGCCGATTCCGTCTTTCAGATCGCGGCGCATGAGAAACACTTTGGCCTCGACCGCCTGCTGGACCTGTGCCGACGCGCCGCCCCGATCCTGCATGCCATGCGCGTGGGGCGCGTGATCGCGCGACCCTTTGTCGGCACGGTCGAGGGTGGTTTCACCCGGACCGCCAACCGCCACGACTATGCCATCGCCCCCCCGTCACCCACGCTGTGCGACTGGGCGCAGGCCGATGGACGCCGCGTGCATGCGGTGGGCAAGATCGGTGACATCTTCTCGATGCGGGGGATCGACGATCTGGCCAAGGGCGATGACGCCGCGTTGATGGGCCATCTGGCGCGGCTGGTGGACACAGCCGAGGACGGCAGCCTGACCTTCGCGAATCTGGTGGAATTCGACAGTCTTTATGGCCATCGCCGCGATGTCGCGGGCTATGCCCGCGCTCTTGAACGCTTCGATGCCGGGATCGGCCCGATCATCGCGGCGCTGCGCCCGGGTGACATGATGCTGCTGACCGCCGACCATGGCAACGACCCCACCTGGACCGGCACGGACCATACCCGCGAACGTGTGCCGGTTCTGGTCGCCGGGCTGGGCGCAGGCGCGCTGGGGCATCTGGCCTTTGTCGATGTGGCGGCCACCATTGCCGCGCATCTTGGCCTGACCCGGCGCGGGCCCGGAAGGGTGGTCGCATGAGCTGGCAAGACTACCCCAAGGTCGAACTGCACCTGCACCTTGAAGGTGCGGCGCCTGCCGATCTGATCCGCCGTCTGGCACGGGAAAAATCCGTGGATATCGCCGGTATCTTCGATGAGCGCGGGCATTACAGCTTCGACGATTTCCCCGATTTCCTGCAGGTCTACGAGGCCGCGACAAGCGTGCTCAAACGGCCCGAGGATTACGCCCGCCTGACCGCGGCGGTGCTGGAGCGCAGCGCCGAAGACGGCGTGATCTATACCGAGGCATTCATAAGCCCCGATTTCTGTGGTGGCGGCGACCTTGCCGCCTGGCGCGAATACCTGCATGCCATCCGCGAGGCGGCGGACCGGGCCGAAGCCGCCCATGGCATCATCATGCGTGGCATTGTCACCTGCATCCGTCATTTCGGCCCCTACACGGCGCGCCAGATTGCCCGCTGTGCCGCCGAAACCGCCGGCGACTGGATCACCGGTTTCGGCATGGGCGGGAACGAGACCATGGGCAAGCAGGGCGATTTCGCATGGTCCTTCGATTGCGCGCGCGAGGCGGGGTTGAACCTGACCACCCATGCCGGTGAATTCGCAGGCCCCGCTTCGGTCCGGCAGGCGCTGGACGACCTGCGCGTCACGCGCATCGGCCATGGTGTGCGCGCCGTCGATGACCCGGCCCTGATAGACCGGCTGGCCGAGGCTGGCACGGTGCTGGAGGTTTGCCCCGGATCGAACGTCGCCCTGGGCCTTTATCCCGATCTGCGCGCCCATCCCATTGCGAAACTGCGCAAGGCGGGGGTAAAGGTGACAGTGTCCACTGACGATCCGCCCTTCTTCCGCACCAGCATGTCGCAGGAGTTCGCGGGGCTGGAGCGCGCCTTCGGCTGGGACTTGACCGATTTTGCCGTGCTGAACCGCACGGCTGTTGATGCGGCCTTCTGCGATGCCGCCACGAAAGACCGCCTGCGGGACAGGCTGAAGACAGAAACGGAGTAGCCATGACCGATCATCTGACCATCGTCACCCACCCGCTGGTGCAACACAAGCTGACGCTGATGCGCGACAAGAACACCTCGACTGGGGAATTCCGTGCCTTGCTGCGCGAAATTTCGGCTTTGCTGGCCTATGAGGTGACGCGCGAACTGGAACTGACCACGCGCGCCGTCGAAACCCCGATGCAGGAAATGGACGCGCCGGTTCTGAAGGGAAAGAAGCTGGCGCTGGTGTCGATCCTGCGGGCGGGCAACGGCCTGCTGGACGGGGTTCTGGAATTGATCCCCTCGGCACGGGTGGGGTTTGTCGGCCTCTATCGTGACGAGGCGACGCTGAAGCCCGTGCAATATTACTGCAAACTGCCCGAAGGGTTGGAGGATCGTCTGGTGATCGTTGTCGATCCGATGCTGGCCACGGGCAATTCCTCGGTCGCGGCGGTCGATCTGCTCAAGGCTGCGGGGGCCACCAATATCCGGTTCATGTGCCTTCTGGCGGCCCCCGAAGGCGTCGCCCGCATGAAAGAGGCTCATCCCGATGTCCCGATCGTCACGGCTGCGCTGGACAAGCGTCTGAATGACAAGGGATATATCCTGCCCGGACTAGGTGATGCGGGTGACCGCATGTTTGGCACTAAATAAGCTATCATCCCTTTACGATCGTTTCCGTTTCAGGCAAAGTGCCGCCACGCTATGTTGGGGGCGCTTATGATGTCTGTACGGGTTTTTTCGATGGCTGCGTTGATCGCTGCCTCTACGCTGACCTGGGTTCTGCCAGCCGAGGCACAGTCGATCCGCTTTCGTGAGCCGGCCGAGTTTCCGCCGGCTTCCTTCACCGGATCACAATATGTCGACAGCCAGGGGTGCATCTTCGTGCGCGCCGGTGTGGCCGGGGCCACGACATGGGTGCCGCGTGTCACGTCAAGCCGCCAGAACCTGTGCGGCGCCAGGCCAACCTTTGCAAACGGGGTGCCGGCCGGTGCCGGCGCAAGCGCGCAGGCAGCACTTCCGCCGGGCGCCCGGCTGATCACGATACCGCCGGCTGCGGCGGGCGCGGCCGCTGCCGGGACAACCGTGGCGTCTTCCGCGCGGCCGTCCGCCGCGGCACCTGCCGCCGCAGCACCTGCCGCCGCCCGGGCAAGACCGTCCGCCACTATGAACACCCCCGTGAACGCGCGCATGGCGCCGCAGCCGCCCGTCATGGCGCCGCGTGCCGGCGCCCCGATGCGCACCGTTGCATCGATCGCGACCGCCCCGACGCTGAATGCCGCAGGGCAAAGGGCCGCCGGGACCATCGCGGGACAGATCGCAACCACCACCGGCCGCTGTGGCGCCGATGTGCGCTGCGGACCGCAGACACAGGATCCGGTCAGCCGTGTGAATGGCACGGCCCGGCGCCTGGGGGCGCCCGCCATCGCCCAGAACCGTCAAGCAGGCGCCGTGCTGGACCCGCAGACCAGGATCGTGCCGCGCCACGTGGCTCAGGCCCAGGCCAATGCCGCAGATGCGGGGGTCGTGCCGCCAGGCTATCGGCCCGTCTGGAAGGATGACCGGCTGAACCCCTATCGCGCGCAAGGAACCGTGGCGGGAAAGGCCGCGATGGACCTGGTCTGGACCCAGACCGTGCCGCGCCGTCTGATCGATCGGCGCAGTGGGCGCGACATGACGGCCTTTAACCCGAACCTTGTCTATCCCTATACCGATCTGGCGACCCAGGTGCGCGCCGGTGTGCCGGTTGCAGAGCGGGCGGCAGACCGGGCGGCAGACCGGGCGAGCGTGTCGACCCGTGGCACCCAGAAGGCCCAGCCTCAGCGGCAAGTGGCCGCTCAGCCGCGCGTGTCCACCCGGGCCACGCCGCCGTCCGCCCCCAAGACCGTGACGGGCCGCTTCCTGCAAGTGGGCGCGTTTGCCGATCCCGCCAATGCCCAGCGCACGATCAGGCGGCTTCAGGCGGCCGGGCTGCCTGTCAGTATCCAGCGCAGCAGCAGCAAGGGCAAGCCGGTGCAGGTGATCCTTGCGGGTCCCTTTGCCAATACCGCAGCCCTGTCTCAGGGGCTGACGGCCGCGCGCGCCGCGGGTTTCCGCGAGGCTTTTGCGCGGAACTGACGCCTAGCCGCCGCAGATCGCCTGCAACCGCAACCAGTCGCCATCGGACATCAGGGGTTGCGGGGGCGCGCTGGCGAAGGGATCGGCCTCGATCAGGGCCAGGGTCTTCTCGCCTGTCGGGTCCAGCGCATAGGCATAGGGCGTCGCGCGCACGGACAAACGCTGGAACCCTTGCTTCAGCCCCTCGTCGGTGAGGGGCAGGGGCGGTGCCGTCAACAGGGTCTCCGCATAATCGCGCAATGTCTCATCGGGCAGCGTGCCGGTTGTCAGCAACCGAAAGCTGGCCATGATACCGCCCCAGTCCAGCAGGCGGCCCAGCGGATCGCTTTCCTGGGCGCGGAGCTGTTCGGCGATGATATAGCCTGCCAGAACGTCTGGCTCCTCATAGCTTTCGACCAGGCCGCGCCCGATCAGCAGGATGCGGCCGGGCAGGCGCACCGTGTCGCGCACACCGCTGCGGAACACGATCAGCGCGTTGCGCTGGCCCGACACCTCGGGCAGGCGGGCGGAAAACTTCTGCAACACCTGTAAGCCTTCGGGGGCGACGCACGGCAGGCCGGTCATCCGTTCAAGATGGGTCATCAGGGCGCGGCCCAGATCCTCGCGCTTCACATCGGGCACGACAGAAAGGGTATGATCGCGCAGCGCGCCGGGCAGCCAGAACACCGCCAGCAGCGCGACAGCCGCACAGGACGCGGCAAGACCGATCCCGCGCAACCGTCCGGGCCGGGGGCGGCGGCGATCCACCGCGCTACGCAGTTTTTCGATGGCGGTGATCATCGCGGCCTCATCCGCCGCCAGTTCAAGCGTTTCGGAAGGATCGCCTTCGGGATGATAGAGCGCGGGGGTCTCATCGGGGTTGGCCCGCGCGATGGCAGCCAGCGACCAATGGGCAAGGGGGCGGTCGGTCAGGTCGGAAATCACCAGCGTCGCCTCGCCGATCGAGACGATGACCTCGCGCCGCTGCTCCTCGGGCGCGGGGCGCCAGAGGGCGGAGGCCTCAAGCCGTTGATACTCCTGCAATGCGGTCATGGATGGGCTGCCCTGCCTCTGTTTGGGCAAGTTTAGCATGGGGTGGACCGGGGTGGTAGGGGGCAGGGACAGGGGGCTGTCCCATGATGGGACATTTTTGGGGTTGTTTGGAATCAATGGGTTGCGGGGAGGCGTTAGGGGGATTCTAACGGTTGGGGGATTTGGCACGGGGCACCGCTAGAACCAAGTCTCGGAATGTAAAAAGCAATATCCCCGTTCTCTATGATCACGAAGTGCTCGCTTTCTTGATGAAAGTAAAGCGCACCCCCAAAAACTGGCATCATTGGAGCCAATCTGCAAACACCATTCGGTAAGTTATAGAAAACGTTTGGACCATAAATTATAGAAACAGTCCTCCCAATGCCTAGGAAAAAGAACGCTAAAAGACACATCGAAATTATGAACTGTGCGCCAGCTTGTGAAGTGAGGAACTCCGATTTTGATTTCACTTCAGTGGCTCGATATGAATTTAATGTTGCTAATATTGTTATGATTGGCAGGAATATTATTGGAAAAAATAGCATTGCGAAGATGCCGAATGCGGGATTTGCATTGTCATCAATATTGAAAAGAAGTGCTAACAGTATTAATGAGATGATAATAGATTTTTGAAAATTTATTAATTTCCTAAATGCACGACCTTCTACCACCTGCCTGTTTCTGCGATATTCAAGCCGGTAGAATGCCGCTTTCCGAATAGTCCTTTTTCTATTTCGTCCCAGCTGGAAGTCACGAACTAGCTGGTTCCATAGAAAAAGAGCGCCAACCAGTAGCGGATGCAACACCTTTGTTAAAGATATTGCCAAGATCATGACAAACGTAATCTGCGTGGTTAGGTGGATAATGCTTGATTGGTTGATTATAGTGACTATAGCTTGCGGCAAGGTTATCGCTACGCCGAGCAAGTATGCGCTAATGGCTCCTAGGTAAAGTGCAACAAATATCACGCCAAAACTAAATGGTTGACTGGTGGTAAGGTTTTCCAGTAGTTTCAAATTTTTTGTTTTTGTGATAGTATAAGAAAACAGGCTTCCAAAGTTACCCAAGCTACAAATCCCCAACCATACGATATTTGGACACGTAAATTTCTATCATTGAGAAGATCCCAATGTCTTGCCCTTTTTTTCCCTCCCCCGCGCGGAACAAGGCGCGGTACGCGCCGCCGCGCGATCGCCGACCCGCCCCCTGGGGCGGCGATTTTGCGACCGTGGTGCGCAGAACTGAGGTTCGATGACTGGGTGGGGATAAAGTGCGCCGAACTGTCGTAGGCTCGCCACCCCGCGGGTCGGCGACCGCGCGGCTTGGGGCGAGGTCGAGCGGCGATTTTGCGACCGTTGTGCATAGAACTGAGGGCCGATGACTGGGTGGTGATAAAGTGCGCCGAACTGTCGGCGGCATCGCCACCCCGCGGGTCGGCGGGCGCCCGGCTTGGGGCGAGGTGGAGCAGCGATTTTGCGACCGTTGTGCATAGAACTGAGGTTCTATGACTGGGCGGGGATAAAGTGCCCTGAATGATCGTTGTGTCGCCACCCCGCAGGTCGGCGAGCGCACGGCTTGGGGCGACCGCCCCCTCCCTCACAACCCCTTGGCTATCGCGCGCAGCTCGAACTTCTGGATCTTGCCGGTCGAGGTTTTCGGCAATTCCTGGAACACCACTTTCTTTGGGGTCTTGAAGCCTGCCAGCTTCTCACGGGTGAAGGCGATCAGGGCGGCCTCGTCGCCCGCCACGCCCTCTTTCAGCTCGACGAAGGCGCAGGGCACCTCGCCCCATTTCTCGTCAGGCTTCGCGACCACCGCGCAGAGCAGCACGTCGGGATGGGCCATCAGCACGCCTTCGACCTCGACCGAGGAGATATTCTCGCCGCCCGAGATGATGATGTCCTTGGCGCGGTCGGCGATCTGGATATAGCCGTTGGGATGCTGCACGGCGATGTCGCCAGAATGAAACCAGCCACCGGCAAAGGAGTCTTCGGTGGCTTTGGGGTTCTTGAGGTAGCCTTTCATCACGCCATTGCCGCGAAACATGATCTCGCCCTGGGTGACGCCATCCATGGGGATCTGCTGCATCCCGTCGGTCATCACGGTCACGCCCTCAAGAAACGGCATGGCGACACCCTGGCGCGCCTTCATCGCGGCGCGGGCATCGCCTTGCAGCTCGTCCCATGCGGCGTTCCATGTGCATTCGGTGCCGGGGCCATAGGTTTCGGTCAACCCGTAGACCTGGGTGACGTTGAAGCCCATCGGTTCGATCTTGGCCAGGGTCGCGGGGGCGACGGGGGCACCGGCGGTGAATACCTCGACCGTCTGGGAAAAGGCGCGGCGTTGCGCGGCGGGGGCGTTCACCAGCGTGTTCAGCACGATGGGCGCGCCGCCGAAATGGGTGACACCCTCATCGGCGATGGCGTTGAAGATGGCGGGCGCGGTGATGTCGCGGCAGCAGATCAGCGTGCCACCCAGCACCGGCATCATCCAGGTGTGGCACCAGCCGTTGCAGTGAAACAGCGGCACGATGGTCAGGTAGCGCGGATGCAGCACCATGCGCCAGCTGATGACCTGCCCCATGGCATTCAGATAGGCGCCGCGATGGTGATAGACCACGCCCTTGGGCCGCCCCGTCGTGCCGGAGGTATAGTTGAGCGCGATGCTTTCCCATTCGTCCTCGGGCATGATCCAGTCGAAATCGGGATCACCCGCCGCCAGCAGGCTTTCGTAATCGGTGTAATGGCCCTGGCCATGCACACCTGCATGGTCGTCGGGCACTTCGATCACGGTGGGGGCGGGGCCTTCCATCCGGTCCATCGCCTCGGCGGCCAGTGGCAGGAATTGCGGATCGACCAGCAGGACCTTCGCGCCGCCGTGATCGAGGATATAGGCGACGGTGTCGGGTTCCAGCCTTGTGTTGATCGTGTTGAGGATCGCGCCGCAGGCCGGCACGCCGAAATGCGCCTCGGCCTGGGCGGGCAGGTTGGGGATCAGGGTGGCGACCACATCGCCCGGCTGCACGCCCAGTTTGACAAGGGCCGAGGCCAGACGCGTGACGCGTTCGAAATATTCCGCATAGGTCTTGCGGTGCGGGCCGTAGATCACCGCCGGATGGTCGGGAAAGACCTGCGCCGCGCGTTTGAGGAACGACAGCGGCGTGAGGGGCACGTAATTCGCCGCCGTCTTGCCAAGACCCGTTTCATCCTTGAGCCAGCCCATCATATCCCCCCTTGTGATCTGTCGCCATGCGGCGCTTGTGCGACACAATATTGCGCGCCCCACGGCGAAGGGAAAGGGGGAAAGGCGCGGGCCTGCACGAATGCCGCCCGCGCCATCCTGTCAGCCGACCACGTTGAAGGCCGGACCATAGGGGTAGCCGGTGATATTCTCGTTCCCCGTCTCGGTGATGATCAGGATGTCATGCTCGCGGTAGCCACCGGCGCCGGGCGCGCCTTCGGGCAGGGTCAGCATCGGTTCCATCGAAATGACCATGCCGGGTTCAAGAACCGTGTCGATATCCTCGCGCAGTTCCAGCCCGGCCTCGCGGCCGTAGAAATGCGACAGCACGCCGAAACTATGGCCATAACCGAAGGTGCGGTATTGCAGCAGGTCGCGCGCAGACAGGAAATCGTTGATCTTGTGGGTCACCTCGGCGCAGCTGACACCCGGTTTCAGCAGGGACATGCCGTATTCATGGGTGGCGACATTCGCCTCCCATATCGCCAGGCTGGCGGCATCGACTTCGCCCACGAAAAGGGTGCGTTCAAGCGCGGTGTAATAGCCCGAGATCATCGGGAAGGTGTTCAGCGACAGGATATCGCCACGCTCCAGCGCGCGCGCGGTGACAGGGTTATGCGCGCCGTCGGTGTTCAGGCCTGACTGGAACCACACCCAGGTATCGCGGTACTCGGCATCGGGGAAGCGTTTTGCGATCTCGACCTCCATCGCGTCGCGCCCGGCCATGGCGATGTCGATCTCGCGCGCACCCACGCGCACCGCGTCCCGGATGGCATAGCCGCCGACATCGGCCACATTGGCGCCCGCGCGGATCAGGTCGATCTCGGCCGCGGATTTGCGCATGCGCCGCTGCATGGTGGCGGGCGCGATGTCCACGCGGAGAGAGGGGGCAAGGAAAGCATCCAGCTTGGCCGATTGCAGCAGCGTCAGGTGATCGGCCTCATAGCCGATCACGCGGCCTTCGCCGGTGACGGACCGCACGGCGCGCCAGAAATTGTCGCGTGTCCAGTCTGTATAGGTGATGTTGTCGCCCACGCTGCGCCGCCAGGGCTGGCCTGCGTCGATGCCCGCGCTGATTGTCACGCAATCGGCTGGCGTGACCACGCAGGCATAGGGTCGCCCGAATGAGCAATAGAGAAAGCCCGCGTAATAGGCCACGTTATGCATCGAGGTCATGACGCAGGCATCCACGCCCTGCGCGGCCATATCGGCGCGCAAGCCTGCGAGGCGGGCGGCATATTCGGCTTCGGAAAAGGGCAGGGGCGCTTTCTGGCCGTTGTGAAAGCGGTACATGTCGGGTCTTGCGGTCTGTGTCATCATCGGTCCTGCGGGGCCGGAAATCTGCGGGCCCCCTTGTCAGAGGTCCCGGCGTACAGGACGACGGCGGAATGATCCGCAGGAAAGGGAATGCAGTTCCCCGCGCCGACGCCATCGGCACGCCCTGTCACGAAGTATACATGACAATGCAGCGCCCCTTCAAGCATCGCTTGAGATTGATGTTGCCGCGACATAAGCAGGAGGCAGAGATTGAAACCGGACATCCCATGACCCTTGTAGCCCATGCCGATCAGGACAGGCCCCTTGCCGCCGCCAGCGTGATGCTGGTGGCCATGGTGATCATCGGGTTCATCGACAATTACGTGGCCGCCATCGCAACCGAGATCGGCCTTTGGCAGTTTCAGGTCATGCGGACCATCCTGATGGCTCCGATGCTGCTGGTGATGTCCTGGCTTGGTCTGGGCACGTTGCGCCCGCGTTCGATCCTGCGGGTGGGGGGGCGGTCGGCTTTCGCCGGGATCGCCATGATGTGCTATTTCGGGGCGCTGGGCTTCATGCCCATCGCACAGGCGCTGGCGGGGTTGTTCACCTCGCCGATTTTCATCCTGCTGATCACCTGGGGCCTGATGGGCTACAGTATCGGGCCATGGCGCATCCTTGCGGTGCTGATGGGGTTCCTGGGGATCCTGATGGTGCTGCAACCCGATGCGGATGCGTTTTCGGTCTGGACGCTGCTGCCCGTGGCGGGCGGGCTGTTCTATGCCGTGTCCATCATCGCCACGCGGTCCTGGTGCGCGGGCGAAAGCACGATGGCGCTGCTGCTGGGGGTGATGTTGTTTCAATGCCTGTTTTCGGGGGCAATGGCGCTGGGCCTTGTCGTGCTGGACATGCCCGAAACCGGGTTTCTGACACGCCGCTGGGTCTGGCCGCTGGTCGATGTCTGGCCGCTACTGTGGTTGCAGGCGGTGGGGTCGCTGGCGGGGGTCTGGTGCATCATCAAAGCCTACCAGACCGGCGAGGCTGGCTTTGTCTCGGTCTTCGAATATTCGGTGATGATCTTCGGGCCGTTCTTTGCCTGGTGGCTGTTCGCCCAGCCCGTCGGCGCAGGGCAGGCCATCGGCATCGGGTTGATCGCATCGGCGGGGGTGATCATCGCGCTGCGATCGGGCGCAGAGCAGCGCCGCCAGATCATTCCCGGTTAAGGGCGCTTGCGCCATGGCACCGATGGGATAGCGTGACCGCATGATCATTTCGCCAGGCCGCCGCTATGTCTTTGTCCATATCCCCAAGACCGGGGGCACCGCGCTGGCCCTGGCGCTGGAAGGTCGCGCACAACCAGATGATATCCTGCTGGGCGACACACCCAAGGCGCAGCGGCGCAAGCATCGCCTGAAGGGCGCGCAGGCGGCGGGGCGATTGTGGAAACATTCCACCCTGGCCGATATCGACGGGTTGGTCAGCCGTGACCAGATCGCGGAGAGTTATTGTTTCACATTGGTGCGCAATCCCTGGGACCGGATGGTCAGCTATTATCACTGGTTGCGCGGGCAGCGCTTCGATCATCCCGCCGTGGGGCTGGCCCATGCGCTGACCTTTTCGGAGTTCCTGAACCATCCGCAGACCCGCGCAAGCCTGACCGCCTGGCCCTATGGGCGGTATATGAAAGATGCGACCGGAACCGAACGCTGCGCGGCCTATATCAGGCTGGAACAGCTGGAACAGGATGCAGCCCCCCTTTGGGCGCATCTGGGGTTCCGGCTGGTCCTTGACCGGGTGAACCGGTCGGATCGCGCCCCTGATTATCGTGGTTACTACAGTCCGGATGATGCCGCACTTGTCGCGGATCTCTGCGCCGAAGATATTGCGCGCTTCGGCTATTCCTTCTGAAATTCGATCCTGATTGTTTCCAAAATTGACATAATGATCGTATTTTTGTTTACTGTTTCTAATTTGTAAATAATACTGCCCCCGCAGCACCACCCCCAATGCAAACGGCGCGGACCCCCGGGACCGCGCCGTTTGTTTTTTCTGCCTGGTGATCCGGGGATCAGGCGGCTTTCTTGTCCACGCCGAAACGGCCGTAGAAGCTTTGGCCCTTGTCGGCCATCTCGCGCAGAAGCGCGGGGCAGGCAAAGCGCGCGCCGTAGGTCGCTTCCAACTGGTCACAGCGTTCCGCCGCATAGGGCGTGCCGATGATGTCGAGCCAGCTGAACGGGCCGCCCGACCAGGGCGCAAAGCCCCAGCCAAGGATCGCGCCCACGTCGCCTTCGCGGATGTCTTCCAGCACGCCTTCCTCCAGCGCGCGGACAGCTTCCAGGACCTGCGCGAACATCAGGCGGTGCTGCACCTCGATCAGGCTCGGCTGATCCTCGAGCTGCGGATACTTGTCGGCCAGACCTTCCCAGTATCCCTGCCGCTTGCCGGCTGCATCATAGGTGAAGAAACCGGCCTTGGCCTTGCGGCCCATGCGACCCTGACCTTCCATCCAGAAGATGATCTCGTCCACCTCGCCGTCGGGGTAGGCATTGCCCATCGCGGCCTTGGTGGCGCGGGCGATCTTGGCGCCCAGATCAATCGAGGTTTCATCGACCAGTTGCAGCGGACCCACGGGAAAGCCCAGCATCCGCGCGGCATTGTCGATCAGCGCGGGCGCCACGCCTTCCTTCACCATCCGCATCCCCTCGTTGATGTAGGGGATGATGCAGCGGTTGGCGTAGAAGAAGCGCGCGTCATTGACCACGATGGGCGTCTTGCGGATCTGGCGGACGTAATCCAGCGCCTTTGCCACGGCGACGGGGCCGGTTGCCTCGCCCTTGATGATCTCGACCAGCAGCATCTTTTCGACCGGCGAGAAGAAGTGGATGCCGATGAACTGCTCGGGGCGGGCGCTGGCCTTGGCCAGTTCGCTGATCGGCAGGGTCGAGGTGTTGGAGGCATAGATGCAATCGGCCGGGATCACGGCCTCGGCCTTTTTGGTGACCTCCGCCTTGATCTTCATGTCCTCGAACACCGCCTCGATGATCAGGTCGCAGCCTTTCAGCGCGTCATAATCGGTGGTGGCGGTGATCAGGCCCAGCATGGCCTCTTTCTTGTCCGCCGTGACCTTGCCGCGCTTGATGCCGCCGTCAAGGTAAGCCTCGGTATAGGCCTTGCCCTTGTCGGCGCTTTCCTGCGTGGCGTCGATCAGCACGACCTCGATGCCGGCCTGGGCGCTGACCAGCGCGATACCCGCGCCCATCATGCCCGCGCCCAGCACGCCCAGCTTTTTCACACGCTGATCAGAGACGCCTTCGGGACGCACGGCGCCTTTTTCCAGCGCTTCCTTGTTCAGAAAGAGCGAGCGGATCATCGCGGCGGAAGACGGGTTCATCAGCACGTTGACGAACCAGCGCGCCTCGATCTTCAATGCGGTGTCGAAGGGCACCAGCGCGCCCTCATAGACGGCCGAAAGCAGCGCCTTGGCGGCCGGGAAGGCGCCTTGCGTCTTGCCGTTCACCATGGCCGAGGCGCCCACGAATGTGGGGAAGCCACCTGCGCTGTAGGGTGTGCCACCCGGCATCTTGTAGCCCTTGGCGTCCCATGGCTTGACGATATCGGCATCCTTGGCCGCCAGCACCCAGCCGCGCGCGGCAGCCACCGGATCATCCACCACCTCGTCGATGATGCCCGCCGATTTCGCCTTGGCCGGATCCAGCAACTTGCCTTCCAGCAGGTATGGCGATGCGCCCATCGCCCCCAGTTTGCGTACCAGCCGCGTGGTGCCGCCCGCGCCGGGGAAGATGCCGACCATGATTTCCGGCAGGCCGATCTTGGCCTTGGGGTTGTTCGCGGCAAAGATGCGATGCGTGGCCAGCGGCAGTTCAAGCCCGATGCCCACGGCGGTGCCGGGCAGGGCAGCGGCGATGGGCTTGCCGCCCTTCAGGGTCTTGGGGTCCATCCCTGCGCGCTCGATCTTTCGCAGGGCGGCATGCATCTGCATGATCCCCTCAAAGAGGCCGCGCTCGGGTTCGTCGCCCGCGTCTTCGCGCATCTTGGCCAGCACGTTCAGGTCCATCCCGCCGGCGAAATCCTTCTTGGCGGAGGTGATGACGATGCCCTTGACGGCGTCATCGGCCAGCGCGTCGTCGATCAGGCTGTCCAGATGGATCAGCGCCTCGGTGTTCAGCACGTTCATGCTTTTGCCGGCACAATCCCAGGTGATGGTGGCGATGCCTTCGGCATCTTTCTGCATGGTGAAATCGGTCATGTCATCTCTCCCGTCAGGGTTTCGGGGCGGGGGCGTGCAGGTCGCGGCCCTCGTAATGTTTCAGGTAGCTGAGGATGGTTTGCAGCGTGGCGGCGGGACCGTTTGCGAAATCATCCTGCTCCAGCACGATGCGCTTGTGACCGCTGAAATCGGTGCGGTCGAGGCTGTCGCGCGGGTCGGCCTTGTGCTTGAAGATCAAGGCCGGGCTGTCGCAGACGATGCGGACGTAAGCGCCGTCATTCTCGGTCACCAGGCGCAGATCGCTGCGGTTCGTGGCCAGATCGGCCACGGCGCGCAGAGGATGAGGGGCGGCGGCCATCAGACCCGCTCGATGATGGTGGCGGCACCCATGCCGGAGGCGATGCAGAGCGTGGCAAGGCCGGTGCCCTTGCCGGTGCGCTCCAGCTCGTCCAGCAGCGTGCCGATGATCATGGCGCCGGTGGCCCCCAGCGGGTGCCCCATGGCGATCGAGCCGCCGTTGACGTTCACGACAGAGCTGTCCACGTCGAAAGCCTGCATGAAACGCAGCACGACCGAGGCGAAAGCCTCGTTCACCTCGAACAGGTCGATGTCGCTGATGCTCATGCCGCTGTCGGCAAGGATCTTCTGCGTGGCAGGCACGGGGCCTGTCAGCATGATGGTGGGATCGGTGCCGATCTTGCAGGTGGCCTTGATGCGGGCGCGGGGCTTGATACCCCATTTCTCGCCGAATTCCTTGTTGCCGATCAGAACGCCGGCCGCCCCGTCCACGATGCCGCTGGAATTGCCGGCATGGTGGATGTGGTTGATCCGCTCCAGATGCGGGTACTTCATCAGGGCGACCTTGTCGAAACCGGGCATGACCTCGCCCATGTCCTTGAAGCTGGGCTTGAGCGCGCCAAGGCTTTGCATGTCGGTCTGCGGGCGCATGAATTCGTCATGACCCAGGATGGTCAGGCCGTTCTGATCGAGGACCGGCACGATGGACCGTGCGAAACGCCGGTCATCCCAGGCGGCCTTGGCGCGGCGCTGGGATTCCACGGCCAGCGCATCCGCCTCGTCCCGCGAAAACCCGTATTCGGTGGCGATGATGTCGGCGCTGATCCCCTGCGGGACGAAATAGGTATCCATCGCGATGGACGGATCCACGGCAATTGCGGCCCCGTCGCTGCCCATGGGCACGCGGGACATCATCTCGACCCCGCCGGCGATATAGGCCATGCCCGCCCCGCCGCGCACCTGGTTGGCGGCAAGGTTGACCGCCTCCATTCCGCTGGCGCAGAAGCGGTTGATCGCAAGACCGGGGATCGCTTCATCAAGATCCGAGGCCAGGACGGCGGTGCGCGCCAGGCAGGCGCCCTGTTCCATCACCTGGGTGACGTTGCCCCAGATCACATCCTCGACGGCATGACCCTCGAAACCGTTGCGTTCCTTCAGCGCGTTCAGCACCTGGGCGCTGATCCGGGCCGATGTGACCTCGTGCAGCGATCCATCGGCGCGGCCCTTGCCGCGCGGCGTACGGATGGCGTCGTAAATATAGGCGTCTGTCATGGTTTTCTCCTTGCTCGGGCCCGCATGTCCGGGGCCGCAGTGGATCTCAGGCGCGGTCAGCCGGGCTGCCGGGCATCAGGTCATAGGGGTGTTTCCAGCCGGGGGTCTGTTCGATCCGTGTCAGCCAGGCATCGATATGGGGCCATTCCTTGCGGTCAAAGCCGAAGGGTTCGGGGTAGAAAAGATACCCGCAGCAGGCGATGTCGGCGATGGTCAGCCGATCACCGACCAGCCAGTCCTTGTCCGCCAACTCGTCGTTCAGTACCTTGTAGGCGGCCTTCAGGCGGCCCTGCATGAAAGCAATCACCTCGGCCGGGCGCTTGTCCTCCGGAAGAAAATTCATCAGGAAGCGGGTCATGCCCGCCTGGCTGGACAGCTTGTGATTGTCCCACAGGATCCAGCGCATGATCTCGCGCCGCTCGTTGGCGCTGCGTCCGCCCAGCTTGCCGCCCTTGGTGCTGATATAATCCTGGATCGCGCCGGACTGCGACAGGGTCAGGTCGCCGTCCACCATCACCGGCACCTCGCCCATCGAGTTGATGGCGCGGAATTCCGGCGTGCGGTTTTCACCGTTGAAGAAGTCGACGAAGACCGGCTCCCATTCCAGTCCGGAGAGTTCGAGTGTCAGCGCCGCCTTGTAGGCATTGCCGCTTTCGCCGAAGCAGTAGAGTTTGATGGTCATGCCGGTCTCCTGTTGATCTGTTGCGGTGGGGGTTTCACACCCCCACACCCCCGTGGAGTATTTCCTGAAAGATGAAGGGGGTCTTGTTCTATTTACCTGGAATTAAGGTTGATACGTGCAGGCTGGCACCGCGCCACAGGCTGGAGAGCCGATGGGCGTGAAAGGTGAAGCCCCGTTCCGATAAGTCCGACAGCCAAGCGGTGAGGCGGAGCGGGGTGGACCGCGCCCGCTTCATCGTTCCCCAAATACTCCCGCCGGAGGCATCCGTCCTGTCGACCCGCGCAAGGCTCATGCGGTTTTCCTGTCGATGAAGCTGCGCGCGATCAGTTCCTTCATGATCTCGTTGGTGCCGCCGTAGATGCGCTGCACGCGGGCATCGGTCCACATTTCGGCGACCGCATATTCCTGCATGAAACCGTAGCCGCCATGCAGTTGCAGGCAGTCGTCCAGCACCTGGTTCTGGGTGTCGGTGATCCAGTATTTCGCCATGGCGGCCTTTTCGACGGTCAGTTCGCCGCGCAGATGTTCGGCCATGCATTCGTCGAGGAAGGCGCGCGCGACCTTGGTGCGGGTCAGGCATTCGGCCAGTTTGAAGCGGGTGTTCTGGAACTGGGTCAGCGGCCCGCCGAAAGCCTCGCGTTCCTGGCAATACTGGATGGTGCGGGCGACGGCACCCTCCATGGCGCCGATGGCGCCACAGGCGATGATCAGGCGTTCCTGGGGAAGCTGGCTCATCAATTGGGCAAAGCCGCGCCCTTCCTCGCCGCCCAGAAGATTCTCGGGCGGGATGGCGACGTTGTCGAAGAACAGCTCGGAGGTGTCCGAGGCTTTCATGCCGATCTTGTCGAGGTTGCGGCCGCGTTTGAAACCTGCTGCCCCTTCGGTTTCCAGCACCATCAGCGACACACCCTTGGCGCGCTGGCTGGGGTCGGTCTTGGCGGCGACGATGATCAGCGTGGCATGCTGGCCATTGGTGATGAAGGTCTTCTGGCCCGACAGTTTGTAGGTATTGCCGTCCTTGATTGCCTTGGTCTTGATCGCCTGCACATCAGAGCCGGTCGAGGGTTCGGTCATCGCCAGCGCGCCGACCAGTTCGCCGCTGGTCAGTTTCGGCAGCCAGCGGCGTTTCTGATCCTCGGTGCCATAGGCCAGGATGTAATGCGCGACGATGCCCGAATGGATGCCCACGCCCCAGCTGGCCAGGTTGGCCCGGCTGGCCTCGATCAGGATCGCGGCCTCGTGGCCGAAATCGCCGCCGTGTCCGCCCCATTCTTCGGGGATGGAGGGGCACAAGAGCCCCAGTTCGCCCGCCTGTGGCCAGATCGACGGGTCCATCTGGCCCTGATTGCGCCAGCGTTCGAAATGCGGGGACCATTCGTCAGTGATGAACCTGGCCGTCATGTCGGACAGCATCTGGTGTTCGTCGGTCATCCAGGCGGATGTCATGCGGGTCTCCTCCCCCGGTTTGGTCGTGCCGTCGTCAGCGTTTTCGCGCGTCGATCTCGGAATTGAACAGGCGCAGGCGGTGCGCGAATGTGTCCTGGTTGATGACGCTGTCGAAATGTTCGAACAGGAAGGACAGCGCCTCGCCCTCGTCCAGCCCAGCCTCGGCCGCGAATTTCTTCAGCCTGCGATAGCCGTCTTCGGTCATGGCGACGGGAAAGCGGCGGGTCAGGCGGAAGCGTTTGGGCATGGGCGGCTCCTTGGCGGAAGGGGCGGGCGGGGCAGACCCCGCCCGGCACCGATCATCAGAAGTTGGCGGCCTCCAGCGCCATCACGGTCTCGGCGCCCGAATGGATCCGCGCCAGGTGCAGGGCGGTCGCAGGCAGGCGGCGGGCCATGTAGTAGCGTCCGGTGGCCAGTTTCGTCTGGTAGAAGGTGACGTCTTCCGTGCCGGCCTGCAATGCCTCATCCGCGGCTTTCGCCATTTGCGCCCACATCAGGCCAAGGCAGACATGACCGAACAGATGCATGAAGTCATAAGAGCCCGACAGCGCATTGTTGGGGTTCTTCATGCCGTTCTGCATGAAATACATCATCGCGGTCTGCAGATCCTTTGACGCGGCCTTGAGCGGGTCGAGGAAATCGGCCTTTAGCACCTCATTCCCTTCGTTTTCCTTGATGAAGGTCTTGACCATCTCGAAGAAGGCCATCGCGTGCTTGCCGCCGTCGGTGGCCAGCTTGCGGCCCACCAGGTCCAGCGCCTGCACGCCATTGGCGCCCTCGTAGATCATGGCGATACGGGCGTCGCGGGTGAACTGCGACATGCCCCATTCCTCGATATAGCCGTGCCCGCCATAGACCTGCTGCGCCTTGACGGTCATGTCATAGCCCTCGTCGGTCAGGAAACCCTTGATCACCGGCGTCATCAGCGAGATCAGACCGTCTGCGGCCGCATCGTTGTTGCGATGCGCGCGGTCGATCAGCAGCGCACCCCAGAGCATGAAGGCCCGCGCCCCTTCGACAAAGCTTTTCTGATCCATCAGTGAACGGCGGATGTCGGGGTGCACGATCAGCGGATCGGCGGGGCCGTCGGGGTTCTTGACGCCGGTCACGTCACGTCCCTGCAGGCGGTCCTTGGCATAGGCCAGCGCGTTCTGGAACGCCACATCGGCCTGCGCCATGCCCTGCATGCCGACGCCGATGCGGGCCTCGTTCATCATGGTGAACATGGCGCGCATGCCCTTGTGCGCCTCGCCCAGCAGATAGCCTGTCGCCTCGTCATAGTTCATGACGCAGGTCGAGTTGCCGTGGATGCCCATCTTCTCTTCGATCTTGCCGACAGAGACGCCGTTGCGCGCGCCAAGGCTGCCATCGGCATTCACAAGGAACTTGGGCACGATGAAGAGCGAGACACCCTTGATGCCCTCGGGGCCGCCGGGGATCTTGGCCAGCACCAGATGGATGATGTTGTCGGCCATGTCGTGATCGCCGGCCGAGATGAAGATCTTCTGCCCGCTGATCCTGTAGCTGCCATCGTCCTGCGGCACGGCCTTGGTGCGCATCATCCCCAGGTCGGTGCCGCAATGCGGTTCGGTCAGGTTCATGGTGCCGGTCCATTCGCAGGACACCATCTTGGGCAGATACATGTCCTTCTGCGCGTCCGAACCATGGGCCAGGATCGCCGAGGCCGCGCCATGGGTCAGGCCCTGATACATGGTGAACGCCTGGTTGGAGGCCGAGAACATCTCGCCCACCGCGGTGCCCATCACGTAGGGCATGCCCTGGCCGCCGTATTGTTCGGGCATGTCGAGGCCGGTCCAGCCGCCCTCGCGCACCTGGTCAAACGCCGCCTTGAAGCCGGCCGGCGTACGCACCACACCGTTTTCCAGCTTGCAGCCTTCCACGTCGCCCACCGCATTCAGCGGGGCCAGCACCTCGGAGGTCAGCTTGCCCGCCTCTTCCAGCACGGCCGAGGTGAAATCGGCCTCAAGCTCGGCGTAACCGGGAATGTCGGATTCGGATACTTTCAGCAGGTCGTGCAGTACGAACTGAAGGTCTTTGACGGGGGCGGTGTAGCTGGGCATGGATCTCTCCCTTGGGTCTCGTCGGGGTGCGTTTGGCCTGGCGGCGCTATCTTATTCGGCGGCACGCTTGGGCAGGTTGATCGAGGCGATCATCTTCTCGCCCCATTTCATCTGTTCGCGCAGATCGTCGATCGCGGCATTCAATTCGTCACGCTGGCGGATCAGGTCATCCAGCCGTTTTTGCGCCAACTCGTAGGTCCGGGCCAGCTGGGTCTGCTGCTGGTCGCCGATCCGGTAGAGATCGAGAAGCTGGCGGATTTCCTCCAGGCTGAAGCCGAAGCGCTTGCCACGCAGGATCAGCTTGAGCCGCGCGCGGTCGGACGCCGTGAACAGGCGCTTCTGCCCGTCGCGGATGGGAAAAAGAAGCTCCTTCGCCTCATAGAAGCGCAGGGTCCTGGGCGTGACGTCGAATGCGTCGCACATCTCGCGGATCGTCATGGTCTTTTCGGTCATCGCATTACCTCTGAAACGCGTATCTGTGGGCAAGCTGTGCATTCCTGTGCCTCGATACAACAGGTTTCGTAGTTGACGTAACCACTACGTCACGTCACTTTGAAGTTGACGTAAGATAAGCCAAGGTAAAGCAGGGTTTCGGGCAATTTCCTTGCACGTCGGAAAGGCGCAAGACGTACCGTAAGAAGGGGCGTTTGGCGGCCTTGGGCCGAAAAGCCGCTTCAAATCCGTGAATCAGGTCTGACGGGAAAAGGGGTGCCGGAAAAGCCGGCGCTGCGCCTTCAGCGGGTCTGGCCGCGGGGGCGACACGCCGCCCGATGACCGCCGCAAAACCGATCTCAGCCGTTCTGCAGCGCCTTGGCGGTTTCATCGCGCAGGCGGCGCAATTCATCCATCGCCTCGTCCAGCTGGGCGCGTTGCTCGGCCAGTTCGAGAAGCTGGCGGTCAGCCATCTTGACCCAGGCTTCCATCTGCGCGTGGGTGCCTTCCTTTTCGTAGATCAGCAGCCACTGGCGGATATCCTCCAGCGCATACCCGAATTTTCGGCCACGCAGAATCAGCGTCATGCGGGCGCATTCCCGCGGTCCGTAGAACCGCGCGCGCCCTTCGCGTTCTGGCTGCAACAATTCGATATACTCGTAATATCGCAATGTGCGTGGGGTTACGTCGTATTTCGCGCACATTTCCTTGAAGGTCAGGCGGTGATCGGACATCGTTCGGCTCCCTTGATGGCAGGCTAAGCGAGACGCGCGGCAAGGGCAACGGGTGGTCTTGCACTGATGCGGCGAAGCGGGACATAGTGCGCCAGCAGCAAGGGACCGGATCCATGGACAAGGACAAGATGGCGCGGCAATTCACCGAAGCGATCCCGCATGCGCGCGCACTGGCCATGCAGATCGACCATTTGGGGGACGGAGTGGCCGAGATGTCGATGCCCTATGATCCGCGCTTCATCGGCGATCCCGATACCGGCGTGATCCATGGCGGCGCGGTGTCCGCGCTGCTGGATACATGCTGCGGCGCCTCGGTCGTGTGTCATCCGGCCTCGAAAGGCGGGACCGCCACGATCGGGCTGCGGATCGACTACATGCGCGCGGCAACCCCCGGACAGCGCATCAGGACAAGGGCGGAATGTTATCACGTCACCCGTTCGGTCGCCTTCGTGCGCGCGACCGCGATGGATGACGACAGCGACCGTCCCGTGGCCAGCGCCACCGGCACGTTCACGGTGGAGGGCGCGGCATGAGCGAAGGGTCCTTTGTCAAACCGCGCGGCGGCCGCCCCGAACCCGTGCAGGTGGTCAAGCAACGCCGCGACGCGGCGCTGAACGCGCTGGTGCATGGCGTGCCCTTTATCAAATATCTGGGGATCGAATTCGAGCGGCGCGGGGATGAACTCACGGCCGTCCTGCCCTTTGATGAAAAGCTGATCGGCAATCCCCTGCTGCCGGCCCTGCATGGCGGGGTGACGGCGGCCTTTCTCGAGGTGACGGCGATCATCGGTCTCAGTTGGGCCAACCTCTGGGAAGAGATCGAAAGCGGCCGGATCGACCCGCAGAACCTTGTGGCGGGCAATCTTCCGCGCCTGCCCAAGACCATCGACTTCACGGTGGATTACCTGCGTACCGGCCTGCCGCGCGATGCCTATGCGCGTGCCAAGGTCAACCGGTCGGGGCGGCGCTATGCCTCGGTCCATGTCGAGGCCTGGCAGGACAATCGCGCCCGTGCCTTCGCGCAGGCCACCGGGCACTTCCTGATGCCAAGACTGGATGGCTGAGACCGCGGCGCGGCCGGCTCCCGGCCAGAGGGTCACCCACGCACGGGTGCTGCATGTCGCGCTGCCGATCGTGCTGTCCAACGCGACCGTGCCGATCCTGGGCGCGGTTGATACGGCCGTGGTCGGGCAGATGGGTCTGGCCGCGCCGATCGGGGCCGTGGGGCTTGGCGCCGTGATCCTGACCGCGCTTTACTGGATTTTCGGCTTCCTGCGGATGGGGACGACCGGCCTGACCGCGCAGGCGCAGGGCGCGGGGCACCAGGGCGAGGTGGCAGCCATGCTGACCCGCGCCCTGATGATCGGCGGTCTGGCGGGCCTGGGCGTGATCGCCTTGCAGTTTCCCTTGTTCTGGGGCGCCTTCCTGCTGGCTCCGGCCAGCGCCGAGGTCGAGGGGCTGGCCCGCGACTACATGCAGATCCGCGTGTTCAGCGCCCCGGCCGCCATCGCCCTCTACGGGCTGACCGGCTGGTTGATCGCGCTGGAACGCACGCGCGCGGTGCTGGCTCTGCAGGTCTGGATGAACGGGGTGAACATCCTGCTGGACCTGTGGTTCGTCCTTGGCCTCGGCTGGGGCGTCGAGGGTGTGGCAATCGCGACCTTCCTTGCGGAATGGAGCGGGCTTGCCCTTGGCCTGTGGCTGTGCCGTGCGGCCTTTGCCGTACCGGCCTGGCGCGACTGGACGCGGATCTTCGACCGGCCCGCCCTGGCGCGGATGATGGTCGTGAATACCGACATCCTGATCCGGTCCTTGCTGTTGCAGGCGATATTCCTGTCCTTCCTGTTCCTCGGCGCAGGGCAGGGGGACGTGGTGCTGGCGGCAAATCAGGTCTTGCTGCAATTCCTGCACATCACAGCCTATGCGCTGGACGGTTTCGCCTTCGCCGCCGAGGCGCTGGTGGGCCAGGCGATGGGCGCGCGCGACCCCGGCAGGCTCAGGCGCAGCGCGGGCCTGGCCAGTGTCTGGGGCGGGGTCAGCGTGATTGCCATGGCGTTGACCTTCGCGGTGGCGGGCGTCGCGATCATCGCGGTCATGACCACTTCGGACCCGGTGCGCGCAGCGGCGGCAACCTATCTGCCCTGGATGGTGGCGGCCCCGCTTCTGGGTCTGGCCCCCTGGATGCTGGATGGTATCTTCATCGGCGCCACCCGGACGCGCGACATGCGTAACATGATGGCGATCAGCGCCGCGATCTACGCCGGCTGCGTGGTCATCCTGCTGCCGCTGATGGGCAATCACGGTCTGTGGCTGTCGCTGCTGATCTCGTTCCTGGCGCGTGGCGTGACACTGGGGCTGCGCTACCCTGCGCTTGAAGCCGCAGCCGCGCGCAGCTGACGGGGGCGCGCCGCCCGGCTTCTTCTTGCCCGAAATATCCCCGCCGGAGGCATGGCCGCCTGCGGCCATTCAGCCCGCTTGCAGCCCGCGTGCCGGATCAAAGCCAGTCGGCGCGCCCGGTTCCGACCGCATCGGCGACATTTGCAAAACCGTCCCGCGCCAGAAGCGCATCAAGCCCCAGCGCGATCTGCGGCACCAGCGACAGGCCGTGATAGACCAGCGCGGTATAAAGCTGCACCGCCGATGCGCCGGCCCTGATCTTCTGATAGGCCTGTTCCGCCGAAGCGATCCCGCCCACGCCGATCAGGGGGATGCGCCCCTCGGTCAGGTGCGACAGTTGCGCCAGAACGCGGGTCGATTTCTCGAACAGCGGTGCGCCAGACAGCCCTCCCTTCTCGCCCCGATGCGCGCTGTGCAACCCGTCGCGGTCCAGCGTCGTGTTCGTGGCGATGATCGCATCCACCCCGGACGCGCGGGCGACATCGGCAATTTCGGACAGCTCCGCGGCGGTCAGGTCCGGCGCGATCTTCAGAAACACCGGGATCGGGCGCGACAGCCAGGCGCGCGCCTCCATCACCCCGGCCAGAAGCGCGCTCAGCGCCGCAGCACCCTGCAGGTCGCGCAGTTTCTCGGTGTTGGGCGACGAGACATTGACGGTGGCGAAATCAAGGTGCCGCCCGCAATGGGCCAGCACGCGGGCGAAATCCTCGGCCCGGTCGGCGCTGTCCTTGTTGGCGCCAAGGTTCAGACCGATCACCGCATCCTTGGGGCGGTGCGCCAGCTTTTCGGCCATGGCCTCCATGCCCTGGTTGTTGAAGCCGAAACGGTTGATGGCGGCGCGGTCTTCGGTCAGGCGGAACAGGCGCGGGCGCGGGTTGCCGGGCTGGGGGCGCGGCGTGGTGGCGCCCACCTCGACAAAGCCGAAACCGGCGCGCGACAGCGGCCCCAGCGCATCGGCGTTCTTGTCGAAGCCGGCGGCCAGCCCCACGGGATTGAGCAGATCAAGCCCGGCCAGAGTGGTCCTGAGCCGGCCCGAGGTCACGGGGCCCGGCAGCGGAACCAGCCCGGTTTTCAGAGCGCGGATCGCCACCCCATGTGCGGTTTCGGGATCAATGCGGCGCAGCGCGGCAAGACCGATGGTTTCCAGAAGGCTCATGTCATCTCCGGGGGAAAGCGGTGCAGGCCATCCGCCAGGGGCAGCGGTTTGTGCCAGATCACGTCGGACAGGCGCAGCGGCCGGTAAAGATGCGGGAACAGCGCCCCGCCCCGCGACGGCTCCCACCGCAGGGCCTCGCCCAGTGCGTCAGCGTCCAGCGCCAGAAGGGTCAGCTCGCCCTCGCCCGCGAAATGCTTGGCCGCGGTTTCGCGCGCCTGGGCGGCGGTCGAGAAATGGACATAGCCATCGGCGATGTCGACGGGGGCGCCCAGGGTTTCGCCCTGTGCCTGCAATGCGGCCCATTCGTCCGCGCGGAATATCTTGTAGATCAGCATGGTGCTCACATGACGCGCAGTCTTGATTTGGTCAAGCGCGTTCCCGCCGCGTCACGGCAGATCAGCTTTGACAGGGCAGCGCGGGCGCGCCACCATTTCCGCCGATACACCCAGAGGGAGACCCCGCCCGTGATCCATCGCCCCGCCAGCGCCCTTGCGGCGCTATGTCTGACCGCCGGCCTCGCGCAGGCCGACTATACGCTGCACATCCTGCATGTGAACGACCTGCACAGCCGGATCGAGCCGATCAACCGCTTCGATTCGACCTGCAACGCCGCGGACGAGGCCGAGGGCAAATGCTTTGGCGGCGTGGCGCGGCTGGCGACCAAGGTCGCGGAGGTGCGCGATGCGCTGCGCGCGCAGGGGCAGAACGTGGTCCTGCTGGATGCGGGCGACCAGTTCCAGGGCAGCCTGATGTACACGACCTACAAGGGCGCGGTCGAGGCAGAGTTCATGCAGGCCATCGGGTTCGACGCCATGGCGGTGGGCAATCATGAATTCGACGATGGCCCCGAAGGTCTGGCGGCGTTTCTGGACAAGGTCGGGTTTCCGGTGATTTCGGGCAATATCGACGTCAGCCGGTCGAACCTGCTGGCCGGGCGCGTGGCGGATCATGCGATCCTTGAGGTTGGCGGCGCGCGCATCGGGATCGTGTCCGCGCTGGCGACGGATACGGTCGAGACATCCAGCCCCGGTGACGATGTGATCTTTACCGATGAGGCCGAGGCGTTGCGCGCCGATGTGGCCGCACTCGAGGCGCGGGGCGTGGACAAGATCATCGCCCTGACCCATGTGGGACTGTCCAGGGATCTTGACCTGGCCGCAAGCGTGCCTGGGCTGGACGCCATCGTGGGCGGGCATTCGCACACGCTGATGAGCAACACCGAAGATGGCGCGCTGCCCTATCCGCAGATGGTGGGCGCCGTGCCGGTGGTGCAGGCCTTCGCCTATTCCAAATACCTGGGCCATCTGGTGCTTGAGTTCGATGATGCGGGCCATGTGACATCGGCCAGCGGCGACACGATCCTGCTGGACGCCAGCGTGACGCCAGACCCCGCGATTGCGGCGCGGGTGGCCGAACTGGCCGGCCCGATCGAAGAGGTCAAGGCCCGCGTGGTGGCCGAGGCTGCGGCGGATATCGACGGGGCGCGCGAAAGCTGCCGCATCCGCGAATGCACCATGGGCAACCTGGTGGCCGACGCCATGCTGGACCGGGTGCGGGATCAGGGCATCAGCATCGCGATCCAGAACGGCGGCGGTCTGCGCGCCAGTATCGCGGCGGGGCAGGTCACCATGGGCGATGTGCTGGGTGTGCTGCCCTTTCAAAATACGCTGTCCACGTTTCAGGCGACCGGGGCCACGGTGCTGGCCGCGCTGGAGAACGGGCTGAGCCAGATCGACGAAGGGGCAGGCCGGTTCCCGCAGGTGGCGGGCATGCGCTATGTCTTCGATGCGGCCGCCGACGCGGGCGCGCGCGTGCTCGGCGCCGAGGTGATGGAGGGTGGCGCCTGGGTGCCGCTTGATCCCGCACGGACCTATGGGGTGGTGACCAACAACTACATGCGCGGAGGCGGTGACGGCTACGCCATGTTCAAGACGGATGGCATGAACGCCTATGATTTCGGCCCCGACCTTGCCGATGTGCTGGCAGCCTACATGGCCGCGAATGCGCCCTACCAACCCTTCACCGACGGGCGCATCACGATGAAATGATCCAGCCCTTGCCGGTGGTCTTTTGAGGATGCGGGCGCGGGGCGGCTATGGCATGAGGGGGGCATGCATCAGACGACCCTCTCTGATCCGGCAGGCAGCGGGGCGGTTCATCCGTCCAACCGGCTGCTGATCGCCGTCCTGTCGATGTCGAATTTCGTCATCGGCATGGGCGCCTTCATGATCATCGGCCTGCTGGAGCCGCTTGCCGCGGACCTGGATCTGCCCATGGCGCGTGCCGGCGCGGTTCTGACAACCTATGCCGTGGCCTATGCGGTCCTGTCGCCGGTTCTTGTCTCGGTCACGGGCGGGATCGGACGGCGACGGGTGCTGGCGGCGGGGCTGTCCCTGTTCGGGCTGGCCTGCCTGCTGCCAGTCCTGCTGCCAACGGAAGGCGTGTTGCATGCAAGCCGGATCCTGGCCGCAGCTGGTGCGGGTATCTTCACACCCGTGGCCGCGGCGGTGGCGGCGGGCCTCAGCGCGCCGGGAAACCGGGCCAAGGCGCTGGCGGCGGTCTTTTTCGGCATGACGATGAGCCAGGTTCTTGGCCTGCCTCTGGGTAGTTTCATCGCCTACACCTTCGGCTGGCGCGCCGCCTTCGCCGTGGTGCTGGTCGTCTTGCTGCCCTGCCTCTGGCTGGTCTGGACAATCGTGCCGCGCGGTCTGTCGTTCCAGCCGGTCACGCTGCGCGACCTGGCGCGGATGATGCGAAACGGCAGGCTGATGCTGGCGGTGGGCTTTACCGCGAGTTTCCTGACGGCGGGCTATGTGGTGAACACTTTTCTGGCGCCGCTTCTGTCGCAGAACCTGGGCTGGGGGCGGGATGGCATCACCTTGGCGCTGCTGGTCTGCGGGATCGGCGCGGTTCTGGGCAATATGATGGGCGGCGCGCTGAGCGACCGGATCGGGCCCGCGCGCACGTTGACCCTGCTGTGCCTGGCGCAGCTTGTGGTATTGCCGGGCTTTTCCGCACTGCCGCTGGCGGGCGGGCAGACGACACTGCTGTCCGGGGCGCTGGCGATGGGGCTGTTGCTGCTGTGGTCGGTCTTTGGCTGGTCCTTCATGGCCGCCCAGCAGGCCCGGCTGATCGGGCTTGCGCCCGAGGCCGCCCCCGTGATCCTGGCGCTGAACGCCGCGGGGGTCTATGTGGGCGCGGCCCTGGGATCGGCCATGGGCGGGATGGTGCTGACGGGGTTCGGGCTTGCGCCGCTGGGGCTGGTCGCGGGGGCGCTTATGGTGGTGGCGCTGGCGCATCTGCGGCTGTCGGTGCGGCTGGGGTGAGCTGCGGCGCTTTTTGAGTATTTGGGGAACGATGAAGGCGCGGGCGCTGGATTTGCCCGCCCGGCTGAGGCAGTCTGGCCCCATGTGCGGACGTTTTGCCCTGACCCTGCCCAATGACGCGATGGCGCGGCTGTTCCAGGCCACGCCCGCAAACGACCTGCCGCCGGTGCCGCGCTTCAACATCTGCCCGACGCAGGCGATCCATGTGGTGACATCCGGTGACGCGGGGCGGCGCCTTGGCGCGATGCGCTGGGGCTTCGTGCCGCAATGGTACAAGAGCCCGACCGATGGCCCGCTGCTGATCAACGCGCGGGCCGAGACGCTGGCCGAGAAACCGGCCTTTCGCGCGGCGGCCCGCACCCGGCGCTGCCTGGTGCCGGCGGACGGGTTTTATGAATGGACCAAGGGCGCGGATGATGCACGGCTGCCTTGGTACATCAGCCGACGTGACCGGGAACCGATGGTCATGGCCGGGGTCTGGCAGGACTGGGGACCCGAGGAAGCGCGGATCACGACCTGCGCCATCGTGACCACCGCCGCCAATCCCGATATCGCCGCGCTGCATGACCGGATGCCGCTGATCCTTGATCCGGGCGACTGGCCGCTCTGGCTGGGCGAGGCCGGGCATGGCGCGGCGGCGCTGATGCGGCCCGCGCCCGAGGCTACGCTGGAGGCCTGGCGCGTCGACCCGGCCGTCAATTCCAACCGGGCCGAGGGCGCGGCGCTGCGCGACCCGATCGACGTCTAGTCTTTGGGGGCCTGATCCAGCGTGCCTTCGGCGCGCATGTCGTCCAGCACGCCGCGCGCCACGCGGAAGCTGTCGATCATCGCGGGCACACCGCAATAGATGCCGACCTGCAGCAGCACTTCCTTGATCTCGTCCGGGGAAAGGCCGTTGTTGATGGCGCCGCGCACATGCGCGCCCAGCTCGTGCGGCCGGTTCAGCGCCGCCAGCATCGCCAGGTTGATGGTCGAGCGCGTCTTGCGATCCAGACCGTCGCGGCCCCAGATCTCGCCCCAGCAATAGGTGGTGACGAGTTCCTGCAATTCGCGGGTGAAATCGTCCATATTGGCCACGGCGCGGTCCACATAGGCATCGCCCAGGGTTGCGCGGCGGATCTTCATGCCCTTGTCATGGGTTGCCTTGTCCATCTGCTGTGTCCTTTCCGTGTTGCAGGGTCGGCGAGCAGAGTGGGGCGCAAGCCCGTGAACTTGCAAGCGCAATCATGCGGTCACGCAGCGGCACGAATGCGGCGCCCGTCACGCCGGAGCGGTCAGGCTGCGGTGGTCCGGCTGCTCGGCTGCGGCAAGGCCCACGCCCGACGGAATGATGCGTCCAGTTGCAGGATATCCGGGATCGTCCCCTCGGTCGGGACATGGAACAAGGCGCTGTGCGAGGGGGCCGAAGACCAGGCGATGATCGCGGGGGCCAACAGCATCGGCACCAGCACCGGCGCGAGCCACGGCAGCAGGGCGGGCGACAACACGAAGGCCAGCGCCCCGCCCAGCAGGCCGCCAAAGACGATCCAGCTGCTGGCCTGCCATGCCTCTGCCAGCGTCATGCGCCCGTCACCGCGCGCCTGCGCGGGCCAGCCGCCATCGACACCGGACAGCACCTGCATCACGGACCGGGTGTTGAACATCAAGAAGACCGGGGCCGACAGCGCCGAAAAGGCCAGTTCCGCCCCGACCGAACGCGCCGCCGCCATGCTGCCGCCGAACCCCGAGGCGCGCTGGCGCAGGGCCGCGTCCACAAGGATCAGAAGCTTGGGCAGAAACAGAAGGCCGACGATGCAGATCGCCAGCGCTATCGCCTGCGAGGCCTGCGATACCGGGATCACCGGCCAGCGCCAGCCTTCGATGGGGAAATAGTTGACGGGTGGAACGAACAGCGGCGCTGCGATGGAACAAAGCAGAAAGGCCAGCCAGATCACGGGCGAAAGATAGGCCAGAATGCCTTGCACGAAGACAAAGCGGCTCCAGAGTTTCAGGTCGGGCGCCGCCAGAAGCCGCGCATGCTGAAGATTGCCCTGGCACCAGCGGCGATCGCGCTTGGCATGCAGCACCATGTTTTCGGGGCCTTCCTCGAAGCTGCCGGTGAGGTCGTCATCGACACGGACGGTCCAGCCTGCCCGCGACAGAAGCGCTGCCTCGACATAATCATGGCTGAGGATATGGCCGCCGAAAGGGGGCGGGCCAGAAAGTTCGGGCAAGCCGCAGCTTTCCGCGAATGCGCGCACGCGGACGATGGCATTGTGGCCCCAGAACGGGCCGGTGCGTCCCTGCATCATTGCAAGGCCACGGCAGAAGACAGGCGAATAGAAGGCGGCGGCAAACTGCTGGATACGGCTGAACCGCGAACGGGAATTGACGATCTGCGGCAAGGTCTGCAGCAACCCCAGCTTTGGATCGGCCTCCATTCTGCGGACCATCTCGACCAGGGTGTCGCCTTCCATCAGGCTGTCGGCATCCAGGATAACGGCAAGATCATAGGCGGCCCCCGAACGGGTGATGAAATCCTCGATATTGCCGGCCTTGCGCCCGCGATTGCTCTCGCGCCGGCGGTAGAAGATCCGCCCCTGCGCGCGGGTCAGTTCCAGCAGGCGCAGGACACCCTTGCGCTCGGCCTCGGCGGTCGCCTCGTCGCGGGTGTCGGACAGGATCGCGAAATCGAAATGATCGGCATGGCCGGTGCGCTGCAATGACGCCTCCATGGCCGCGATGCGCGGAAAGGTTCCGGCGGGATCTTCATTATAGACCGGCACAAGGATCACGCAGCGCGACGTCAGCGGGCCATCATGCCGCGCGGGCCTTGGCGGCCGCGTGGTCAGCCCGGCAAAGGCTTGCACCGCACCCCAGGCCAGCCAGAAGGTCGAAACCAGGATCAGGCCGGCCCGCAGCACATCCATCAGGTCAAGGCCATCGGCTGCCCCATAGCGCAGAAACAGCACGAACCCGCCGCAGCCGATCAGGATGCTGGCGCTCAGAAGGCCCATCCTGATCAGTCCCACCCGCCAGTCGGAGGGCGCAGTCACGTCTCAGACCTCGCGAGAGGGGCGCCGGGCCGGGCGAAAGGCCGCCAGCAGCATCGGCAGGATGCGGCGCGGCGGCTGTTCCAGAATCTGCGTCGGCATCGCCATGGGCGCATCGGGCGGCGCCGACGGCGCAAGCGCCACGGTTTCGGGATCTGTCAGGAACATGCCGGATAGGTCGTTCATCTTGCGTTGATCCACTGATAAAGCCAGTTTTCCGTCAGTTTGCGCCCATAGCCCGCCAGATGGGCAGACATCTCGACCACCGCGTCATCCTCGGCGCCAAGGTCCAGAAACAGACGCCAGACGCCGGTCTGCGGCACCCGTTGCAACACGCTGCTGAGCACTTCGCCGTTTGACACGGTGACGACCGGTGCGATTTCGGCATCCGGCCCAAGCTGGTCCAGAAAGCCGCCCCGGAAATCAACGACGAATTTCCGCATATTGTCCTGCAGCTCGACGCCGGCCACGCCACCATGACCGGCGCGTGTCACTTCGACATGGGCGATCGGGTCGGCGGGATCAAGCGGCAGGTCCCCCCAATGCATCCGATAGGCGAATTCACGCGCGTCACCGGCACGGGCAGGGGCCTCGGGCACCCAATAGGCGACGATATTGTCATTCGCTTCCAGGTCGGACGGGATTTCGACCAGGCGCACATGGCCGGGACCCCAGTCGCCGACGGGTTCGATATCCAGCGAGGGGCGGCGATGGTAATTTGCCTCTGTATCCTGGAACTGCTCGAAATCACGCTCGCGCTGATGCAGGCCGAAGCGGCGGGGCGAGGTTTCGGGGAAATAGCTGCCCGACAGGCGCGGCGGGTTGTTCAGCGGCCGCCAGATCGCCTCGCCATCGGCGCGCAGGATCCGCAGCCCGTCGCTGTCATGCACCTTGGGGCGGAAATCGTCGAACTGCATATGGTTCTTTTCCGAGTAGAGATACATCGAGGTCAGGGGCGCGATGCCCAGTTCCTCGACATCCTCGCGGAAGAAAAGCCGTGCGGTCACGTCGATGGTGGTGGTGGCGCCGGGAAAGAACACGAAGCGGTAAGCCCCGGTCACGCTGGGGCTTTGCAACGTCGCATAGACGGTGATCACGCCTGCGCCGGTTCCACGCTCCATATAGAAGCGCGAGAAACGGGGAAATTCTTCTCCGGTTGCGGTGGCGGTGTTCAGCGCCAGCCCGCGCGCCGAAAGCCCGTAGGCGGAGCCGCGACCCAATGCGCGGAAATAGCTGGCGCCGACAAAAGCCACCAGCTCGTCCATGACATCGGGACGGTTCAGCGGATGATGCAGCCGGAAGCCGGCCACGCCGGGCATGTCGGTCAGCGGGGGAATGCGTGACCCCAGATCGTTGAGGTATTCGAAATCCTCGGTGGTAAAGCGCATCTCGGTCGCGTTGCCGTCAGCCACTTCATATAGGATCACGGGTTCCTTGAAGAGCCAGCCCATCGGGAAGGCCGCAAGCGCAAGCGTGCTTGTCTCGCTGGACCAGCGCATCCGGTCGGGACGGAACCGCACCAGGCGGTAGTCGTCATAATCCAGCTCGGCCAGGAAACCGCCCACGGGTTCGGCAGGCTGATGCGGGCCCTGCGAAAGGGCGCGCATTTCCTCGGCCAGTAAATCGAAGGAAAAGGGCTGTGGCGCAGGCTGTGCGGACGCCGCATTATCCTGTGCATGAAGGCGCAGCGGAAAGGTGCAGGCCAATGCGGCTGTGGCCGCAAGAAAGTGTCGACGTGTGCGTGAGGTGGACGAAAGACCGAAGTCAGACATTTTTTGTTCAAACCTGAAGGTTTACGGTACCGAAAACCGGCGCGCATTCGCCGGGCTTATATGTGTCGGGCATATTCCAAAGCAAGCGGCATTGCAGCCCAATCCGTTCGATTCGAAAGCAAACAGCGGGCCATTGCCTGATTTCTGTGCGCAGCCCTGCGGGAACCTGCCGAAACCCGCGCAATTCGCCCCGTTTTCGGCCCATGATCGCATAGGAGCGGGCAGGTCTGACCTTGTCGAAAGAGGGCGCTGCGCGTCTTGCCTTGCGACCCCGGTGCGACTCGCCAGCAGAATCGCGGCAAAATCCCTGTGGCGCGACTCGCGATTACCATGCCTGTGGCGCGATTCCCCGATCCGCAGCGCGACTCGGGCCTTTGCGCCGCCATAAAGGTCATGCCGCGGTCAACCGCATCGGTCCGCGTCGCGGGGGCAAGGCAAAGTATATATTGTCGGCGGGATAGCCAGGCCCCAATGGAACAGGGGGCTTGGCGCTGTCGTAACAGGCATCCATCCGCTTTTGTCATCGGATTTTTGCAATTCGTCGATTTTCCTCTTGCGGCCGGAATCGGTTATCACTAAATAGCCCCTCACGGCGACGCAGTGATGGGTTGCCAGACCGGGACGGAACGACGGAGCGGTGCTTCTGAGGGAGATCCTGGGTTAGAATTTGGGGACAAGTTGGGCGGGATGCGCTTAGTGATTTAGGCGCGCCTGGTTGATTTTGTCTC